>JABIFG010000272.1 GCA_018650795.1 Fidelibacterota bacterium
GCCCTGCGGGTTATTTGCAGGACTGATATCCCTTTATTCAGAGAGATCATCGGATTTGCCAGACATCGTTTTGAAACTGACAAAAAGACTTATCATGTTTCAGCACAGCTTTCAATGGTTCCTGAGAAATTAGCAGCTGCAGAACTGGAAGATGTATACCTGGACCAAGTGCCAGGACGGCAAATCCTTCATGTGACCTTTGGATCTACTTTAAAAGGGGGGCAAGATTCAAGAGGTGTCTTTTTCAAAGAATTGATCATGAATAATTTATTGATGCATAAAGAACTGTATAAAGAGGTTCTGGCCATACACTTAGGAAAACACCTTCAACTATTGCTTGCAGACGTGGATTGAGCCATCAAGCAATCATAGAATCGGAGTAATGATGATGAACGAAATAGATCCAGCAGAATTATCTATAGAAGCAGTTGACCTGTGGATGAACCAGTGGCTGTTACTGACATCCGGAAGCAGTGATGATTATAATATGATGACAGTGGCTTGGGGCAGTGTCGGCTACATGTGGGAGAAACCATTTGCGCAGGTAGTTGTAAGACCTCAACGGCATACGCGTGGGTTTATGGATCGATCAGAGACATTCACCTTGTGTGCTTTCCCAGAAAAGTATCGTGCTGATTTAAATATTATGGGAACTATTTCTGGTAGTGATGGAGACAAATTAGGGCACACTGATTTCACTATAAAACCTTCAAAAATCGTTGCACCACCATCCTATAACGAAGCTAATCTCATACTTGAATGTCAGACGATCTATCGACAGGACATGGATCCAGATGGCTTTATAGACCAGAAGATCCACGACATCTACGAGGCTAAAGATTATCACCGGATCTATTTCGGGGAGATCCTAGCAGCCTTCCATGAAAAATGATCCCTGTCAAGTATATAGAGCTGACTCAATCAATCATGAGTTTGTGATAAATTCTTGAAAAAACACACCCCATTTAGATTATTCCTTGTAGTCAATGTCGTCTTGATGCAAATATTATCTGCTCAAACCCCATTTACTATAGAAGCAGTTAGGCATGATATAGCACCGATTATTGATGGAGATATTAATGATTCGGTTTGGGATAATGCCGCATTGGCGCAGAATTTTATTCAATATGAACCCAAGTGGGGTCAGCCATCTGGAGCAAGAACAAGCGTTCGAGTCCTGTATGATGATCAATACCTATACTTTGCTTTCGAAATGGAGGAAGGTAACGATATTATTTCCCAATTGACTAATCGTGATTCGGATTTAGAAAATGATGATGCGGTAATTGTCATATTGGATACCTACCATGATAAGCAGTCGGCCTATTACTTCTCCACAAACATGCTCGGGACGCAAGCCGATGGTACTATCATCAATGATGGGAAATCTAAAGATGAATCCTGGGACGGAAAGTGGATCTCCGAAGCACGACGGACAGATACGGGCTGGTCAGCTGAAATTGCAATCCCTTTCGCTACCCTAAAATATCAATCACAGAAGATACAAAATTGGGGTATCAATTTTGGACGATCTCGTCCAAGAAATAGAGAACGTAGTTATTGGTCCATCCCGGATATGAATGCTTTTCAAGTCTCTCAGGCGGGACTGCTAAGCAACTTAAACGTCACACGACCAGATAAAAAAATAAGACTTATTGGTTATGGTCTTGGAGTTATCGATCAAACCAATAATGTGGAAGCCGATTTGGGACTGGATGTTTTGTATAAATTCACACCCCAAGTTTATGGCTACGCCACTATCAATCCAGACTTTGCTACAGTAGAGGCAGATGAAGCTGAGATCAACCTAACAAAGTATGAATTATCCTTAAAGGAGAAGCGCCCCTTCTTTATTGAAGGCAATGAATTATATGGTCAACGGATCAAAACCTTCTATTCACGCCGAATTGATGATATAGCTGGTGGAGCAAGGATTCTGGGTAGGACCGGTGATTACACGTTTTCAGGACTGTCAGCCATCACAAAAAATGATTCAGATCTAGTCAGCTATTCAGTTGGCAGGTTGCAACGCAACATTTTTGAATCCTCCAACATTAGTCTTATGAATTCAAATAAGCGCTCTCAGAATTCAAATGAAGGTTCCTTGGGCATTGATGCAAATCTCATATTTAATGATGAGTTGAGTATGACCACCCAATTCTCGAATAGTTATGGTAGCCATGATACTGGGAATATGGCTTATTTTTTTAGACCCAGTTATGATACACCAACCGGACATTTTCATATTCGTTACACAAATCTGGGCGAGTATTTCTCAGAGAACGTGAATGGGATTGGTTATGTCAAGGATGATGATCGTAAAGAATTTGATTCGGCTCTGGAAAGGGAGATCTGGATCCGCGAATTCAATATTGATAAGCTCAACTACGAATCCAATTACAACATATTCTGGTCCCAGGCAGGTACACTACGCTCCTGGGAAGTCAAACAGTCCCTGGGAATTGAGCTGACCAACCGATTTAGCCTGGAATATGATTATGAAGAAGGCTACGAGCTTGATGATGAGAGGGAGTTTAATAACATATCCAATGGATTTGAATTCGGCTATAATAAGGATGAGTTCAAATCAATTATTGTTAACTATGAGACCGGGAAGAACTACGGTTTGGACTTTGATTTGGTTGAGTGTGAAATAGGTTACATCTTTACAACATCATTCTCGGCTCAGTATGGCTTACAGAGTATCCATTTTGCACCAGATCCTGAAAACGAAAACAGTCAGATCCATCTCTTGCGTGTAAACCAATTCTTTACAAAGGATATCTATCTGAAAGGTTTTTATCAATTGAACACATCTAGCGAACAGCAGGATATTCAGATCATCTTTGTCTATCGCTATGAGCCACCGTTCGGCACTGTCCAATTCGTATATCAACATAACCCGGCAAATTCATTTCAGAACACAGAGGAAGATCATTCTATATTCCTCAAATACTCTAGAGTTCTGTAGGCTCACATAAGGATACTCCATGATTCGAAATGATCTTCATATCCACTCATTACAATCTCTTTGCGGAATTCATAGTCTTATGGAAATCGTCAATATTGCCGCAGATAAAGGGATGAATCTGGTGAATATCAGTGACCATGGCTCTGCCAACGGTAAAACAATGGTCTTTGGTGTTATTACTGATAAATCTCGCGTCCCACCCGTTATCCACAGTACCAAGGGCGTACCCATAAAGGTATTAGCTGGTATTGAAGCAAATATACTGAATATTGATGGTGATAGCGATATCCCCAGGGATTATATCTCTAAATTCGATTTGGTGAGTGCTGGTTTCCATGATATGGCAGAAGACTTACTATCAGCGCAATCTCCCCAAAAAAACATACAGGCACTGGAGAATTATCTAAAGCGTTATCCATTGGATATTTTTACCCATCCCAATATTATTCCTTTTCCACTTCCAACGACCCACTTGATAGATCTAGCCCTGGAATACGGGTTTGCTCTGGAGATTAATAATACCAACCTCAGATTGGGAAAAGCAAACCTGGAACTTGAGTTAGCTATGTTGAATGAAGCTGTTGCCCGCTCGGTGCGACTTGTTGAAAACTCTGATGGACATTCGTTCCTGGAAATAGGTGAAAACGAGAGCATTCTGCAGTTTCTGCAAAAGAATGACATTGATGGCTATTCCATTTTTTTGAATCGTCATGATGATACCTTGCATAAATTCATCGCTGAAAGAAAACAAATTCGTGAATAATTGAACCTATGGAAAACTGGCAACAAGAATTAATCGATAAATTAGGATCAAAAGTTAAATCTGATCCGCTAGAACTTCAGCTATTTAGCACAGCAGCCTGTATGTATGAGATGACGCCATTGGTTGCCATTGTTCCTGAATCTGTTACAGTGATATCACAGATTCTTAAGATCTGTCACAAGCATAGAATACCGATTTTACCGAGAGGGGCAGCCACCAGCTTAAGCGGTGGGACCGTAAATCGCGCCGTTGTCCTTGATATTTCAAAACATTTTACGCGAATTGATCCTCTCATTGACAATACAGTATCAGTTGAATGTGGTACTATTCTGGACGAGCTTCAAAGCCAATTGCTGCTTTACTCCAAAAAGATTGGTCCTGATCCAAGTTCAGGGAATATCTGTACCCTGGGCGGAATGTTGGCCAACAATTCAGCAGGTCCCCATTCGATTATCCACGGGAACATAAACCGACATGTGAACAGTGTTAAAATGGTCCTGGCCAATGGTGAGAAGTTTGAAGCAAAAAATGTATTGTTGGACGAAATTGATCAATTACCGGAGTCTCATAAAGGATATTATCAGAAAATTCGCAATCTGCTGGAGCAGTATCAATCAAAAATTAGTTCTTCGAAGAGAAATGTAACTAAAAATGCCTCGGGTTATCAGGTTTGGGATGTATTGACGGACACCCATCTAAATCTAGCTCGACTATTTGCCGGTAGTGAAGGAACCCTGGGCGTTTTTACCGAAACCAATCTTGATGTAGTGGACAAGATCCCATATCGGGGCGTGATTTCACTCTATTTTAGCGATCTGGTCAATATGGGTGTCGCTGTTCAGGAAATTCGAAAACTAGACGCTTCATCTATCGAATTCGTTGATTCATCATTCCTCAAACTGGCTACTGATTACAAACCAGAAATGAAAAAACATCTTCCCGAAAATGTCGAGTATTTACTCTATGTGGAATTTGAGGATACCGACTCCATTGACTCCTTGAAGCATAAATTTGCGATATTACAAACCGTCATTACCAAGAAAGCCCTGGGACAAATTGGTGATATGGCATTAAACGAAGCGGATATTCTGGATCTGTTTAAAGTCCGTAAAGCCGCTGCTGCCATTCTGCATCGTGTGGAGGGTAGCGATAAACCCCTCTCATTTATCGAGGATGCTGCTGTTCACCCCGATGTATTTCCACAATTCCTTAAGCAATGCAAAGCCATTCTGGATAACGCCAATATTGATTATGTGATGTTTGGACATGCCGGGGACGGTAATTTACATATTCGTCCTATGCTGGATGTAAAGGATGCAGAGAAAATGAACCGGGCTGTTCAACTCATGCAGGACTTTACTGATCTGGTCATCAAATTAGGGGGGACTCTATCAGGCGAACATGGTGATGGTCGGTTGAGAACTCCCTTTCTGAAAGACCTTTATCCAGAATTAATACCCCTGTTCAAAGCTATAAAATCAGTCTTTGATCCCCGGAATATTCTAAATCCAGGCATTATTATTCCGCAAGAGGATCAGCGTTGGAATCAACATTTCCGCTATACTCCGGATATGGAATATGTGTCCAACGATTCCATACTCGATTCGGCCAAATGGCTTGATGAGATTCAGAAATGCCATGGGTGCGGAACTTGCCGGACCTATTGTCCAGTCTTCCTGGCTTCAGGAGATGAATCCACTACGGGACGTGCCAAAGCAAATATTCTGAGGGGATTCATAAAAGACGATTTAAACGAATCATTATGGAAAGATCAGGCTGTTTTAGATATGATGGATCTTTGTCTAAATTGCGGTCAGTGCCTGACGGATTGCCCTACGGGAGTTGATATTCCTGGAATGGTCGTCGCTGCAAAGACAAAAATACGTCAGACAATTGCCTACACATCAGAAGAAAAATTGCTCCAAAACGGAAAAACCCTTAATGATCTGGGCAGATTATTTGCACCCCTCTCAAATTGGACCGTCAATAACACTTTTTTTCGATCTGTTCTATCTAAAACCATTGGAGTCCATCCAAAACGAAGCTTACCTGAATTTAAAAGATCATCGGCTATAACCGATGCTGGTCAACACCAAGTGGTTGGACCTGACAATCAGGTCGTACTCTGGACCGGATGTGCGGCAAATTATAACGATCCTGAGGGTGAATTATTTCATTCCCAGCAAATCCTGGAAAAATTGGGTTACTCCATCATCCATCCGGAATGGAGTTGCTGCAATATTGCTAAGTTGTCATACGGAAACATTGCAGGTTTAGAATCGGATCTCGATGCAAATATGGAAATTCTACTACCCTATGCAAAACAGGGGATTCCGATTGTTTTTACTGCCGCCAGTTGTGGCTATGCTTTCATGGATGAATACGGAACATTTTTTCCAGACCGTGAAGATGTTGCCAAAGTAGCTGAAGTGAGCGTCGATATTCATCAATTTATCGGTGAGGTACTCTCAACGGGAGCGTATGATGATAAATTTCAGCCGCTAGAACTCAGTATCGCCTATCATGAGCCCTGTCACTTGAAGAGTCAAAAAAACTCATTCTCACCCAAAGATCTATTAAAACGAATCCCGAATATCGATCTGCGAGAGATCAATGACTCCTGTTGTGGGATAGCCGGTACCTATGGAATGAAAAATGGAAAATATGAACAATCCATGGAAATTGGAAAGCCACTTTTCGAGAGCCTGAAAAAGGCCGATCCGCAGCTGGCAGTTTCCGGCTGTGGAACTTGCCAGATACAAATTGAGCAGGGGACCGACATCGAGACCATTCATCCCATCGTCCTCTTAAACAGATCCTTTAAAAGTGATGACCAAAATTATAAATCGAATTAGTCATGCATATTTACCTATTTTATGAAAGGATTCAGCATGCCAACAAATGCATTTAATCTAGAGAATAAAATTATCGCTATTACTGGCGGTGCCGGGGTGTTGGGAGCTGCTCTGGCAACTGGTTATGCCAAGGCTGGGGCACGGATACTAATCCTGGATCTTGATATAGAGCGGGCAAAGTCGCTTGCTAAAGAATTAGGACCACAGCACCTTGCAGCAAGAATCGACGTGCTTGATCCTGAAAGTATCCAATCAGCATTAGACTTTTGCATTGCCGAAATGGGTAGTCTCGATGTTCTGGTAAATGGGGCTGGAGGGAATCATCCCAAAGCCACAACGGGTCCAGATATGTCATTTTTTAATATACCCAAGGAAAGCCTGGAATTTGTCTCAGGGTTGAACCTGAGTGGGACGATTCTACCGTCTCAAGTATTTGGACGTTATCTGGCTGACAAAAAGAGTGGGTGCATCTTAAATATTTCATCAATGAATGCGTTTACACCTCTAACACGCATTCCAGCCTATTCGGCAGCTAAAGCAGCTGTCTCAAACTTTACCCAGTGGCTGGCCGTGCATATGGCTCAGGAGTATTCACCCAACATCCGGGTTAATGCTGTGGCACCAGGATTTTTCCTGACTGCACAGAATCGTTTCTTATTGACGGACAAAGAGAATGGTGAGCTAACCCAAAGAGGACAGCAGATCATTGATCACACTCCACAGGGAAGGTTTGGAGATCCGGAAGATCTGATTGGAACTGCTACCTGGCTGGTTTCTGATGCCGCAAAATTTGTAACAGGTATCGTTGTTCCAGTTGATGGTGGTTTTTCAGCATACAGTGGGGTTTAATTAGTGCCTGTCTATAATATTAAACCGTTGAAACGGTTCTCGACTTCTCAGTTGCTCAGTAACCCACGACTTAAGTCGTGGGTTACTGAGACAGCATCAAGCCGGTCAATCGTTTCACTCCAGGTAAAGACAAATTGGAAAAATTGAATTAATGGAAACACAAATTTTAAATGGAGTTAAAATTGGGGAATAAAAAAGCAGATATTGGAGTGGTTGGTTTGGCGGTCATGGGGGAGAACCTCATCTTGAATATGGAGAGCAAGGGCTTTCAGGTTGCCTGTTATAATAGAACCACCAGTAAAGTGGATGATTTTTTAGGGGATCGTGCTAAGGGGAAAAATATCCAGGGCTATCACAGTCTAGAGGATTTTTGCGAGGGGCTGGAGCGTCCGCGTAAGGTCATGCTCATGGTCAAAGCGGGTGGAGTAGTGGATGCTTTTATTGACCAGGTAGTTCCTTTTCTGGAACAGGGGGATATCATTATTGATGGTGGTAACTCTCATTTTCCTGACACCATCAGGCGGACAGAATATGTTGAAAGTAAGGGATTACTCTATATCGGTACGGGAGTTTCCGGTGGCGAAGAGGGTGCCCTGTTAGGACCCTCAATCATGCCTGGTGGATCCAATCAGGCCTGGGCAGAGGTTAAATCGATCTTCCAGAAGATATCAGCCCATACAGATGAGGGTGATGCCTGTTGTGAATGGGTAGGTGAGAATGGAGCAGGTCACTTTGTGAAGATGGTCCACAATGGCATCGAGTATGGTGACATGCAGATGATCACTGAGACCTATCAGATGATGAAATACGGCTTGAACATGAATAACGAGGAAATGGAGGCTGTATTTACCAAATGGAACCAGGGAAAATTAGATTCATACCTGATCGAGATAACCAGAGATATCCTGGGCTATCGGGATGAGAATGGAGACGCAACTCTTGATCTTATTCTTGATACCGCTGGTCAAAAGGGTACGGGGAAATGGACGGCGATCGCCGCTCTGGACGAAGGCATGCCCCTGACCTTGATAGGTGAGGCAGTCTTTGCCCGTTGCCTTTCAGCAATCAAAGATGAAAGAGTCGAGGCGGCCAAGGTACTTACGGGTCCTGAAGTAAAGTTTACAGGTGAAAAAGCAGCTTTTGTTG
Organism: Fidelibacterota bacterium; assembly: GCA_018650795.1. Lineage (GTDB taxonomy): Bacteria > Fidelibacterota > UBA8477 > UBA8477 > JABMPR01 > JABMPR01. The sequence continues at coordinate 8,585 of JABIFG010000272.1, forward strand.
CTGACCTTGAAGAAGCCCTGTATGCCTCTAAGATCGTTTCTTACGCCCAGGGCTATCAGTTGATGCAGGCTGCAGCTAAAAGCTATAAATGGAATCTCAATTATGGCGGGATTGCCATGATGTGGCGGGGAGGCTGTATTATAAGATCCGTCTTTCTTGGTAAAATCAAAGGTGCTTTTGATACGAATCCTCATCTCAATAATCTATTGCTGGATCCTTTTTTCAGGGATGCGGTCACCAACGCTCAAGCTGCCTGGCGACGAGTGGTCATCAAAGCCGTGGAACTGGGAGTGCCTATGCCGGCTATCAGCTCTGCCTTAGCCTATTATGATGGTTATCGATCAGAAAGGCTACCGGCGAACTTGCTCCAGGCACAGCGGGATTATTTTGGTGCTCACACTTATGAACGTTTGGATAAGCCACGTGGTGAAGTTTTTCATACCAACTGGACTGGGCGGGGTGGCAACACATCTGCCTCAACCTATGTGGTCTAAGCTACAGTATCGACTAGATTCACCGGCGGCTGAGCTTGTCGAAGCCCTAAGTCGAAGGATATCAGATATCACCTCAAGCATGGTCAACAGTAACACGATAACATTGCTATCAGCGGGAGTATCAGGAGAATGATCGGTAAAGGATACACGGATCGTTTGCTTACGGAAATGCAGGTCATCAAGTTGGTGCATAACGCATTCTCTGATGATGATATGGAAGGCAAAAGAGTGCTTTGCATTATTCCTGATCAAACCAGAACAGCTCCCATTGATGTCATGTTCAGAACCGTTTATGCTGAACTGGCAGAACGTGTGGAATTATTGGACTTTATCATAGCTCTGGGTACCCATCAACCCTTGAGTGAGGAAGCCATTAATAAGCGAGTTGGCATTAGCCAGTCTGACCGAGCAGCTCACTATCCACAAGCACGATTTTTCAATCATGAATGGAAAAATCCAGATCAATTGATAGTTGCCGGCACATTTTCTGAGGAAGAAGTCCTGGAGCTTTCCGATGGACGCATGCATGCTGCGGTTGATGTCACCATCAATAAAATGATCTATGATTATGATCTGTTGCTCATCATCGGTCCTACTTTTCCCCATGAGGTGGTTGGTTTCTCTGGTGGTAATAAATATCTCTTTCCCGGTATTGCAGGGCAGGAGATCATCGACATGTTTCATTGGTTGGGTGCTTTGATCACGAATCCTTTGATTATAGGGAATAAATACACGCCGGTAAGAGCTGTGGTTGATCGCGCAGCTGCATTTTTACCGATGGAACGGCGTTGTATGAGTTTAGTGGTGAAGGGACGTGGCTTGGCAGGATTGTACATTGGGACCCCTGAAGCAGCCTGGGAGGCAGCTTCTGATCTGTCAGATAAATTGCACATCAGTTATGAGACAAAAAGCTATCACACTGTACTTTCGCGAGCACCACTGATGTATGATGATCTATGGACTGGTGGGAAATGTATGTACAAACTTGAGCAGGTCGTTGCCGATGGCGGTGATTTGATAATTTACGCACCACATATCACCGAGGTATCTGTGTCCCACGGGGACATAATCGAAAAGATCGGGTATCATGTTCGAGATTATTTTGTAAAACAGCCCCACCGTTTTAAGGATATCCCTGGTGGTGTTATGGCTCATTCAACTCACGTCCGAGGAATCGGCACTTACGAGAATGGGGTCGAGCACGGACGGATTAATGTGATCCTGGCAACTGGAATTTCTGAGGCAACCTGCCATAAGATCAATCTGGGCTATCGTGATCCTGCCACAATTAATGTTGAAGATTATATCGATCAAGAAGACGAGGGCATCTTGTACGTTCCGAAAGCTGGAGAGATGCTGTATCGACTAAATACTAATAGTGAGGGTTTTGAATAATGGCTGAAATAAAAATCAGACAAGATGACTGTGAATTGGATTTTCTCTCTCTGGGTTCCCTGGTACACCGTTTGGATCCAGGACGGATCCCTTTCCGTAAAGCACGGTCAGTTAACATTCACGTTTCAGGTGGGGAATACAATGCCGCCGCAAATCTGGCGGATTGTTTTGGCTTAAAAACGGGAATAGCGACGGCTATGGTGAATTACGGTATTGGTGAATTAGTCCATACTCGGGTTCAGGAAATGGGCGTCAGACCCTTTTATAAGCATTTTGAACATGATGGTGCCCGAGGTCCCAATATTGCCACAGTTTATAGTGATGTAGGCTATGGTGTCAGGCCTCCCGTAGTATTCTACAATCGCGCAAATGAAGCTGGTGCGATGCTCAAGCCAGGTGATTTCGATTGGGAAGACATCTTTAGCAAAGGTGTGCGGTGGTTCCATTCCGGTGGCATTTATGCATCATTGTCAGAGACCACTTCAGAGCTAATCATTGAAGCTATGCAAGTTGCCAAACGTCATGGTGCAGTGACTTCCTTTGATTTGAACTACCGTGGAAAACTGTGGGAGTCAATGGGTGGTCTTGCTCAGGCTCAAGCAACCTTTAAAAAAATTGTGCAACATGTTGATGTTTTGATCGGTAATGAAGAAGACCTGCAGATGGGCTTGGGCGTAAAGGGTCCTGATGTTGAGAAAAAATCCAAATTAGACACATCAAAGTTTTTTCAGATGATGTCAGACGTGAACCGGGATTATCCCAATGTTAAAATGGTCGCAACGACCCTGCGCGAAGTTGAGTCGGCTAATCGCCATCAGTGGGGTGCGGTGGTCTGGACCAAGGGACAGCAAGCCATTAGTCCCACTTGTGAGCTGGGAGTGATTGATCGCATTGGCGGGGGAGACGGTTTTGCATCCGGCTTAATTTACGGTTTACTCGATGGTCGTGATCTCGATGAAGTCCTGCGACTGGGATGGGCACATGGAGCCTTATCAACAACTTTTCCCGGTGACGTTACCATGGCCAGACTTCCAGAAGTAGAGGCCTTTGCGAAGGGAGGCTCCGCTCGAGTGCAAAGATAGGGAACTTCAACTTTGTAGAAGCTACTATGAGTTCCGTGGAATATTTAGCCCTGGATTTTGATGGAGTCGTTTCTGACAGTATCAAGGAATGCCTGGCAACCGCTTTCAATGCCTTTTCCCGCCAGCAAGGTGACTCAGTTTTTAGAACCGATATTTCTCAATTCTCAAGTGAGGAAATTCAGACCTTTGAGAGGACCCGGAGTTTTATTCGGCGGGGTGAGGACTATGTATACTTGCTCAAAGCGGCTGCTGATGAGGTTACTATCAAATCTCAAAACGATTTTGATGCATTCACTTCAAGCCATGAAAGCTTGCGTAGCGTCTATCGTGAACTTTTCTATGCACAGCGACAGAGACTGCAGACAGAATATTTAGAAGAATGGCTGGCCCTCAATCCCCTTTATCCCAATCTCGAGACATTTCTCCAGAGGATTCATGATCCTGCCTGCATCTTTATTGTGACCACAAAAGATCTGGTCTCAGTTAAGTTAATCCTGAATGCGCATGGTATTGAACTAGGTCCTGATCAATTATTTCAAGCAACTAAGCATTACCGAAAACCTCAGATACTTAACCATATCCTGGAGATGAACCAAATTGGTTCGAACCAGATCATCTTCATCGATGATCATGCGGACACTATCCTGGAAGTCTCTAAAAACACTGATTTACGCTGTTATTTTGCAGGGTGGGGATACCATTCAAAAGACCAACTAGACCAGATGCTGGAATCCCATACTCAGATTCTTACATCAGGTGAATTTGTTTCGAAGCATATGCATTTGACCACAACGGATAAACAATCTTAGGAATATAAAAATTGGATTTCAAACATAATCTTTCTGCTGAATTATGGGCACTTACAAAGGGGCGTATGACCACTGTTGTTTTGGATGTTTTCATACTAACTGCTCTATATACCAGCGTGATGTTTGCCCATTTACTACCCATCCCGCTTTACCAATTAGACCCGATGAAATTATTGCTAATGGGTGCCATCATATACTCTTCCCGTGGGAATGCCATTTTAATGGCAGTTTCCCTGCCCATATTCTCAACCCTCGCTGTAGGACATCCCATATTTCCCAAGAATTTAATTATCAGTATCGAGTTGATCATATTTACAGGGGTTATCACGTCATTAGGGTTCCATCGCTTTGGCAGTAGTGTCCAATTCCTACTGGCTGTTTTGATTTCTAAAATCGCGTATTACCTGCTTAAAGCTGCACTGATTTCATTTGGAATGCTCAATGCGTCACTATTCTCCACGGGAATGGGAATGCAAATGATAAGTGTGGGTATTCTTTTTAGTGTTTTTTGGCTGATGAAGTTGCAGTTAACGAAAAAACCTGCTACATAGATCGGCATAATAATAGTTTATCGTTAATTCAATATCCTGATTAAAATGGAAGCATAAATTGATGTATCACGTGTTTGATAGGTACATTCAATCTGCTTATATACCAGCCAACTGGACTTAAGAAGGAGCCCCTTATCTCAAAACAAACCACTGTTGAAGCGCTCATCTTTGATTTGGGCGGAGTCCTGATTGATATTGACTTTGAGCAGGTATTCAAACGTTGGGTTAAACTCTCTGAGCTGACGATCAGTGAGATCCGTCAGCGATTTTCCATGGATGAGGCATATAAGAAGCACGAACGTGGAGAGTTTAACGCAGAACAATATTTTAGCTATCTACGTGAGCTGCTCCACCTCAAGGCCAACGACGGGGAGATCGCCCGGGGCTGGAACTCGATCTTTGTCGGTGAGATACCAGCCACTATGGACTATATCTATTCTGCAAAAGCTCATCTGCCATGCTATGCTTTCACCAACTCTAATCCAACTCATCAAGCCAGCTGGGGGGCTGCCTATCCCAATGTGGTGCAGGCATTTGATCAGATATTTGTATCTTCTGATATGGGATTAAGAAAACCTGAACCGGCTGCATTCTCAGCTATTTCAACTGCGATTGGGGTCAGATTAGAAGGCATGCTCTTTTTCGATGATACTGTAGAAAATATCGTCGCAGCCCAGGCAATGGGTATCCAAACCGTTCTAGTAAAGCAACCATCTGATATCAAACAAGCATTGATCAGCAGGGAAATCCTCTAACACATTTGTAGTGTAGGGATGTAGCATGCTACATCCCTACACTACAAAATATACATCCAAACCTATACGTTCTTCGCGTTCTCTGCGGTTAAACGTTTTTTATAAATAATTCGTAACCAAACACATCCTCATCCCTCAAAGACCTGTGAACTGAAATATTTGACATGATGAAAATTATATGAGGCGCTGGTACTGGGCCTCGAAAAGGGAGAGCAAAATGACTGAAAATTTAACCAAACAAGATTTCCTCGATAAAGTATTTGATTACGAGAATGAGAAGGAATGGAAGTATAAAGGCGATACTCCCTGTATTATCGATTTCTGGGCTGAATGGTGTGGACCCTGTAAAGCAGTGGCGCCTGTTCTGGAAGAACTTTCAAATGAGTATGAAGGCAAAGTAATAGTTTATAAAGTGGACACAGAAACTGAGCAAGAACTCGCTGGTGTATTCGGTATCCGCAGTATTCCATCACTTCTGTTTGTTCCACTCGGTGAAAAACCACAGATGGCTGCTGGAGCCCTTCCTAAAGAACAGTTTGTCCAGGCTTTCCAGGACGTTCTTGGAGTAGCCCCCGTAACAGCTTAACGATCGAAAGACTTACCTCCTAAAAAAGCGTCAATTCATCTTGACGCTTTTTTTTATACTATACCATGCTGGGATTCGAATTCCAGCCTAGAAATTGAACCCACCCAGATATTGATCCACAATCAGGCAATTAAATCCCCGCCTGGGAAACTGTTGATTTACATAATATCCCAATCTTCTGAACTCATCAAATTCAAAACCCTTCCCTCCATGCCTGTATCATCTATATTGAGCGCAAATGGAAGCTGAGGACAGTTGAATTCTAAAGTCATAGCAGGTGTAGATGAAGCCGGTCGAGGCCCTTTAGCGGGTCCTGTTGTAGCATCTGCAGTTGTCTTAAATCCACAGGATATCCCTGAGGGATTAAGAGATTCCAAAAAACTCAGTGAAAAACGACGGAATGTTATAGCTGTTGAGATCAAATCCAAAGCTTTGTCTATTGGGGTAGGAATCGTCCATGAACAGGATATAGATCGGAACAATATCCTCCAGGCCACCTTTGAAGCCATGCGTCAGGCTATCTCCAATCTTAATTACGAAATCAAACAGGTCCAGGTCGATGGTAATCATAAGATTCCTGGTCTTCGGATAGCTCAGGAATGCATTATAGGTGGTGATGATCTGGTTCCTGAAATCAGTGCTGCCAGTATTATTGCCAAAACAACCAGAGATGCCATGATGATCTCATATGATAGGCTATTCCCTGATTACGGATTTAAGTCACACAAGGGCTATGGTTCAAAAGTTCATATGGAAACCCTGAGAGAGTTGGGACGCACGCCTATACATCGACGCAGCTTTCGACCAGTAGATGCTTGCCCAAATAAGAATTACAAGTATTTCAATCTTGAATCTTCCTACGGCCGCATGGGGGAGATCATTGCAGGAATGCACTTAATACGAAATGGCTACAATCTTCTGGAACACAGTTATCATGCAGGTCGTGATGGTGAAATAGACTTGATTGCCTCCAAATCGGATGAGGTCATCTTTGTGGAAGTTAAAAGTTTCGCAGGTGAACTGGACGATACCATTGCTCTGGAAAGGGTAACACCTGCCAAACAAAAGCAGATTGCCCGGATTGCTGAAAAATATCTCGAAAAAAATGAAACGGCACAACCTGAATGTCGATTTGACATTATCACCGTAAACTTTTCAGAACCCAAACCACAAATAAACCATTACACCGAAGCATTTTTACCCCTTTAAAGGAACACCTCGATGAAATTTATGTCTGTTATATTGTTAAGTCTGATCATCAGCATATCGGCTTTGGCTACGCAACCCAGCATTTATGGAGAGAACGGCGTGGTTGTGGCTCATGATCTGGAAGCATGCGAAGCGGGCATTGAAATTCTCAAAAAAGGCGGAAATGCTGTGGATGCAGCTGTGGCCGTCAGTTACGCTTTGGCTGTAACCCATCCCCAGGCTGGGAATCTTGGCGGGGGAGGCTTCATGGTCATCCATATGGCTGATGGTCAGAAAGCTGCCATCGATTATCGTGAAATGGCACCAGGACAGGCCCACAGAGATATGTTTCTTGATGACAGCGGAAAAGTGGTTCCACAATTGAGTATTCGAGGGGGACTGGCAGTTGGCGTACCTGGTACGGTTGCCGGTATGCAGCTAGCTCTGGACAAATATGGATCCATGCAGCGCAAACATGTAATGAAACCTGCCATCAAGCTGGCAAAAAAGGGATTTACTATTCCTTATGACCTGGCCTACTCCTTTGGTTGGCTAAATAAAGCTGCTGAGGGATTTGATGAAACCAGACGGATATTTTGCCGTGAGGGTGAGATCTATATGCCTGGGGAGATATTTAAACAGCCAGATCTTGCAAAAACCTTAAAATTGATCCAAAGAAAGGGCAACGCAGGATTCTATACTGGAAGTGTAGCTGAAGCGCTGATATCGAGCAGCTCAAAGTATGGTGGCAAGCTCAAACTCAAAGATCTCACGAATTACACCGCTCACATCCGGAAACCAGTCATTGGCAATTATCGGGGTTTGGAAGTCTTATCAATGCCACCTCCAAGTTCTGGCGGTATTGCCCTCATTTCTATGCTTAACATGATGGAACCCATGAATTTTGATTCTGTAGGTTGGCACTCTGCCCAGCACATTCAGATGTTGGCTGAAGTTGAGAAAAGAGCTTATGCTGACAGAAGTGTCTGGCTGGGCGACCCAGATTACTTTACAGTTCCACAGGAAAAGTTGCTTTCAAAAGAATACGCTACACTTCGGATGGTTGACTACGATAGCCTTATCGTGACACCAAGTGATTCTATTTACCCATTGAATGACAAGGACTTAGCCGGTATAGAACTCGCTGGTCATGAAAGCGAGGAAACCACTCATTTCTCTGTAGTAGATAAATGGGGGAATGCAGTGAGTGTCACCACAACCCTGAATTGGTCCTTTGGATCCTATGTAACTGTGAAAGGTTTTGGATTCCTCCTGAACAACGAAATGGATGACTTTAGTTCCAAGCCGGGTGAACCCAATTCCTTTGGTCTTATCGGAAATAAAGCCAATGCCATTGAACCCAAAAAACGCATGTTATCAAGTATGACGCCAACAATTCTGGCAAAAGATGGAAAAGTAGTTCTGATTGTCGGTGCACCGGGTGGTTCAACGATTATCACCACAGTCCTTCAGGTCATCAACAATATGGTTGATTTTGAGATGCCTGTACAGGATGCTGTTAATGTTCCCAGATTCCATCACCAATGGCGTCCAGATGTGATTCACTACGGTCCAGGAGCCATAAGTCCTGATACAGCTGTTTTGCTTAAAGCGATGGGCTACGAATTGACTCCACGTTACGGCTATGGAGAGGTAAATGCTATTGCCCGCGATCAGGTATTCGGTGGCTGGGTTGGAGCGCCTGATCTGAAAACAGCCTCCCATGGAGCCGCTTACTAGAAAATCCCAGGTATCAGGTCTATAGAAAAAACTGAACTTTTAAAAAAATGTACCGTTGAATGAGAATCACTGCATTAAAATGGCAGGATGTGAACATCGGGAGAATGAATTTTGAGTGAAAAAGAAAAAAAGGCAAAACGGTCCAGGAATAGCAGCGCTTTTCGAGGCTTAATGCATATCATCGTTTCTGTACTGATCCTTAGGGCTACAGTCATTGAAGCATATAATGTTCCTACCGGCTCCATGGAAACTACTATCAAAATTGGTGACTTCATTCTGGGCAACAAATTCATCTACGGTATTCGAACACCAGATTGGATCGGTATCCCATGGACCAACTTTGGATTTTCAGTACCCTACTATCGTTTACCTGGATTCGAACAACCCAAAACAGGGGATGTGGTGATTTTTCGCTATCCCAATGATAAATGGCCTGGTATTCAGATCGGTCCCCACGATCCAAGCTTGAACTATATTAAGCGGTGTATCGCTGGACCGGGTCAAACGCTGGAACTTATTGAAAAAGATGTTTTTATTGATGGAGTGCAGTTTGAATTGCCTGAATATGGTCGTGCCTCAAAGTTGAATGTTTATGATGAGGCTTATGATGAGCGCATGATCTTTCCCCGGGGCATTGGGAATCGGGATTATTTTGGTCCACTGCATATTCCGGCAGCAGGTGACACACTCGTGTTCAGCGAAATAAACCTTGATCATGCTGTGAATGTCATTTCACTGGAAGGTCATGCGGTTCAACCCGGTTCCTCAGGTCACCTTAACATTGATGGTGAAAGTGCCGATCATTATGTCTGTGAACAGAATCATTACTTTATGATGGGCGATAATCGAGACAATTCTCACGATAGTCGGTACTGGGGACTAGTCCCGGAATCGAATATTATTGGTGAAGCAATAGTGACCTACCTGAGTTGGGAACAAACAGAACCTAATCTTCTTAAGCGAATCTTCAAAATACGTCCTAGTAGAATGTTCAGACTCATTAACTAGCCAGTCATGTAAATGCAAATTCAATTAAGCACTGCCATTGGTGGTGCTTTTTATATTTGTCAGAGAATATTATCCTCGTCACTCCGCTCGGGGAGACAAGCCACCTTACGTAACATTTTTTTAATCATACTATATAATTCAATTTCCACACTTCCATATTGGGGTGTTGATAACTATAATAGCGCGTTCTTTGCTAAGCTTTTATACATTATTTAAGTAGTATCTCTAACTTGTTGAGGCACAATGACATCGCAAGAAATTCGTAATCAGTTTATACAGTTCTTTAAAGACAAAAATCATAAATTCGTACGTAGTGCAGGTGTGGTCCCTTTCGATGATCCCACCTTGTTGTTTACAAACGCTGGAATGAATCAGTTTAAGGGCATCTTTCTGGAAACAGAAAATGCAGATCATCCCAGGGCTGTAAATTCTCAGAAATGCATCCGGGTGAGTGGTAAACACAATGACCTGGAAGAAGTCGGCCGAGATACCTACCACCATACCTTTTTTGAAATGCTCGGGAATTGGAGTTTTGGCGATTATTACAAAACAGAAGCCATTCTATGGGCTTGGGAATTATTTACTGAAGTATGGAAAATCCCTAAAGACAAGCTTTATGCTACGGTTTATACAGATGATGATGAAGCTTTTGAGTTATGGGAAACCCTCACTGATATTCCTCGCGATCATATTTTACGTTTTGGCAACAAGGACAATTTTTGGGAAATGGGTGAAACCGGTCCCTGTGGTCCCTGTTCCGAAATTCATGTCGATATTGGTGGTGATCCTTCCATTCATGGTTCCCATCCTGAGCTAGGTGTGAATACAGATAACCCTCGATTCATGGAATTATGGAATCTGGTGTTTATTCAATACTTTCGCGATCAGAAGGGCGAATTAACTGAACTTCCGAAGAAACATGTTGATACGGGGGCTGGTCTTGAGCGTGTTGTTGCCTACCTACAGGGCAAAGACAGCAATTACGATACAGATTTGTTCACTCCCATCCTGGATGAAATATCAACCCTATCAGCAGTTGGCTATAAAAGTGATGAGCTAGGGATGGCACATCGTGTCATTGCCGACCATGTTCGCATGTTAACATTTTCCATCTCTGACGGCGCTCTACCATCCAATGATGGTCGAGGGTATGTCTTGCGTCGCATATTGCGTAGAGCAGCCCGTTATGGACGTAATTTGGGTATGCAAGAAGCCTTCATCTATAAGCTTGTACCTATTGTAGTGACCGTTATGGGTGATGCCTATCCCGAACTCAGGGAAAGGGTCGCCTATATACAGAAAGTCATTAAATCAGAAGAAGATTCCTTCAGCCAGACCCTGGGCAGGGGATTACAGAAATTTACTGGCATGGTGAAGGATGCTAAAGCCATTGGCGAGACAACACTTTCAGGCGAGAGTGTTTTTAAACTTTATGATACTTTTGGCTTCCCTGTTGATCTTACTAGTCTCATGGCTGAAGAGCAGGGGTTTGGTGTTGATCTGGATGCGTTCGAAACATTGATGAATTCTCAACGTGAAAAAGCACGCCAGGCTACCCAGTTCAAGCAAACCAATACCCAGGGTAGTGAGTGGGAAAAAGTTGAATCTGGTACCCATTCAGAATTTTTAGGATATACCCATCCACAACTGGATACCACCATCACGCAGGTGATGAAGTCGGATAAGGAATTCTTTATTATCCTGACTCAAACACCCTTTTATGCAGAAAGTGGTGGACAGGTAGGTGATACGGGGCGTATCTATAACGCGAATATGGAGCTGGAAGTCCTCGATACACGCAATGAAGGCGACTCCATTATCCACGAAACCAAGTTGATTTCTGGTGAATTCAATACTGAACCCGTTATTGCAGTTATTGATAACTCCCGACGGGGAAATATTATTCGTAATCATTCCGCCACTCATCTATTGAATGCAGCTCTCCGAAAAATTCTTGGTGATCATGTCAAACAGGCTGGTTCTCTGGTGGATGATAATCATTTACGCTTTGATTTTAACCATTTTGAAAAGATGACTCCTGAAGAGCTCAACCAGGCAGAACGCCTGGTGAATGCGGAAATCAGAAAGAATACCTCTACCAGTATCCGTAATATGAGTTTTGATGATGCTAAAAATGAAGGCGCATTGGCTTTCTTTGGCGAGAAATATGGTGATGATGTCCGCACAGTCAAGTTTGGTGAATACAGCCATGAGCTGTGTGGTGGCGTCCATGTATTGGCTACAGGGGATATAGGATATTTCCGTATTGAATCAGAAGCAGCCATCGCAGCCGGAGTTCGCAGAATTGAGGCGGTAACTGGAGCTGTCGCTGAGGAAAATGCCCGGGTAGAACGATCTACCATCAATCATTTACGTCATTTACTTACTTCAGATGTTGAAGACCTTGGCACGAAGACGCAACATTTGCTGGATGAGAAGAAAGCTTTGGAAAAACAGGTGAAAACCCTGTCATTTGATCAAGCGGCCTCTGTCCTGACCGATATACTTGAAAACACCCAGCTCATTGGGGGCGTAAAAGTATTAAGTGAAGTGGTAGAAGTATCTGACACAGAGGCACTTAAGGATCTTGGATCAGAACTTGTAAGACAAATGAAAAGTGGTCTGGGGGTCCTGGGAACCGTTATAGACGGATCACCTTATGTGGTCTGTGTGGTTTCTGATGATGTGATTGCTCAACATAAATTGAAGGCCGGTGAAATTGTCCGTATACTTGGCCAGCAGCTGGGTGGTGGCGGTGGTGGAAAACCACAAATGGCTACCGCAGGTGGTAAAGATGCAACAGCATTAGCCACTGTAATTGAAGGAGTATTTGATTTGATAGGAGAGCGCCTGGGATGAAAAAAACTCAATTAATCATTGAAAAATCCACTGCGGGACATATTGCAACATCAATCCCGGCCCTGGATGTCCCAGAGAAAGCAATAAGTGACCTGATTCCTGAGAATTATCTTAGATCAGAAGCTCCACGACTTCCAGAAATCTCCGAACCTGAACTGGTTCGTCATTACATTGGCCTATCAACCAAGAATCATCACGTTGATAAGGATTTCTATCCCTTAGGGTCTTGCACGATGAAATACAATCCCAAGATTAATGATTGGACCGCCTCTGCCCTGGCAGAAGTCCATCCTTATCAGCCCGAAGCGTTGAGCCAGGGGATACTTGGTGTGTACTATGAATTGGAACAACAACTTTGTGCCATCACTGGTATGACTGCTTTCACACTCCAGCCGGCTGCTGGATCCCAGGGTGAACTAGTCGGTGTACTGCTTATGCGTAAATATCACGAACTGCGTGGAAATGATAAAGATATCATCCTCATTCCTGATGCTGCCCATGGTACCAATCCAGCCTCAGTGGCCATGGCTGGGTATAAAGTGGTTGAGGTCAAGAGCAATTCTAAAGGTCTGGTCGATCTGGAAGATTTTGAGTCCAAAATTAATGATCGTGTTGCCGGTTTTATGCTCACCAATCCCAATACCCTGGGGCTTTTCGAAGAAAATATCAGCAAGATTTCTGAACTGATCCATGGTGTCGATGGAATTATGTATATGGACGGGGCCAATATGAACGCCCTCCTCGGTATCACACGACCAGCTGACCTGGGATTCGATATTACTCATCTGAATCTCCATAAAACATTTTCGACCCCACACGGTGGTGGAGGTCCAGGTGCCGGTCCAATTGGTGTGACAGATAAACTGGCTGCATACCTGCCCAAACCTCGCGTACAACTAAATGGAAATAAATATCATTTAAAATATGACTATGAACACAGTATCGGGCGTGTCCATGGCTTTTATGGTAACTATGGCATTTTAGTGCGAGCCTGGACCTATATTAGAATGTTGGGTCCCGAGGGTCTCAGAAATATTTCTGAGATTGCTATTTCAAATGCCAATTACATGATGCATAAGCTCAAAGATGTGTTTGAGTTGGCCTACGATAATACCTGTATGCATGAATTTGTGCTCTCCGCTCAAGCCCAGAAAGAAAAGGGAACCAACGCACTCCAAATTGCCAAACGTCTCCTTGATTTTGGATTCCATTCACCCACCATGTATTTTCCGCTGATTGTTAAAGAAGCGCTAATGATTGAACCTACCGAGAGTGAGAATAAGGAAACCATGGATCGTTTTATATCAGTCATGAAACAAATTGCTGAGGAATTGGAAACCAACCCTGAATTGGTGCAAACCGCTCCACACTCCACACCTGTTGGTAAGGTTGATGAGACCTATGCCAATCGAAATTTGAACGTTCACTGGTAAAATGGCCTTCAACTATATAAACCAGCGACTCCATTGTGATGGGGTTGATCTGCAGGATGTAGCTGAGAAGTATGGGACCCCTGCGTATATCTATTCAGAGCAGATTCTCAGGCACAATGCCGAGGTATTGAAAAAAACTTTCATAGATCGTGGGTTTAAGGTTTCATACGCCATGAAGGCCAATTCAAATCCAACTATTTTGAATCTGTTCAGAAACTATGGTTTAGGGTTGGACATAGTATCTGAAGGTGAATTCAAGATGGCTAAATATTGTGGATTTGAAGGCTCTGAGATAAATTTTGCAGGTGTAGGGAAGACCGTCGAAGAATTGGATTTGGCACTGGCCTTTGATATTGACCATTTTAATGTGGAAAGTCGTTTTGAATTGGAATTATTGGAAAAACGTGCCGGAATCGCTGGGAAAAAAGCAGTCGTTTTGCTTCGTCTTAATCCTGATATTGATCCCCTTACACATCCGCATATCTCGACTGGATTAAAGCAGAATAAATTTGGAATGAGTCCTGAAAAAGTACGTTATTTCCTTACTCACCCTGAATCCTTTCCACACATCCAGTTTGATGGAATTCATTGTCATATCGGCTCACAAATTCTTCAACCCCAACCCTTCTATGATCTTATAGACTATCTGCAAAAATTTACCAAATCGCTGCGAGGCGAAGGAGTTAAATTCAACAATCTTGATCTGGGCGGTGGTTTTGGTGTGAATTATGAGGATCCTTTGGAAGACATATCAACAACCACGCCCTTTCTTGAATCTATTGCTGAGAGGGCAATAGAGAAATTAGGGGACTATCAGCTTCATATTCAACCAGGCCGTGTCCTGGTAGCCAATTCTGGTGTTTTGTTGGCCCGTGTCCTGGGTAATAAGGAGAATGGTGGCCATCGTTTTATCATCATTGATGGGGCCACTACAGATCTGATCCGTCCCGCCATGTATGATGCCTACCATGCGATCTATTCACATATCGAAGATCACACAACGAAGATCTACGATGTTGTGGGCCCAGTCTGCGAGAGCTCTGATGCATTAGCCAGAAATAGAAATATACCGGAATTTGATACAGGTGATCTTATGCTAATTGGCTCGGCTGGTGCATACGCCAGTTCCATGGGATCCACTTACAATATGCGACCGCTTTCACCTGAAATAATGGTTGACGGTTCTGGAGAAACCCGGTTGATTCGTAAACGTCAGTCCTTTGATGAAATGATTTCGCTCTATACCTAAATATTAACATGCGACTATACTTTGCCTGCGCTGCTCAGGGAGAAGTTGACAATGACTATAGCAGATGCTTACTTATATCCCGATCTAATTGGAATATATGCATGCTTGATCACAATCATGTAACTGGCTGACTGACAACAATATAATAGGATACCAACATGAAAAATATTATTCGTACAGATGCTGCACCCGCAGCAATTGGACCCTACAACCAAGCTGTTGAAATAAATGGGATGATCTATACAGCTGGACAGATTCCCCTTGATCCAAAAACGGGAAAATTAGTTGAGAAATCATTCGCAGATCGTGTTTACCAGGTCATGCAAAATTTAAAAGCGATTTTAGAAGCTGGTGGCAGTGATTTTTCTAAAGTTATCAAAACGAACATCTATGTCACTGATCTAGGGGAGTATGCTGAATTGAATAGAATTTACGGGGAATTCTTTCCAGGTGATTATGCACCGGCTCGTGCCGCTGTTGAAGTTTCAGGATTACCTCTGGGTACTGATGTGGAAATAGAGATGGTTGCTTATAAATAGAGGTAATGAGATAGCTCTTGAAATATACTGTTTTATTGATGCTCGTTGTTGGAATGCTGAGTGGCCAAACCAAACTCGAGGCTAATGTAGATTCTTCGAGTGTTAAGAATCCCGGTAAAGCGCTTTTGTTCTCAGTAGTACCTGGTGGTGGTCAACTGTATAATAAACACCCACTGAAAGCCATTTTGTTTGCTGGCGCTTTCGCTTACTATGGCTATGGGTATACTGTAGCACAACAGGATTACCAGGCTGATGTCTCCAGCGCATCCCTTCATAGAGTGAGAAATGATAAGGTTTGGATGATGGCTCTCGTCTGGACCCTGAATATTCTAGATGCTTATGTAGATGCCCAACTTTGGGATTTTGAAAAATATGAAATCGAAACAGTGCAAGACACCACCGAAGATGATATGATTAAACCAAAAGAGACAGGACCTATAGATGACACAAAATAGAGAGAAGTGGGGATCAAAATTTGGATTTATTCTGGCAGCTGCAGGCTCTGCAGTTGGGCTGGGTAATATCTGGAAGTTTCCATACATCGCTGGAGAAAATGGTGGTGCTGCTTTCATATTTGTATACCTGATCTGTATTGGCATTATCGGTTTTCCCGTGCTTATTGCTGAAGTCCTTATAGGCCGCACCACACAGCGAAATCCAGTTGGTGCATTTGCAGCGCTGACACCCTCTAAAATGTGGCTATCAGTGGGATTCCTGGGTGTACTCGCTGGTTTTATGATTTTATCATTCTATAGTGTCATCGGCGGCTGGACTATTGGTTATGTGATAGAAACCCTGCGAGGTTCACTTTCCAATTTTCATTCCCCAGAGGAGGCTGGAGTGTTGTTTGGAGTCCTTTCAGGCAGTGCAACATGGACCTTGGGGTATCACACCATTTTCTTTGCCATGACCATGTTTATTGTGGTCAGGGGTGTCCAGGGTGGTATCGAGAAATCCAGCAAGATTATGATGCCTATTCTCCTGAGTATTTTGGTTATTCTGATGATTCGTGGCATGACCTTGCCCGGTGCAGACAAAGGGTTGGCTTTTCTTCTCGTTCCAGATTGGGCGAAAATTAATGGACAATCCATTTTAATCGCTCTGGGACATGCATTTTTTACCCTGAGTCTTGGAATGGGAGCTATGATGACCTATGGTAGCTATATGTCCAAAAAGGACAGCGTCATCACAGCATCTGCCCAGATTGTTTTTCTTGATACACTGATAGCCATAATGGCTGGTGTTGCCATATTCACAGCTGTATTTGCTTCAGGTCTGGATCCAGCTGCGGGTCCAGGACTAATTTTTCAAACTCTACCAGCAGTTTTTGCCGGTATGACAGGTGGCGTTTACTTCTCCTTTCTCTTTTTCTTATTGCTGGCCATTGCAGCGCTTACATCCGCCATATCACTTTTGGAAGTGGTAGTGGCCTATTTTGTAGATGAAAAGGGCTGGAATCGCAAAGGGGCAGTAATGATTTTCGGTGGATCGATTTATCTTTTAGGGATTCCTTCAGCTCTGTCATTTAACCTTATGTCAGATGTTACGCTGTTTGGGAAAACATTTTTTGATATTGTCGACTTTATTGCCTCCAACGTGTTGCTACCATTCGGTGGTTTGATGATAGCTATTTTTGCCGGTTGGGTTTGGTCAAGGACTTCTGTCATGACCGCAGTGAAAGAGGGCGCAGAAGACTTGTTCGAAGCTTATCCCTGGTTCGAAGGCGTGTGGTTCCTATTCCTGCGATTTGTTGCTCCAGTGCTTATCACACTGGTATTGTTAAATAGTTTGGGGATAATGTAGACTAAGCCAAATGAAATAATCCAGATGCGTGAGGAGAAACCGAATCGCCCATCTCCGGATAATCCAGTGCATTTAATCATTTAGAATGCACCTTTGATTCCTATTTTAACAGGTTAATTCTTTATCGATCATATCGCTTGGGCAGGGATGTCATCCGAAATGATTGAGTATATGTAAAAGGGTTTATTATGATCCTCGTAAAAGACAATCGTTGTGACTTTTGTGGCACCTGTGTGGCAGTCTGTCCTGTAGATGCTATTGAGTTACGCGAAGCTGATATATCAATAATTCATGATACATGCATCGACTGTGATATATGTATCTGGGTCTGCCCAATAGATGTGCTTTCTTCCGATGTAAAAGAGGAGGTTGAGCATGACTGATTATGATGTCATTGTTGTTGGTGGCGGTCCTGCCGGTTCCATGGCAGCTGAGGCAGCAGCAAAGCAAGGTGCTAGGACCATTATGCTCGAAAAAGATAGAGACATTGGCTACCCAGTACGATGTGGTGAGGGCGTTGGAGCCTTCGGTCTGAAAAAATTCATCGAACCTGATCCAGCCTGGATAGCAACAACCATCTCCAAAGTGCGGATGCGCTCACCTGATAATACTCTAATCGATTTTGGAATGGATGATGCCGGCTTTATTCTTCATCGCCGTCTATTTGACTATGCTTTGGCAAATCAGGCCAGTCAAGCCGGTGTGGAGATACAGACTCGTGCCTATGTAGATGGACTTATCATTGAGGATGATTGTGTTCGAGGTGTTAAGTATCAATACATGGGGGAACACAAGCAGCTTACTGCAAAATTAGTGATTGCAGCAGATGGTGTTGAATCCAGAGTGGGCCGAATGGCTGGCTTACGCACAGCTACCAAGCTGAAGGATATGGACTCCGGCTATCAGGCTACTGTGGGTAATATTGATGTTGACCAGGAGATGATCGACTTTTATGTCGGTTCCAATTGGGCACCAGGTGGATATCTCTGGATATTTCCCAAGGGTAATGGCATGGCCAATATCGGCTTGGGGATCAATGGAATCTATGCAAAAGAGCATAGTGCTCACGACATGCTGCATGGCTTCCTGGATAAGTATTTTCCGAAGGCGAGTGTCTTGACAAGTGTCTGTGGAGGCATTCCTATTGCAAAGACGTTGAAAAAAATCACCTCAAATGGTCTCATGTTAACAGGTGATGCAGCTCGTATGGTCAATCCCGTTACGGGTGGGGGCATCATTACAGGAATGGTGGGTGGTCAGATAGCTGGGGATGTGGCTGGTCTAGCCATTCAATCTGGTGATTACTCTGAGAAAGCTTTTGATGGTTATCCCAAACGCTGGCACAAAGCAGAAGGAAAGACACACGAAGCATTTTACAGAATAGGTGAGGGTATAGCCCAAATAACTGATGATCAGTTGAACAAAATTGCCCACAGGCTCGTCAAAACGCCTTCAGAAAATTTATCGCTCTTAAAAATATTTACCGCAGTCGCGCGCGAAAAGCCTAAAATACTGCTTGATGTAACACGAGCATTTGCAGGTATATAGTTACTCCGCGGTATAGAAAGATCAGGACAAATTGAAAATATCTATAACCATGAATATTGCTGAGATATCGGCATGAGTTTTTCAGAATATTTAAACGGTATTGGCCTTGGAACCTTTGTTTCCTTTGACTTGGAGACCACCGGACTCGACCCCAATGTTGATTTTGTGATTGAATTCGGAGCAGTTAAAGTTGTCGATGGTGTTGCTACAGAACGCTATCAGCAATTCATTAAACCTCCGGTCAGAATTCCCAAATTTATCACAAAACTCACGGGTATCACTGACGCAATGGTTCAAGATTCACCCACTTTTGAAGAAGTGGTAGATGACCTGTATGATTTCCTGGGCAATCATCCTCTTGTTGCTCATAACATCTATTTTGATCATAATTTTTTAAATGTTAAACGCGAAGCCATCGATGGCATACCCCTCAAGAATCAACGCATTGATACCTTGAGCCTGGTTCGAACCCTTAGATATGACATGATCAATCACAAGCTGGGAACAGCAGCCGAGTTTTATGGCCTGTCCAAAGAGGGTGCCCATCGTGCTGATTATGATGCTGATATGGTTGCAGAAATCCTGCTCATCCTCATTTCAGAGATGAAACGACTCCCACCTGATGTTCTGAAAGTTCTGGTTGATGTCATGCATGGCACAGATTTACCCAATGAACCTCTCTACAAGGCTATGCTGGAGTGGACTGCGACGGGACGGCCGATGGAGGAGTTGGATGAGTATCCCAGAATTGCCTTACCTCAGAAACCAAATATTCGCCATTCCACTGCGGATAGTGGCTATCCGGATCTGGATCAGATCTTTGCAGATGAAGGATTGTTGTCAGAACACCTCGAAGGCTATGAACCACGCGAAACCCAGGTTACTCTCGCGTATGATATTCAAGCTGCCATGCGGAATGATGAGTTTCTCATGGGTGAAGCAGGCACAGGTGTTGGAAAGAGTCTGGCCTACACTATTCCAGCAGTTCTTACCCGACATGAATTAAAAGAAGATGAACCTATTTTTATCAGTTGTAATACTAAAAACTTGCAGGATCAGTTATTTCACAAAGAAATTCCCTTTATCCAGGAGAAACTTGGATTGCCTGTGAGAGCTTTACTCTTGAAAGGCCGGAATAATTACATCTGCAAAACCAAATGGCAGAGAGCCATGCGTGATATCAGTTGGAGGTTTAGTCGTCGTGAGAAGGAAGCTCTTCAAACCTTGGTAGTTTGGGCTCACGAAACACCTACGGGAGATATCGACGAACACAATGGTTTTCATACTATTGGAAATGCACTAGTTTGGTCTAAGCTGAATAGTGAACCCGGATTTTGTACAACCAACGTCTGTTCCCACAATGATTTTTGTTATCTCGGCAAATTGCGTCAGGAATCAGCTAAAGCCGATATTGTGGTTGTGAATCACTCACTGCTATTGGCCGATGCTGCTGCAGACCATGCTATTTTACCTCGCTATCAAAGACTAATTGTTGACGAAGCCCACCTGCTTGAGAAAACAGCCTATCAGTTTTTTGCAGCAGAGTTTTCATATAAGAGCCTGCGTGTCCAGATGGATCAGTTGTTTTATAAAGGGCGTAGCAAAAGTGGTATGTCTATTGAGCTTCGACACCTCCTGGTACCCATTGATGAGAAGCAAAAAATAGGAATTACAGGTCAATTGGATCAGCTCGAAACTGATATTAAAGAATTTGATAAAACCTTGCTGGCCTTCTTTACAGAATTCAAGGCAACCAGACAACGCGATATCGAACGAGCAACCTTTACATACAAGGAGTTGTATACTGCTGAGAAGGATCCATTTGCTCCTGTACGTGGAATCTGGTACTCCGTCATCACCAGCTTGACCTCCTTAAGCAACCTGGTCCGAGACGTAGAAAAGTCTCTGGATGATCTGGAAGATGATACTCTGCCAGGACTTGCAGAAATTAGTTCAAGGTTTCAATCCTGGCGTGAGATGATGGTACAAACTCTGGCTGTCATGGATAAACAAGCTGCGGCTGATGACCCAGATTTGATCTATTGGTTTGAGATTTTGCCCAAGAGTGAAGTGGTGGCCGTGAAATTTGTCCAGGTGCCACTCGAGATTGGCAAGCAAATGCAGGAACGAGTCTATGAAGATCTAGCCTGTGCAATTTTCACATCAGGCACCCTCAACATAGATGGAAGTTTTAGTTACCTCAAACAGCGCCTGGGATTGAGGGGTCATGACCGTCTGAAAGAAATGACCTATCCATCACCCTTTTTCTATGAGGATCAGGCCAGAATATTCGTACCCACCTTTATGGGACCCCAAAACGCTGAAAATTATACCATCGAAGTGCTATTTCTGCTGGAAAAAATATGGAAAACCCATCCTGTGGGCACCATGATATTATTTACAAGCTATACTATGTTGCTAAACTGGCAGGAGGAACTAGAAGACCGTATCAAAGGGTCTGGACGTCGTCTATTGGTCCAATCAAGTCGTGTATCCAGAATGGATTTGATCAATCAGTTCAGGAAATATCCTGACAGTATACTTCTGGCCACGGATAGTTTCTGGCAAGGAGTGGATATTAGGGGAGATGCCCTCCAATTGTTGGTTATTGCAAAATTACCCTTCCTGGTTCCGTCTGATCCCATTGTCAGAGCTAACAGCGATGCACTAAAGGCAGCCGGTGAGAATGACTTCATGGGCTATAGCGTCCCCGAGGCAGCCATTAAGTACAAACAGGGTGTTGGTCGACTTATCCGAAGTACATCTGATTTTGGTGCTATCCTTTCATTGGACGAGCGAATATTCACAAAGCGATATGGTGATTATTTCCGTAATTCTACACCCATACCACATGTTCCAGCCAACTCAGAAAGAGAATTGGTTGATTCCATACGTGCTTGGTACAGATCGCATGGAATAGCAGATGCCAATACAAACTAAAGTGAGACGAATATGATTATAGATGGTAACTCATTGTCGCTTCAAGGGATATTTGAAGAGCTCAAATCCCCGACAAAATTATCACTTAACTCAGAATCGGTGCAACTTGTGCGAAAATCACGTGAAGTTGTGGAACACATATTGGAGACTGGGGACACCGTATATGGAGTAAATACGGGCTTTGGGAAGCTTGCCAATCAAAGAATTTCCAGTGAAAATTTACGTCAACTCCAAGTAAACCTGCTGAGAAGCCATGCTGCCGGCACCGGGGGATATCTATCCCAAAAGACCGTTAGATTAATTCTGCTCCTCAAAATCAATAGTCTGCTAAGAGGGTATTCAGGCATCAGACTCGAAGTCATTGAAGCATTGATCAACCTGTACAATAATAATCTCACTCCCGCTGTCAGAGAAAGAGGTAGCGTAGGAGCCAGTGGTGATTTAGCACCCCTTGCTGATCTGGCATTACCCCTCATTGGGGAAGGTCAGTTTCTCATGGATGATGATACGCTTCAACCAGCATCGGAAATATTAAAACGACACAAGCTTCAAGTGGTCGAATTAAAAGAAAAAGAAGGTCTTTCTCTCATTAATGGCACTCAGGTGAGTACTGCCCTGGCAATTGAATCCCTGGAGAAGATCAGAGATCTCTTTTTCACGATCTCAGCCACAGGTGCTTTTAGTACCGAAGTCATGCTCGGTACTGACACTGCATTCAGAAAAGAAATTCAGAAGGCTCGCAACCAACCAGGTCAAATCTATGCCGGAGAATTATTGTATAGTCTAATGGCCAACAGTGGGTACCGAGATGCTCATCTTGATTGTGACAGAGTTCAGGATTTCTACAGTATTCGTTGCATGCCTCAAGTCCATGGATCATTATATGATTTGATCCAACATGCAGAAAGAATTTTGACCCAGGAAGCTAATAGTACTACTGATAATCCGGTGACCTTGATTGATGAGAATGTGATTGTGTCAGGTGGTAATTTTCATGCTGCACCCATTGCACATACCATGGATTATCTGGCTATTGCCCTCTCAGATGTTGTTGCAATGAGTGAACGTCGAATAGCCGCTTTTCAGGAAACGAGTCAAAGCAATTTACCCATGTTTCTCATGCAGGAGGCTGGCCTAAACTCAGGGTTTATGATTGCCCATGTAACAGCAGCTGCCCTGGCCAGTGAGAACAAGTCATTGAGCCATCCTGCTTCTGTGGATTCCATCCCTACCTCTGCCAATCAGGAAGATCATGTAAGTATGGCCCCCAATGCAGGTCATCAACTCAGACAAGTCGTATCAAATAGCTCAAGAATTATTGCCATTGAGCTGATGTGCGCCGCTCAGGCCAAGGATCTAAATCCACAGTATCATCTCGCACCTGCCAGTAAGGCCATTTACAATTTAATTCGCTTAGAAGTGCCATATCTGGAGGTAGACGGTCCCTTGAGTGCTCACATTGAATCAATTCATCAAATTGTTTCCTCAGGGGCGATTGCAGAAATTGTAGCCAAACATTTGGAGGAGCAATCATGATGAGCAATGTAAAATTGATAGTTCTGCCATTTCTGGTGTTACTTTTTATTACCTGTGCTTCAGAATCAGTAAATTATGACTTGCCAAGTGCAGGTACAATTGAAGCACCGAAATGGGTAGCCACACACAGGGCTGTTAGAGATACGATTTTCATAATTATACATTTGCCTGAGGATCATTCACTCGATATGGACGAATCTGTCCAGAAGGCTCAATCAGAACTGCACACTTTATTGATGAGTGAAATCGAACTTATTCTACGTGATTATTGGGAAGAAAAACAGATTTATTATACTGATAAAGAGAAATTTCACCTCTTATCAGGACTTCCCATTACACTTGAGCAAATCATGAATCATGTAGATGTGACAGATGGTTGGGAGCGAAACGGTGAAGTTTCAATCTTATGTGCCATGGACTATGAAGAGGTTGCTGAGGTTCTCATTCAGGAAATGGAAATTGAAGATCGTGCTTTCCTGTCATATCTGAAGAGAAGAATGGACGATCTTGCTCAGCGCTATCGATAGGACATCAAATGAGATTTGTTGACTATGTAAAGATTAAAGTCATCCCTGGAAAAGGTGGGGATGGTATTATTGCTTTTCGTCGAGAAAAGTTTGTCCCTAAAGGGGGGCCTGCCGGTGGGAACGGTGGCAGAGGTGGCAGCATCATCCTCAAGGTGGATACACAACTTCATACACTCCAGGATATACGGTATCATCGCATCTATAAGGCCAACCGGGGTAAACATGGTGAAGGCAGTCTCCGTCACGGTAAAAAGGGTGAAGATATTATAGTCAAAGTTCCGGCTGGTACCATTGTGAAGGATTTGCACAATGGAGAAGTAGTAGCCGATTTGCAGATTGATGGTGAATCAGTTGTTGTTGCCAGGGGTGGGCGAGGTGGCCGTGGCAATGCAGAATTCGCGACCCCTACACATCAGGCACCTCGTGAGTTTGAGTATGGTCGTGAGGGGCGTGAACATGAGTTGGAACTCGAGTTAAAGGTGCTGGCTGATGTTGGACTAGTGGGCTTTCCAAATGCTGGCAAATCTACCCTGCTCTCAAGGGTGTCCAGAGCCAAACCCAAGATTGCAGATTATCCATTTACTACTTTAACACCAAATCTTGGAATTGTAAAGTCTGGTGCCTATTCAAGCTTCGTTATGGCTGATATTCCGGGTCTCATTGAGGGTGCTCATGAAGGCAAAGGCTTGGGAACTCAATTTCTGAAACATGTCGAAAGGTGTAGTGTTCTGTTGTTTCTGGTAGATGCCAACGATGAAGATCCTGCAGAATCATATCGACTTCTATTTCAGGAAGTGCAAAAGTACAGCCCTGGATTGATACAACGCAAAAGATTACTTGCAATCACCAAGATGGACTCCTTTGTGGGAGTACCCAAGATGTCAACCTTTGAACCCATCGAACTTTTTCCCATCTCCTCTGTTTCCGGAGAAGGACTTGAGAATCTGATAAAAGCACTAACCACAAGCATTAGTGAATAAAAAACTTTTCAATATTATCAGGATGCTTAGCATCACTGGAGTCGGCCCCCGTAAAACGCTGGACCTCATTTCAGAATTCGGGTCACTCGAAAATATTTTTTCCGCCAGTTACCAGGCGCTTACTAGAATCCCAGGAATTAAAGACAAAATCGCCCGGTCGATATTGAATGATCCAGATGAGGAACTGGTTGCTGGACAGGCCAAGTTGATTGAGAAATTCCAGGTGAAAATGGTGACATTGTGGGACGAGTCATATCCTAGACAATTGAAACAATTATATGATCCACCCATCGCTCTGTTTTGCAGAGGAAATACTGACCTTCTGGCATCTGACAGTATTGGAATGGTCGGAACCAGAACTCCCACCGCTTACGGTAAGGAAATATCAAAAGATTTCAGCAGAGAGCTAGCTCAACGAGGCCTGACAATTGTATCAGGTGCTGCCAAAGGCGTTGATACTTATGCTCACGAGGCATGCCTAAAAGCCAGTGGGAAGACTATCGCCGTTCTGGGAAATGGTGTCGATAGGGTTTATCCAGCTGAGAATCGACTACTATTTGAAAGAATATCAGAACAGGGACTGTTGATTTCAGAATTTCTCATGGGTAGCAAACCGGATGCTCAGAATTTTCCACGCCGAAATCGTATCATCTCAGGACTCAGCCTGGGGAGTATCGTCATTGAAGCTGCTGAACGCAGTGGCTCCTTAATCACAGCCTATTTTGCACTGGATCAAAACCGCGAGGTCTTTTCGGTTCCAGGACCAATCAATAGTCGGCAAAGTCGCGGAACCAACCTATTAATCAAGCAGGGAGCAAAACTGGTTGAAAGCGTTGAGGACATCCTGGAGGAGCTGGGTGGGAAATACAAAATGGGAAGCTCCCAGGGCCAACAGGAGTTGCTGATAGCCGCCGATCCAATTGAAGCATCATTGCTTGAACACCTTACTGAAGGTGAAGAGATTCACATTGATGATTTGTCAACACTGGCAGGACAAACTACTTTTGCACTTCTGGGTACATTGCTTCAACTGGAAATGAAGGGAATTATTCAACAACTACCTGGCAAATATTTTAAACGAAGATTTTGAAATAAAGGAATATCACCATGATCTCGAGTCTGATCGACTATTTAAATCAAAGTGTCACAGCATTCCATGCTGTATTGGCAGCTGAAGAGACGCTCCAATCCAGTGGCTTTATCAGATTGGATGAAAAGGAAGCCTGGGATTTAAAACCCAATTCAAAGTATTATGTTATTCGTAGTGAATCAGCACTGGCAGCCTGGCAGATGGGTAATGGGGATGCAAGCGGCGTCCGTCTTCTTGGTGCCCATACCGACTCTCCAGGTTTACATTTAAAACCGCAAGCTCAATATTCTAAAAGTGGCTATGTACAACTTGGCGTTGAGGTGTATGGCGGTCCGCTCCTGGCAAGCTGGACTGATCGTGACCTTTCTTTAGCTGGTAGGGTTATTCTAAAACAGAATGGCAAACTCAAAGTAGTACCTTTCAAGTCTGATAAAGTTCTGCTAAGGGTACCCCAGCTGGCTATTCACTTGAATAGAGAGGTTAATGAAAAGGGGCTAAAGCTGAATAAGCAAACTCATATGCCTCCAATTCTAGCTCTTGAAAGCAATGATGGCTCATCGGTAGACTCAGGGTTGATAGAAGATCTCATTGCAGATACCTTGAATGTTGGACGCGATGAAATAGCGAATTGGCAACTGGAATGTTATGATACCCAGCCAGCTACCCGCAGTGGTTTAAATGATGAATTTATTGTGAGTGGCAGATTAGATAATCTGACCATGTGTCATGCAGCCATCCAGGCACTTACAGCAAATCCAATCGCGGCTACACAAACAGCTATGATAGCCCTTTTTGACAACGAGGAAATTGGCAGCTCAACAGAAAATGGTGCTGCTTCGGCCTTTATTCGTGACATCATCACACGGGTAGTCAGTTCCAACGGCTCCAATCATCTCACGCAACGAGCCCTCGCAAATAGTGCCTGTATTTCTGCAGATGGTGCCCATGCCATTCATCCAAATTATACTGAGTTCCATGACCCACAGCATGCGGTTAAAATGGGTCAAGGACCGGTTATCAAGGTGAATGCTAATCATCGTTATGCCACTAGCGCGTTTACTTCAACTATCTTTGAACAATTATGTAAAGATGTGGATGTTCCATTTCAGCATTATGTGCACAAAACAGATTTACCATGTGGTTCTACTATCGGACCCATTACTGCAACAGGTTTAGGTATCCCTGTTGTCGATGTGGGGAATGCCATGCTCTCCATGCACTCCATTCGTGAGACTGCTGGAGTTAAAGATCATGAAATGATGATTAAAGTACTGGACAGATTTTTCACTAAAGTTGATTTGGAAGCGGTCTGAAAACCAGATTAACTAAATCAGCTACAATGTCGAGATATGTAGCAGTTTGTTTTGTTACAGATGGATATTGACGTTGGAATAATAAGATCAAATCAGACTTCCTTCACCCCTGATAATTGATACATTATTCTGCTTTTTTTATGAGTGTTAAGCATCGTCTGATCTTGAAGATGCGTTGTGCTTTCAGGTCCTGCAATGAAAGCGAGCCGAACCCCGTCAGATCCGGAAGGAAGCAGCGGTAAGCATTGTAATCGTGTGTCGGATTCCCCTGAGGCACGCGCATCTTTGAGATCAGCTATTTATTCAACCAACTGGAAAGTCAACTATCGTGTCTGATCAAGAGTCTGCATACATTGTTTCCTCGCTAAAATATCGTCCTCAAACGTTTGAGGATGTGGTTGGACAGGATCATGTTTCCAGAACTCTGAGAAATGCACTTCTCAGGCATAGGTTAGCCAATGGTTATATATTCACAGGTCCTCGGGGCGTAGGGAAAACCACTTCAGCTAGAATTCTTGCCAAGGCAATTAATTGTGAAAATCCACATGATGGCAACCCCTGCAATACCTGCAACCATTGCATCGAGATAACTGCCGGTCGTAGCCTGGATGTGCTGGAAGTCGATGGAGCATCAACGCGGGGTATAGATGCAATCAGAGAATTACGAGAAGTGGTTAAATACCCACCCACGAATTCCAATTACCGCGTCTATATAATAGATGAAGTCCATATGCTCACCAAGGAAGCCTTTAATGCGCTTCTAAAAACACTTGAAGAGCCACCACCCCAGGTACTGTTTATTTTCGCTACGACTGAGCCCCAAAAAGTACCACTTACTATTCTTTCACGGTGTCAGCGCTATGATTTTCGTATGATTTCAACGGAAACCATGGTGGCTCGCTTGCAAATGATTAGTGAAAAAGAGGGCATTTCAATTTCCGAAGAAGGTTTGGCGCTCATTGCACGCAAAGCTGCCGGAAGTTTACGAGATTCACTAAGCCTTCTTGATCAGGTCTCTGCGTTTGCTGAAGATGAAGCATCCATTGACCTTGTCAGAAGAGTTTTGGGTGTCCTGGATGCTACGATTTATTTCGAATTGATGCATAATGTGGCCAGTCAAGCTGCTGATAACTTAATGAATCAGGCCAACATGCTCTTTTCAAGAGGCATAAGCATATCGGAGTTTTTGCAAGGTCTCAGTGAACATATAAGAAATCTTCTCATCGTCAAAGTGGCTGGTATTACCGATTATCTCGATGTATCTGATTCAGATGCGAAAGCTCTCAAGGAACAAATAGCTTATCTGGAAGAACGTGATCTATTACGCATGCAAAACATTGTCCTGGAAACGATTCGTGAGCAGCGTTTTGTGAGTAATCAGCTGGTTTCGGTTGAGCTTATGTTGTTAAAACTGGTTAGAAGTACTCGTGCGTTGGACCTTGATGCTATTCTTACCGGGAAAAGTGCACCGGCAGTGGTAGCGCCCAAGGTTGCTCCTCCACAAATAACACCTCCACCAAGCAAAGCTGATTTGCCAGAGCAAAAGGCAGTATCTCAACCGACACCTACGCCCGTGCAAGAAGCTGAAAATGTTCCTGAACCAAAGACTGAGCCACTTCCTGAAGAGAAACCTGAGCCTGTCCAGGATGAGGTTATAAAATCTGAGCTGGTCACTGAACCAGAACCGGAAGTAATCGAAGAGGTCGTTCCTGAGCCGCTCCCTGCACCCGAAGAACCATCGGTTGCTGAGAGTGATCCATCTGAAGATCAAGATGCCAGTGTTATGAGGGTTGAAGAACTTTTACCACATTGGGAGAAATTCATAGAAACTTTGGGAAAGATTAGCCAATCTACTAGCGCATTTATGAGTGAGGGAACACCAGCAAGTTTTGAAAAAGGGCGCCTGACCGTTTCATTTGCGCCTGAACAAAAATATCATATTCAAAAATTGAGTAAAAATACAGATGAAATTCATAAAATTGCTTCAGAAGTATTTGGAACAAAAATGACTATTGTGCTATTAGAAGAAAATGGTCGAAAACCAAAACCAAGAAAAGAAGATGAAATTCTGGCTCATCCAACATCTCAACATCTCCTGGATATATTTGATGGTGAGATCATCGATGAGTAGAGTTTGAACTCGTATAGGAGAAAACTCCAATGATGCCAAAAGGCGGAATGGGTAACCTTTTAAAACAAGCCCAAAAGATGCAAAAAGATATGGAAATCGCTCAGAATGAGCTGGCCGCCATTGAAGTGGAAGGATCTGCTGGTGGTGGCATGGTCAGTGTGAAAGCCAACGCAAAGATGCAGATTTTAGCCATTAAAATCGAGCCAGATGTTCTTGAGGATGATGTAGATATGGTTGAGGATCTCGTGCTTGCCGCAGTGAATCAAGCTCTGACAAATGCCCAGGATGCAGCCAACTCAAGAATGTCACAGGTTACAGGTGGCATGATGGGTGGCATGGGTGGACTCAATATTCCTGGACTTGGATGAAAATTCTTCCTGATAGTCTGGAGCGTATTACCGAACAGTTCTCACGGTTCCCCGGAATCGGCAAGAAAACTGCGCAGAGAATGGCATTCCAACTGATTGAGTGGAATACTGAGGATGTACAGCGCCTTGGTGATGTGATCATCCAGAGCAGTGAGAAATTGAGACAGTGTTCCATATGCAACTTGATTACAGAAGTTGATCCATGCCCGGTGTGTCTGGATACTCGCAGGGATGAATCCATACTCTGTGTCGTTGAAGATTCCAAGGATGTCGTTGCTATTGAGGAAACAAGTCGCTTTAATGGGGAGTATCACATCCTGGGTGGTGTACTTTCACCCCTTGAAGGTGTGGGTCCGGATCAATTGAATATTCGGAATTTACTTACACGGCTGGACAATATCACTGAAGTTGTCATTGCCATGAATCCCAGTGTTGAAGGGGAGACTACATCATTATATCTGGCGCGGCTGCTTCAGGAGAGAGATATTAAAGTCACCCGTCTTGCACGAGGAATCCCCAGTGGTGGTGATCTTGAGTATATTGACGGTATAACCTTAGGGAGAGCCCTGGACGACAGGCATGAATTAACATGATACATAATTTACCGAATATTCTGACCATAATTCGAATCGTCATCACACCTATGATTGTCTGGTTGCTGATTGGGTTTGATAGTTTGGCCTTACATGCCTTCGCTCTGTTTTTATTTGTCATTGCTTCACTCACGGATTTATTTGATGGAATATTGGCACGAAAATTAAAGGTGGTCAGCGAATTTGGTAAATTCATGGATCCTCTCGCAGATAAAATTTTGGTCAATAGCACCTTTATTACCCTAAATATTTTAGGCGTGATCCCTATTTGGATTACAGCAGTCATAATTCTGAGAGATGGCCTGGTGACCTTATTACGCTGGGGGATGTTAGCGAATGGCCTCTCAATGCACACCAACAACCTGGCAAAAGCCAAAACGATATTTCAATATATCTCCATGTATGTTGGCCTGATTTTTATTCTTCTCGGACATTTTGAATCATTCGATACAATTGTTGCCTGGGCGGAAGAGTGGTTTGTTACTGAAACCATCTTTACTCTAACAGGTCTGGTAACTGCCTATACCGGTTTTAATTATTTATGGATAAACCGTACTTTCCTGAAAAACCTCTTTACGGAAAGCGAATGATTCAACTTTTACGTGGATTCACATCAGTAGGATATGTGGGTCTAATACCGGGTGCTCCTGGTACTTATGGTTCTCTGGTAACCTTACCCATAGCCTATTTCTGGAGTACGCTGGTTACTGACAACCCATTTATCACTTTTGGCCTTATAGCAATAATTACTTTGCTGGGTGTGTTTGCCTCCAATAAGGTATCCACATCACTTGGTGTTGAAGATCCCGGTGAGATTGTCATTGATGAGCTGGTGGGCCAATGGATTGCGGTGCTCGCCATCCCTGCCCATTGGGGCTTCTGGCTGGCTGCATTCATCCTTTTTAGAGTATTTGATATTTGGAAACCATGGCTTATTGATAAATCCCAGGATTTACCAGGGGGCATCGGTGTTATGATGGATGATGTGCTGGCCGGATTATTGGCACTCATCATTATCCAGGGGGCTGCTGCGCTGATATGAAGAATATAACAGCCATCACAATTTCAATCGGTGATGAATTATTATCAGGCAGGACCCTGGATTCGAATAATGCTTTTATCTCAAGGCAATTAGATCTCATAGGGATTTCGGTCGTCAAGAAAATGATCATCGGTGATATCGCTCAGGATATTAAAGATTCACTCGACTGGGCTTTTTCTCAAGCAGATGTGGTTACATTGACAGGTGGACTTGGTCCAACGCACGACGATATAACCAAATCTGTTCTATGCGAATATTTTGATGTTAGGCTGAAACTGTATCCCGAGTTGCTGGAAGCACTCAAGGATCGTTTTGCAAAACGAGGCTTCCAATTTTCAGAATCAAATACTTCTCAGGCAGAATATCCAGAAAATGCGGCACTACTTGAGAATCCTTTTGGAACTGCCCAGGGCATGCATATACAGCATGAGGGCAAGCACCTATTTGTTATGGCCGGGGTTCCCAGAGAGATGCAGATAGTTACCACAGATCAAATCATTCCGCTTCTCTCAAAAATAGCGCACAAATCCATCTCCATAATTGACATCCATTCAATCGGTGTTCCAGAATCCACTCTCTATGAATTGACTAAACCAGTATTGGATGAATATCCCGATCTTAAAATAGCATACTTACCAAAACAGGGTATGGTCACCATACGAGTTTCTTTTCCATCAAGCTCTCCTGATGAAGAGCAGAAATTTACCACAGAGCTCTATGGTAAAATTCATGACCTAAAACCCAAAAACATTTATGGTCGAGATGAAGAGGTGCTTCCAGTTCTTATTGGCAAGCTTCTGAAGGCGAAACAGGCCACAGTTGCCACAGCTGAATCATGTACAGGTGGGTTAGTTGCCAGTCTTATCACAGATATAAGTGGAAGCAGTGAATATTTTCAAACTGGCTTCGTGACCTATGCAAATGAGACAAAGATGTCCTTACTGGGTGTTGCTGAGCAGATATTGGTTGACTATGGTGCCGTGAGTGAAGAAACCGTTGCTGAAATGCTAAATGGGACTTTGCAGAAAAGTGGCGCAGACTATGCTATTGCGATCTCTGGAGTAGCTGGACCTACAGGTGGAAGTGAAGAAAAACCAGTTGGAACCGTATATATTGGTGTGGCAAATAACGCTCATCAGAATATAAAAAGATTCCAATTTGGGAAGAACCGTATCTTGAATAAAGAAATGAGTGCCTTCTCAGCACTAAATCTTCTCCGGTTACTCATCGAGAAGGATGTTTAATGAGCGAAATAAGAACTTTTTTAGCTTTCCCGATTCCTAAGGAAATCAAAGGCTATTTTAAAAACATGCTCGAACCTATCATCGATAGGCAGGATAAAATTAATTGGGTTAAACGTGAGAATATTCATATCACGCTTAATTATTTAGGTGAGATGGACTCTGAGAATGTTGAAGAACATGCCAGTCATATCGAATCGGTGATAAATTCTTTTCCTCCGTTTAAACTGGGGACGACCGATACAGGTATATATCCTCATGCCAATGAACCAAGAGTCCTCTGGGTAGGTTCAGCACCATACGATCTCACGCTGAGTGCATTTAAGCAAAAACTGGATAAAGAATTAACTCTTTTAGGATATAGACTTGATAAACGACAATTTCAACCTCATATTACGCTCGCTCGCGTCAAAACAATCTCACGCAAAAGTTCGTTTATCCACAAATTTCTGACTACAGAAGTGCGTGAATTTAATTTTGAAGTCGATACAGTGTTGTGGATGAAGAGTACATTGACACCGACGGGTGCAGAGTATGAAGAATTGAAATCTTTTAAATTTAATAGTGGAGGTCAGTGATGAGTGCTGCTCAAGGAAAATCAAAAGACAAAGATAAAGCCATAGAATTAGCCGTCTCCCAGATTGAACGACAATTTGGTGCGGGGGCAGTAATGAGACTTGGTGAAGATCAGATGAATCTGCAAGTTGAAGCCATCTCCACCGGTGCGCTTTCACTAGATGCGGCACTGGGAGTTGGTGGTGTACCTCGTGGAAGAATCATTGAGATCTACGGACCAGAATCGTCTGGAAAAACCACGCTGGCACTCCATATCGTAGCCAGTGCCCAGAAAACCGGGGGCTATGCTGCTTTTGTTGATGCTGAGCATGCACTTGATCCCAAATATGCCGGTCAACTCGGCGTTGATGTCAAGAATCTACTCATCTCACAACCTGATTCAGGTGAGCAGGCTCTGGAAATCACAGAAACATTAGTTCGGAGTAATGCATTAGATGTCATCGTTATTGATTCCGTAGCTGCACTAGTTCCACGCGCAGAACTGGAAGGGGAAATGGGAGACAGCCACATGGGCCTGCATGCTCGTCTTATGTCTCAGGCACTCAGGAAATTGACAGGGGCAGTCTCAAAGTCGAACACCTCGGTTATCTTTATCAATCAGATCCGTGAGAAAATTGGTGTTATGTTTGGAAGTCCAGAGACCACTACAGGTGGAAGAGCGCTAAAATTTTACGCTTCAGTTAGAATGGATATTCGGCGAATAGGTTCCTTGAAAGATGGTCAGGACAATATCGGTAATCGTGTTCGTGTGAAAGTGGTTAAAAATAAGATGGCACCACCTTTCCGTGAAACTGAACTGGACATTATGTTTGGTCAGGGTTTCTCTTTTGAAGGTGATATTCTGGATCTGGCTTTGCAGGCAAATTTGGTACAGAAAAGTGGATCATGGTTTAGTTACGGTGAAGATCGTCTGGGCCAGGGTAAAGAAAATGTCAAAAACTTCTTTATTGATAATCCAGATCTAATGGCAAAACTCGTTGGTGAAGTCCGCTTGTTTATGGGAATGGACGCTGCTGAAGAAAAATCTGAATAATCAGATGTAGATATTCAATAATTGGGCTTCCATCTCAGCATGGGAGCCCAATTTGTATATAACCGCCAAGTTCGCTGAGATCGCAAAGAAAATTTATTATGCCTGAGTTATCCGAGAATGAACTTTCTGAAAAGATCATTGGTGCTGCGATTGAAGTGCATAAAGAACTAGGTCCAGGTTTACTTGAATCAGCGTACGAAGCTGCACTTTTCTTTGAACTGAACTCGATGGATTTAATGGTACAGAAGCAGGTGCCTGTGGAAACAATCTATAAAGGACACCGCTTATAAGTAGGCTTCCGGTTGGACTTAATAGTAGAGGACAAAGTGATCATTGAGTTGAAGGCAGTAGAAAAAATATCAAACGTTCATTTAGCTCAAACACTCACATATTTGAAGATTTGCAATAAGAAGTTAGGTTTGTTATTGAATTTTGATGTAAAGTATTTAAAATCAGGAATCAAAAGGGTTGTCAATAACCTATAAATATGGGTATTGAAATAGAAAGGCTCCGCGCTCTTTGCGTTTTTCGCGGTTAATGTATTACACATAGGTAAATAGTTTGTCCAAGATTACTAAAATCACCCAACAGAAGAAGCTTCGAGAGAGGTTCAATCTTTTCATCGATGGAAAATTTGAGCTTGGTGTAGATGGTTCACTCATTGTCAAGTATGACATCAAAGTGGGTGATGAGTATACCGATGAACTTAAACTCGATTTGGTGAATGATGATCGAGTTGAGATGGCCTATACAGGTCTACTTAATTTTATCGGCTATCGGGAGAGGTGTGAGTATGAGGTTAAACAGTGGCTCTACAAAAAGAAATATCACGATCTGTCGGATGAATTAATAACCAGGCTCAAAAACCAAAACTACTTGAATGATGAGAGATTTGCACAGCTCTTTATAAGGGATCGTGTGAAGATTAAAGGTTTTGGTCCCATAAGACTTAGACACGAGTTAAATGCAAAACGAATATCCAAACAGATTATTGAATCTGAAATTGAAGCCATCCGCGAAGAATATGATTTTAACCAGTTGGCTTTTGATCTGGCTGAACGAAAATTAAAGCATATTGAACAACCCACCTATAAAGATAAAAAACGTTTGTGGAGTTTACTCCAACGCCGTGGATTTGAGGGATCATCGATCTCTTCAGCCCTGCACGGCTATTCCTTTGTCAGTGATGATGATCCATCCTGATCTTCTGACCACTATTTAATATTACCATTTGGTGAATTGCCCTTCACCTCCTATGTTTGGCCAACCCCAAACATGTAGGAAATATGTACAAAAGTATCATGAACTTTGTGATGCCGCGTCCAATGATATTGGTATCACTTCTATTTATTCTTGGAATAATAATTCAATCAAAGCTCAGTTTACATATAGGATTGCTTGGTTTATTGACGAGTATTCTATTTGTCCTGGCCCTACTGCGACAACATTCAGAAATATTCCTCCTCATACTCATCATGTCAGGGTGTCTTAGAGTAGCACTCGATGAGATGATCCCTCTGACACATCTTTCAATATTTACCGCTAGAGCTGATTCTGTCTATGAAGTGAGAGCAGTTGTTCAAGATATTGGTGAAACCCGTAGAGGTAATCCAAAATATTTCCTACGACCTGACAGAATCAACTCTCAGCTCATTTCAGGAGGATCACTGATTCTCTACTCAAAGGATATTAAGTGGGAGGTGAGTCTAGGTGATACCCTGACTGGAAAGATGCTTCTGAACAAGCCCAGGGCTAAACGAAATCCCCATGAATTCGATTATCGTGCATATTTAAAAGGTAGGGATATTTATTATGAAGCATTTTTGGAAAATCCCGAGGATGTAATCATTTACCCAAGAGGTGTCAGCTCTATCTCACTTTTAATGCGAGATTTGAAATCACTGATCACCCATCATTTTAATAAATATTTAACACCAAGGTCCGCTGGAATATTATCCGCCTTAATCCTCGGAGAGAAAAGCGATATTGAAGAATCCACTCGAAATGATTTTGCTAATACAGGTGTGATTCATGTATTGGCAGTGAGTGGGCTGCACGTGGGCTATGTCTCGATCATCCTGGTGACCATCTTTGGTCTACTACGTTTGCCGTATCATATGAAAATGGTCAGTGTGATAACGGGGTTGCTATTCTATGTTGGGCTTACTGGGGCTGCTCCGTCGGTTATGCGCGCCTCAATCATGGCTTCACTGATGATTGTAGCTGGTCTCCTTGAGAGAAAGTCAGATATCCTCAACCTTCTAGCGGCTGCTGCGTTCATCATACTAGCAATTTCTCCAACACAGCTTGATAACATTGGATTCCAACTCTCGTTTCTAGCTGTTCTAAGTATTGTAACACTTTTTCCAGTGTTCAAGGAGTGGGTGAGTGGGGTTTCAATTTCAGAATCAAGTACTATTGGTAAAATATTCCTTCCAATCCTTGATCTCTTCCTTGTTTCTCTGGCTGCCCAGTTGGGAACATTGGCAATCACTATCTTTTACTTCAATAAAATTCCGATTGTAAGTCTCATTGCAAATCTGGTTGTGGTTCCACTGATTGGTATCATCGTGGCCACGGGAATGAGCTTTCTTATCTTGGGCTCCCTCTTTCCATTCCTGGCCGAAATGTGGGCTGCCACTTTAGAAGGTGTCATTGACTTCATGCTCTGGTTCGTTCAGCTATGCGCTCAGTTCGATTGGGCATACATGACAACTCGCTCAATTCAGCATTATGAGTTAGTACTTCTCATCTTCGGAGTCTTCTCAATGACCTTTTTGAAGATTCGAGCTGTGAGCAAATTATGGATAATACTATTATTGCTCTGGTTAGGTATTCAAACCTGGCAGGTCCTCCTAATCCCTCCGCGACTCGAAATTATCATTTTGGATGTGGGACAAGGAGATGCAATACTCGTTCATGCTCCTAATGGAAATACCATACTCATCGATGCTGGTCAAAGATTCGGGGGTAAAGATATGGGGAAGGATGTTATTCAACCTTATCTAAAGTACCGCAATTGGACAAAACTAGATATCCTTGTGTTAACACACCCCCACAATGATCATATCGGAGGAGCCCAGTATCTGGTTGAAAATGTTCCGGTGGGGAAGGTGCTCATGCCAGACATTGAATATGATTCCTTCGGTTACAAAATGTTATGTGAAAGTATTAGCACTTACAATATCCCGACCCAAACGGTTTTTGCAGGCTATATCGATTCAACTTTGAAACCAATATACTTCAGAGTGATGGGACCACAGTGGTATGAGCATGCATCCCAACCTTCAAACATCAATAACACCTCAATCGTTATGCAACTCTTCTATGGAGAAACCAGTATCATGCTCGCTGGTGATGGGGAAGAAATAATCGAACACAACCAACTTCCGCTAGGCATATTGTTGAAAAGTGATTTGATCAAAGCACCACATCATGGATCAAAAACGAGTTCCGGACAAGCATACATCGACCTGGTGCATCCTGAAATCTGCTTAATGAGTCTAGGCGTGAAGAACAAATTCAGACATCCCTCTCAAATCACTCTCGATAAGTATATAAAACTTGGTTCAGAAATTCACAGAACAGATCTGGAAGGTGCTATTATCTATACCAGTGATGGCCAGCAGTGGACGCGCCATGATTGGAAATGATTACCTGAATGTTGCTGTCCTCGAAATGTCCAGTAGCCTGCTCTCGAAATGTTCAGTACACAGAGAAAACTGCAGGCATCAAGGTTTACCACAATCACACTATTTTTGGTTTCTATAAGACA
This sequence comes from Fidelibacterota bacterium, assembly GCA_018650795.1. Classification (GTDB taxonomy): domain Bacteria; phylum Fidelibacterota; class UBA8477; order UBA8477; family JABMPR01; genus JABMPR01. Next base: position 46,769 of record JABIFG010000272.1, read on the forward strand.
GCCAAAAGGTCATATTATTGGCAAATAACAATACCAGGAGAAAATGAATGTCCTCACCAATTCTCATTAAAAATGCCAGATGTGTCTCTTCTCGGGGAATAACCCAGCAAGACGTACTCCTGGACAATGGTAAAATTGCGGAGCTTGGACAAATAGAAGAGAAACGTGCTGGTCAGATCATCGATGCCAGTAATTTATTCCTCTTACCTGGGGTACTCGATCCCCAGGTTCATTTTCGCGATCCCGGACTCACCTGGAAAGAAGATTTGAGGACGGGCTCTATGGCAGCTGCTTCTGGAGGAGTAACCAGTTTCTTTGACATGCCCAACACCAAGCCATCCACAATCACAATTGAAGCGATGGCAGAACGGAAACAGCATGCTTCAGAGAAGTGTGTGGTGAACTACAATTTTTTTATTGGGGCAACCAATACCAATCTTGATGTCCTTAATGGTGTCAAGAATGTTCCAGGAATCAAAATATTTATGGGCTCATCCACGGGAGATTTACTGGTCAGTGATACAAAAGATCTGGAAAACATATTTGGAAATGGTTCTCGCCTCATCGCCGTCCATGCTGAAGATGATGATATCATCAACGCTGCTAAGGAAATTTATAAGAATTCAACAGATTTTAACCATCACCAATTTGTACGACCTCCAGATGCAGCTCTCAAGGCTACGACTCTGGCAGTTGAACTGTCAATTAAGTATCAGCGTCGTCTGCATATTTTGCATACGACCACCCTGGATGAGGTCAGGTATCTTGAAATTCAAAAATCAAAAGCGCCCATCTCTGCAGAAGTATGCCCCCAACATTTTCTTTTGAGTGCACCATATATATATAAGAAAATTGGTGCCTATGCCCAAATGAACCCACCCATCAGGAATATAGAACATGGTGAAGCGCTCTGGGATGGTCTGGTAAATGGGGTGATAGACTGTATTGCCACAGACCATGCGCCTCATACCCATGAAGAGAAAGCCAAACCTTTTGGTGAAGCTCCTGCTGGTATGCCCGGAGTTGAAACATCATTACCGATGTTACTCGATCGAGCAAATCGTGGATTATGTAGCATAGAAGATGTTGTGAAATGGATGTGTGAGAAACCTGTAGAGCTATATAGAGTTAAAAATAAGGGTCACATCAAAACAGGATATGACGCTGATCTGGTTTTGGTGGATATGGGCAAAAAGAAATCGATTGAGAACGGAAAACTCTGGACCAAGGTCAACTGGAGTCCGTATGATGGTTGGACCACACAGGGATGGCCAGTAACAACTATTGTAAACGGAAATATCGTGTTTCAGGATGGCGAAATTGATGAACGCATCAAAGGCCGGGAAGTATTGATAGACGCTTAGTTCTCGCTGATATGATCCTGTAGAAATGTGTAGGCAGCCCTGGCAATGAGGGTATGCCCCTCATGAAAAGGATGTATTTGGTCATCAGCCCATTCTTTAGCAGGTTTCGTTTCCACTGCAGAATTAAACACTGATTGAATGTCAAGAACAGGAATGGCATGCTTAATTCCCAACTTCTTGACAACTTCACAATATTCTTCCATTTTCAAGTAAAAAGCTTCGGTACTTGAATCCGATATGAGGTAGGGCGTAAATAAGAAAAATTGGGCTTGAGGTAAGCCAGCCTGTAAATCATTGATGAGTTTATCAAGACCAATTTCGTAATTCTGAACTTGTCCACTATCACTATCACGAAGAAATCATTGTAGGCATCATTAATTCCGATCATAATTGCGACTGCATCTGGATGGTGATCAAGGACATCTGTATTGAATCGTCCGAGCAAATCTCCAACGGTATGTCCGCTAACTCCAGAATTGACAAACTGGACATCTTTTAAATCAGTATTGGCCGAAAACAGATCCTTTAATATTGAAACATAACCAACACCCAGAGGCACTTTTGGGCTTCGGTTTGCAGCCGTGATGCTATCACCAAAGAAAACAATATTTGAGATCATCTCAGCACCTAGAAATTTGAGGACATGTCAGGTAGGTCCTTTTTATCTAAGTGTGGAACCTGAACATCTTTGGCTGGATGACCGACGACTAATAGGAGGAAGGGACGTTCTCCCGCAGGTCGCTTGAGTATTTTTGTGAGAAAATTCATAGGACTGGGGGTATGAGTAAGTGTCACAAGCCCAACATTGTGTAGTGCGGTAATAAGCATTCCTGTTGCGATGCCCACAGATTCCTTAGCATAGTAGTGCTTGATCTTATCACCCTGTTCATTGACGGCATATTTTTGTTCAAAAATGGCTATTAGTACAGGTGCTTCTTCGAGGAATGGCTTATGTGCATCTGTACCTAGGTGTTCAAGAGTCTCTAGCCAGGTATCCCCAGCACGTCCAGCATAAAATTGCTTTTCCTCCTCTTCAGCGGCGATTCGAATTTGAGTTTTGAGAGAAGCATCTCTGACGACGACAAAGTGCCAGGGCTGTTGGTTGGCACCACTGGGTGCTGTACCCGCAGTTCTTAAGCAATTGTCAATAACCTCCAGTGGTACTTCTTTCCTTGAGAAATCGCGAATGGTTCTTCTGGTCTTCATGAAATCGTGAAACTTATTGGATCGACTGACCATTTCTACATCAGTCAGCTCAATAGGTTTATTAAAAGGAATAAATTGTTTTGACATATGCCCTCAGTTTTCCTGATTCAATTGTTCGAATAAAGTAATCTGGTGAGCCAGGTCATCCATAATCAAATTAGGTGTGAATTAGAATAATCAGACATTAATGCCTGCTGAGAAATAGTTCGAAGAACATAGTCACAATCTCTTTTTAGCAAACGCCCTTCCCGAAGGAGTCTTCAGGTATTTCTCAAATGAGATTGCCGGTTCTTTTGTCTGAAAGGCAACATAGGTCTTTATTAACCAAGGTTTGTACCTAGAAGTGTACTCATTTTCATGACGATTGTGTTCGGCCAATCTACGTACCAAATCAGTTGTTCTACCAGTATAGAATTTGTCCTTAAACTTTATAGAACGGAGTATATAAACATAATGCATGCTCATTCCTTTGCCTGCTGCGACGTAGCTCGAATATATAGTTTGGGTAGAAATCAGACCCGTTTTCGCTTCATGTTATTCAGCGGAGCATGTCCCGAGTGAGTCGAGGGGACGCGGTCTCCTATGCTCTGAAGAGCGTAGTCGAGCCTGCACGGCCGTAGTTCGAAGAATGTAGGAGTGTACCAGGGGGGGGACTCGAACCCCCACAGTGTTGCCACCGGTGGATTTTGAATCCACTGCGTCTACCAATTCCGCCACCCTGGCTATTTATCAAAGCGCGCCCATGATACATTCTGTCAGGGCATCTGTCAATAAAATGCTGTGCTTTCAATGGAAAATGTTTATCATTGAGGAAACTGAAAAAAACCCTTAGAAGGAGGAGCTGTCGTGGAATTTAAGACGATTGCAGAAATGTTTCTTAATGTTACAAAAAGTCATGCTGACTTAGAGCTATTTAGTGAAAAAGTCAATGATGAGTGGGTGGGAGATAAAGGCAAAGACATATATGAAATGGTTAAAAATGCATCTTACGGTTTAGCCTCCCTTGGCATTCAGCCAAAAGATAATGTGGCCATTCTATCAACGAACTGTCGTCGTTGGGCTTATTCCGATTATGCCATCGCCACCAGAGGTGCTACTTCTGTAACTGTCTATCCTACGTTAATAGCAAGTCAGGTTCAATACATCGTAGCTCATTCCGATTCAAAATTAGTTTTTGCACAGGATGCAAGCCAGATGGATAAGGTTATGCAGATAAAAGCTGACTGTCCTGAATTGAAGTATGTCGTTTATTTTGATGAATCACTTTCATATGACGATGAAAGTGTCATATCCTTTAATGGGCTTATGGAAAAGGGTAAGGCATTTGCTTCATCTGATGGAGCATATGACTATGAAGCTCAGGCACTTAGCGTGAAACCTGACGATATTTTAACACTTATCTATACCAGTGGTACTACTGGGAACCCAAAGGGTGTTATGCTTACCCATAGCAACCTTGTAAGCAATATTCTGGCATCCAATGCACGACTGAATATAAGTAGTGAAGATAAGTTTTTATCCTTTCTACCGTTGAGTCACAGTTTTGAGAGGCTAGGGGATTATGTTGGTACTCATGTTGGAGCAAATATTACCTATGCTGAATCTATGGAACAGGTGATTGCCAACTTGTCTGAAGTGAATCCTACTGTAGCTATGTCTGTACCCCGCTTATATGAAAAAATGTATGCAGGTGTTCAGGCCAAATTTGCTGCTGGTTCATTTATCAAACGTAAAATAGCTGGTTGGGCCGTCAAAACAGGATTTGAATATGTTGAAGCGCGAAACGCTGGCACTATCTCCCCAAAACTTGCCAAGAAGAAAAAACGGGCTGACAAACTGGTCTTTGGAAAGGTTCAGGCTTTGTTAGGCACTCAATTTAAATTGTTTGCCAGCGGTGGCGCACCGCTTTCAGCTGATATCGGTAAATTCTTTGATGCTGCCGGTATTACCATTCTTGAAGGCTACGGTCTTTCAGAGACTTCTCCAGTTATCACTTTGAATCCACCCCATGATTTTCGCTTTGGTACCGTGGGTCCAACTGTTGATGGAGTTGAAGTAAAAATTGCCGATGATGGTGAAATATTGTCTCGTGGTCCTCATATCATGAAGGGTTACTACAAGGACGAAGCAGGCACCAGGGAAGCAATTAATGAAGAGGGTTGGTTCCATACGGGCGATATTGGTATTCTTGATGATGGATATTTGAGAATCACTGACCGTAAAAAGAACATTATTGTTACAGCTGGTGGTAAAAATATTGCGCCTGCTCCAATTGAGGGTGCTCTCATACTGAACAAATACTTTGAGCAAGCACTGGTCCACGGTGATCGTAGGAAATTTGTCTCCGCGATTCTCGTTCCTAACTTTGTGGAATTAGGTGAATGGGCCACGGAGAACGAGATTACGGACGTAACTCCTGAAGCGCTTTGCGATAATCCCAAGGTATATGAAATGCTCATGACTGAAGTCGCTGGAGTTATGCAAAAATTCAGCGGATATGAAGCAGTTAAGGAAGCAATTATACTTCCCAAAGAGTTCAGTGTTGAAGATGGCACACTCACACCCACACTGAAAATCAAAAAACGGGTTGTTGAAGAACGCTATAAAGCGAAGATTGACGCCTTGTACGATTAGAATAGATGTGATATAAATATTGAAGAGCTCCTGTCTGATCAGGGGCTCTTTATATTAGAAGAGGACGAGGTAAATGAAAATTGCAGTGGTTGGATCCGGTAGCTGGGGCATGACTCTGGCAATTCATTTACTTAAAAATGGGCATGATGTAGATGTCTGGTTTTATCTTGAAAAAGATTTCAAACAGGCACAGGATACACGAGAACTTCCTGATTATCTGCCAGGGGTGGTTTTACCATCTGAACTGAACTTCACCATGGATATGGAAAAATGTGTTCGTGATAAAGACATCATTCTGATTGCCATCCCTTCACATACTGTTGGAATGACACTTGCTACATTGTCCAATATTATTAGTACAGAGTCAATCATAGTGAATGTGGCCAAGGGAATTGAGAACGATTCCTTAAGAACCATGAGCCAGGTTATTGCCCATGCGCTTCCAAATCATCCAGTAACTAACATATCCACTTTATATGGACCAACACATGCCGAAGAAGTTGTTAAAGAAATGCCATCAACCATTGTGGCAGCTTGTCCAGATGAAGTTTCCGGAAAGATCGTACAAAAAGCATTTATGTCTGACACACTGAGGGTTTACACCAACGTAGATATTCTTGGTGTGGAGTACGGTGGATCTTTGAAGAATGTCATAGCAATTGCAGCGGGTATCCTGACTGGGATGGGGTATGGGGATAATACATTGGCAGCCTTACTGACTCGGGGTCTCTTCGAAATGACTCGCCTTGGTGTATTTTTGGGTGCGCAGGAACAAACTTTTGCAGGGCTGAGTGGAATGGGTGATCTTATTGTTACATGTCTCAGCGCACATAGTCGCAACAGACATGTTGGTTTTGAACTGGGCAAAGGTCGCAAACTGAAGGAAATTCTAGAAGAAATGAAGATGGTCGCTGAGGGCATCAACACGTCGAGATCAGTACATCAGCTTATTGCAAAAACAGGAGTTGAGATGCCCATCTCAGAACAAATATTTCAGGTCCTGTTTGAAGAAAAAGATCCTCGTATTGCTGTAGAGGAATTGATGGGCCGGGCTCCGAGGCAGGAACGCCATTCTTTAAGCTAAATTACAGTCCAGAATCAAATTGTAAATTCTAATTACAAGCATTGGTGACGCTCATTGAATGGCGCTACAACTCAACTCTTTCCATCACGATACCCATTACATTACACGTACTTAAATTTTTCAATTTCAAGCGGCTGGATTTTATCGATCTGATTGTTGAATAGTTTGTATCTGGTAGGTTAACGAATATATTCAATGTTTCGGATTCGAACGTAATTCGATGAAGCAAAATGAAGTTATTGTTTAGAGGTATTTTTACATAAATGAGTATTGATCAAACTGTGAAGCATAGGAACTGGGAAGTCTTACAGACTTTGCTTCTGGAGAATGACAAATTTATCTTCTCCACACATGTTCAACCTGATGCAGATGGAGTGGGGTCCGAACTCGGCCTCGCAAGGTATCTAACATCCCTTGGAAAGACGGTGCATATTCTGAATCCGTCCCCTTTAAGGGTCAACCTCGAATTTTTACCGATAAATAATGAGATTGAAGTGTACGATGCTTCACTGCATGCAGATCTCATAGCCGACTCGGATGTGTTTATTGCTTTTGATATCGGTCATTATGATCGTTTATTGGAAATCGGTGTGGATCTTCAATCGATAGATATTCCAAAAGTGAGTATTGACCACCATCCAGGTGATAAATCTCAATTTGATATTCAGTATGATATTCCAACGGCCAGTTCCACAGGTATTCTCATCTATGATCTTTTGAACTCCATGGATGATACGGCAAATTCCCACCTGGATATTGCAGTGCCTCTTTATTCCGCTATGATGAGCGATACGGGTAATTTTAGATTTAATAACACAGATCCAGAGACCTTGATGGCGGCAGCCAATCTGGTTGCTGCAGGTGTCAAGCCGTATGAGCTATATGTTTATCTTTATGAAGATTTAAACACGCCGGGTAGACTCCAGGTTATCCAGAGACTGCTTAGCGAATTGAGATACGAATGTGGTGGCAGGTTAGCCTGGTCCGTTATCAATTTTGAAGATATCCGACCATTAGGTGCTGTCCCAGATGATATGAATTCTCTATCAGATTTCATACGATCCATTAGAGGAGTTGAAGTTGGCATTTCAATCACCCAGATGTCAGGTGAAAAAGTTGATGTGAGCTTCAGATCAAAAGGAAAGATACCGATAAATACAGTTGCACAATTCTTTGGTGGCGGAGGTCATGCTTTTGCGGCTGGATGCCATGTTGAAGGAACCCTTGAAAATGCTGCAGAGTCGGTGGTTAAGAAGACTCTAGAAGCAATCAAAGCGTGGGATGGGAATGTCTGACCATCTGAAAATTAGAGTTGCTAAAGATGCCGGATTTTGCTTTGGCGTAAGGGACGCCATTGAAAAAGCTCGGGAGATTGCCAGGGAGCATGGCAAAGTTTATATGCTTGGGGATATCGTTCACAATGAACGTGTTGTAAACGATCTGACTAAAGAAAATGTTAGGGTTGTTGATTCTCTCGATGATGTCACGGATGCACCGGTTCTGTTTAGAGCTCATGGAACGACTCCCGAGTTATGGGAAGAAGCTGGTAGGAAAGATTTGGCCATAGTTGATGCGACTTGCCCCTTAGTGCATGAGATCCATAATGAGATTAAAAAACTGAACGACGAAGCTAGAAAATTGATCATAATTGGTGATCATGGTCATGATGAGGTCATAGCCATACGAGCTCAGGTTCGTGAAGCAATTATCATAGCCTCAATTGCAGAGGCAGAAGCTTTACCACGCATAAAGAAGGCTGGTATTGTCTCTCAATCCACTCAGATGATAGAGAATGTTCAGGAAATAATCGGCATTCTTTCCATGAAAATATTTGATTTAAGATTCGTCAATACGGTTTGCTTTCCAACCAGGAGAAATCAGGGCCAAATTAAAGAGTTAGCGCCTATTTCAGATGTGATGATCATCGTTGGTTCTTTTACCAGTGCCAATACAAAAAGACTGCATGAAGTTTCACTGGGATTGAATCCACACTCATATATGGTTGAAAGTGCATCTGATATAAAAGAAAGCTGGTTTGATGAAGCTGAATCAGCAGGCGTCTCTGCTGGTGCTTCCTCACCAGATGATCTTATCCAAGAAGTCGTTGAACATTTAAGTAACTTACACGTGAAATCACGTGTGTAAATATTGATATAATAAGTTTCTGGAGACAACGAAAATGACAAATGAGCTGTTCGAAGTAAAAACAGGATTAGCTGAAATGCTCAAAGGTGGAGTTATTATGGATGTAACTACACCACAACAGGCTGAAATCGCCGAACAGGCTGGTGCCGTTGCAGTGATGGCCCTGGAACGAATTCCAGCTGATATTCGTAAGGATGGTGGCATTGCCAGAGCTTCAGATCCGAGGATGATCAAAGAAATTCAGAAAACTGTTTCAATACCGGTAATGGCTAAATGTCGAATCGGTCACTTTGCTGAGGCTCAGATTCTTGAAGCCCTGGAGATCGACTATATCGACGAGAGCGAAGTGTTAACGCCTGCCGATGAGGCCAATCATATCTGGAAACATGATTTCAAAACACCCTTTGTCTGTGGTGCGACCAATTTGGCCGAAGCCCTACGACGAATTGGTGAGGGCGCTGCCCTTATTAGAACAAAAGGGGAGCCAGGCACCGGAAATATTGTTGAAGCAGTACGCCACATGCGTACCATCACAACTGAAATGGCCAATTTGAGTACATTACGAACTGATGAACTCATGGCTGCAGCAAAAAACATGGGAGCTCCCTTTCATCTGGTTGCTCAGGTGGCCAAGACAGGTAAACTTCCTGTTCCAAATTTTTCAGCCGGCGGAATCGCCACCCCAGCTGATGCATCCCTTATGATGCAACTGGGAGCGGAAACTATTTTTGTGGGATCAGGAATTTTCAAATCTGAAGATTCTGAAGCCATGGCCAAAGCCATTGTTCAGGCCGCTACTTTCTATGATAAACCTGAAAAACTGGCTGAGATCTCTGATGGTCTTGGAAAAGCCATGAAGGGTCTTGATATGTTAGAAATAAATCCTGAAGACAGAATGCAAGATAGAGGCTGGTAGGGAGATATTTTGACTGTTCGACCAGAATATGACGAATTAACCATAGGCGTTGTAGCACTACAGGGCAGCTTTGCCAAACATGCCTTCGCCATGGGAAAACTCGGTATTAAAAGTCGAGCTGTACGGGAACCTGGGGACTTGAAGCTTATTGATGCTTTGATTCTACCTGGGGGTGAATCTACAACCATGACGCTACTCCTTGAGGAGGAAGGTCTGTGGGAGCCAATGAATGAAGTCCTGGAGACAATGCCTGTTTTTGGCACTTGCGCCGGTGCAATTCTATTGGGTCAACAAGTTGACGATGAGAGAGTTCGCTGTTTTAACAAAATTGATTACAAAGCTGAGCGAAATGCTTATGGTCGTCAAATTGAATCATTTAGTACTTCACTGGTGATCCCCAGCATCATAGATCATGATTTTCATGCGATTTTTATTCGTGCACCCAAATTTCGAGAAATCAAACCAAGCGTTATGTCATTGGCTGTATTTGGAGCTGACCCTGTACTCATGAGACAAGACAATGTACTGGTTGCATCCTTTCATCCTGAATTAACTGAAGACTCAGGTATCCATAAGTATTTTGTGGATGAAATCGTTTTAAATTCGAGGTAGACTATCCATGTCGGATAAATATAAATTTTTAAAAACCATAGATTCCCCAGATGATCTTAAAGTTTTAGCTGAATCTGAATTAATTGAGCTATGTCAAGAAATCCGGGATTATACTATTGAAGTTGTTTCAGAAACAGGTGGTCATTTAGCCCCAACTCTGGGTGTTGTGGAACTTTCTGTTGCTCTGCATAAAGTATTTAACTCACCTCAAGACAAAATTATCTGGGATGTTGGTCATCAGGCCTATGCCCATAAAATTTTAACTGGGCGTCGAGAAAAGTTAAAAACAATACGTCAATATGGTGGTATTAGCGGCTTTTGTAAGCCTGAGGAGAGTGAACACGACGTCTATGGCGCCGGGCATGCATCTACATCTATTTCAGCCGGTGTTGGTTTTGCCATCGCTCGAGATTTGAAAGGTGAGGATCATCAGGTTATCTCTATTATTGGGGATGGAGCATTGACTGGTGGGCTGTCATTTGAGGGATTGAACAATCTGGGGATGCTAAGAACCCGGATGATGATCATCCTAAACGATAATGAAATGTCCATTTCGCCAAATGTTGGTGCAATGTCAAAATATTTATCAAAGATTACTACCAACCCGCTTTACAATCGTGTCAGGGACGAGCTTTGGAATGTTACCGGTAAGCTCCCAATCGGTAAGAAAGCTATTCGGACCGGTATGAAAAAGGTAGAGGAGAGTCTCAAGAATCTATTGGTGCCTGGTGTCATATTTGACGAAATGGGGATTCGCTATTTCGGACCTATTGATGGTAATGATTTACCACTATTGATATCCACTATGGAAAATATCAAGGATATAAGTACCCCTATTCTGCTACACATTATAACTAAAAAGGGGCTCGGTTTTGCACAAGCTGAAGAAAATCCTGCCAAATTCCATGGTATCGGTCCTGCTGCCAAGCCGGGTCAAGCAGTTGCAAAGAAGGAAGCACCTCCCTTTTTGAATGTATTTGGAGATGAGCTCAGTGCGTTGGCTAAAAAGGATAAGCGAATAGTAGCAATTACAGCTGCCATGCCAGATGGTACAGGATTATCTGGTTTTGCTGATAAATATCCCGATCGCTTTTACGATGTAGGTATCGCTGAGGGGCATGCTGTAACTTTTGCTGCCGCCCTCGCTTCACGTGGTTTGAAACCATTTGTGGCTATCTATTCCACATTTTTGCAGCGTGCATATGACATGCTGGTGCATGACATAGCTGTACAAAAAATACCTGTTATATTTATGCTGGATCGGGCTGGATTGGTTGGTGAGGACGGTCCCACACATCATGGTGTGTTGGATTTATCCTACCTCTCCAGTATCCCTGGAGCTATCGTTGCTGCTCCTCGCAATGGTGAAGAACTGCGTCATATCATGCAGACAGCCCTGGAACATGAGGATGGTCCATTCTTTATCCGTTATCCTAAAGCCACTTCGGTAAAAAATAGGAAATCGATTAAGAGCAAGGCCGTTGAAATAGGTAAATGGGAGACACTATCAGAGGGTCAGGATATCGCCATTATTGCAGTAGGCTCGATGAATCCAGTGGTTGAAAAAGCGGTTAAAATACTTTCAGCAGAAGGGGTTAACACCAGCTACGTCGATGCCAAGTTTATCAAGCCCTTTGATGAAGAGCTGCTTCTGTCACTTATGAAATCAAACAAGCATATCCTGGTTGTTGAAGAGAATAATTACCCCGGCAGCCTTGCACAGACAATAAAAGCTTTTGCAGAACCTGTTGAAAATTGCGCCAAGATACATTCACACACTCTACCAGATAGATTTGTTACCCATGGTTCACGGGCACAATTATTAGCAGAAGTGAAGTTGACGTCTGAAGAAATCGCTGCTGCAGTTTTTAAATTGAATAAATAAATATCAGGAGTGGGTTTAACTATGCCAGATCAATCCTACCAAGATAGTCTGAAACGCTGGAAGCAGAAAGTCGCTGATACAAAAGAGCGAGAATATGACTATGATACGGTTTCTGGATTATCAAATGATTTACTGTATCTCCCAGATGTGGATAATCAGGATTTAGATCAATACATGGAAAAATTGGGATTTCCAGGTGAATATCCTTTTACAAGAGGAGTTCACTCCAATATGTATCGTGGTCGTTTATGGACCATGAGGCAGTTTGCCGGATTTGGAAGCCCTGAAGATACCAACAAACGGTTCAAGTTTCTGCTGGAACAAGGCCAGACTGGTCTCAGCGTGGCCTTTGATATGCCCACGCTTATGGGTTATGACTCCGATCATTCTCTTTCACTAGGTGAAGTTGGTCATTGTGGTGTGTCCATCAATTCAATTGATGATATGATGACCCTATTTGATGGAATTCCCCTTGACCAAGTATCCACTTCAATGACCATTAACGGTCCTGCCATAATTCTCCTTGCCATGTATGTAGTAGTAGGGGAAAGACAGGGCGTTTCAGCGGATAAACTGCATGGTACATTGCAGAACGACATTCTCAAAGAATACATTGCTCAAAAGGAATTCATTTTTCCACCTGAACCATCCATGCATATCATCACGGATATGATTGAATGGTGTACTGATTTTATGCCTGCCTACAACACGATATCCATATCAGGCTATCATATTCGGGAAGCAGGCTCAACGGCTGCACAGGAGCTCGCATTTACCCTAGCCGATGGTTTCGCCTATGTTGAGGCAGCAATTGAACGAGGTCTGGATGTGGATAAATTTGCCCGGCGACTGAGTTTCTTTTTTAACTCGCATATTGATTTCTTTGAAGAGATTGGAAAATTTCGTGCGGCCAGACGCATTTACGCCAAGCGTATGAAGGAAAAGTATGGAGCCAAGGATCCCCGCTCCTGGATGCTCCGTTTTCACACGCAGACAGCAGGTCATAGCCTTACAGCCCCGCAACCTGAAAACAACATCGTCAGAACCGCCTACGAGGCCCTGGCTGGAGTGTTGGGCGGTACTCAGTCTCTGCATACCAACTCAATGGATGAAGTTCTGGCCTTGCCCACTGAGAAAAGTGTCGAGATTGCTCTGAGGACTCAACAGGTAATCGCCTATGAAACTGGTGTTGGATCCACCATAGACCCTTTGGGTGGTTCATATTATGTGGAAGCCATGACTGATAAAATGGAATCTGAAGCTGAAAAATATTTTGAAACTATCGATGAATTGGGTGGTGTCGTCGCAGCCATAGAAGTGGGTTACTTCCAACGCGAGATTGGCAAAGCGGCTTATGATGTTGCTCGCAAATACGATGAGAAAAAGCGTATTATCGTTGGTGTGAATGGATTTATTCGTGAAAATGAGACAATTGATATCCCAGTTCTCATAATTGATAAATCAGTTGAGGCAAATCAGGTCTCTAGGGTTAAAGCACTACGAAATTCAAGAACACAGACCGATACAGATGTAGCTCTTGCAAAACTTACACAGGCCTGCGAGTCTGGAAAGAACGTCATGCCGCCGCTGCTTGAAGCTGTACGCCAGTCTGCCACGCTTGGAGAGATGGTTGATGCCATGAAAGTTGTCTACGGAACCTATACTGAAACCCCGGTATTTTAGTAGGATCATGACTTAGAAATGATTGATATTCATAATCATATGCTTCCAGCAGTAGATGATGGTGCCAAAAATAATGTTGTGGCACTATCTATGCTAAAAGAGGCAGTGAGGCAGGGGGTTGAGCATCTTGTTTTGACTCCTCACCTATACGAAGTTGACATCATCAAGGGGACTGGAGAGTGGAAAGCTAAGATTGAAGCGGGCAAACGTACTATCAGGGAGCTCATTGAAACACACGAACTTCCAGTGGAGATTACAGTCGCCGCCGAAGTACGCTATCAAGATATGTTGCCCATCATTCTTGAAGAACTTGATGTCCTTATTGGTGGCAAATACTTACTGCTTGAATTTGCCTTTCATTCCGTTCCAAACAACATTGAACGAATTATCTACGATATTACACGCAAGGGTATTACCCCAATCATTGCTCATCCCGAACGTATCAAACCCTGGCAGCGAGATCCAAAAATGTTGGAGGAACTGATTAATATGGGTTGTCCCACTCAATTGGATATTGGTTCATTTCTGGGTAAACTTGGTCCAAGCTCAGAGGCGCTTGCCAATTTTTTACTTGAAAGAGATGCAGTGCATCTTGTTGGAAGTGATAGTCACAATATCGATTCCAGGGCGCTTTATGCAAAACCTGGATATGACTGGATATCAGAGAGATACGATGTCGAGTATGCTGATTTACTGCTCAAGATCAACCCTGGAAAGATTCTTAATGGTGAACCTGTGGAGGTATATCCCGTACATCTCGAACCCGGGATATTATCTCTAAAGGACAAAATTATGAATATGTTTAAATCATAAATAGGAGTTACATCCCTTGAATAACAATAAACTTAAATTTGTGATCGGCTCTTTAGTAATTATTGCTGCAGTGATTGTGCTGGCAATTCAAGGCATGCAAGAAGATACCACCATGTCTTACTCAAAGAGTGTAAGTGAAGTTCAATTATTAGGCTCACGAGCATATGCCATGACGCTGAAAGTGAATGGAGATTTAAAAAAAGGTAGTATTATCAGAAATAATTTGGATCTCGATTTTGTTATCACTGAAGGAAATTCAGAATTGAGCATTCATTACATAGGCAAAGACCCGATTCCAGACACTTTCAATAATGAGATGGATGCTGAAGTTATTGTTTCGGGTAAACTTCAAAAAGATGGTATTTTCCATGCTGAACGCATCCAGGCAAAATGTGCTTCAAAGTATGAAGCTGATTATTCTTCCCCTGAGATATAAAAATAGAGACATAGTTAGGATTCAATTATATGGCTGATTTAGGAAACATTCTTTTATTTTTTCTATTCCCGGTAAGCGTGTTTACCGCACTAACTGCATTAGCAGCTGGGATTACAAAGCGTAGAGGGCTATTAGAGGCTGCCAGAAGAGGCGCCTATGCAGCATTTGCAGTAACAACACTCGCTGTACTTGCTTTGGAGTATCTGTTGGTTACCAGTGACTTTTCAATCGAATATGTTGCTTCTAATACCAACTTTGCCTTACCATTATTTTATAAAATCGTGGCTCTGTGGGCTGGTCATAACGGATCACTATTACTGTGGACATGGATTGTAACCATTTTCATAGCTATCGTTGCTTACCAGCATCGGCACAAAAATAATGATCTCATGCCATATGTTCTGTTTGTCATGGGATCCACAATGGTATTCTTCTCAATCCTGAGTGTATTTATTTCAAATCCATTTCAGACACTTTATCAAGAAGTTGGGAATACTCTACAAGAATTTACGGCTCGTGATGGACATGGATTAAATCCCTTGCTCCAGCATCCTGCCATGGTGATCCATCCACCTGTTCTGTTCATTGGATACGTTGGTTCAGTAGTCCCTTTTGCATTCGCGATTGCCGCGCTGATTACAGGGAAACTTGGTACAGAGTGGATTCACACCACCAGACGCTGGGCTCTAACTACCTGGGGTTTTCTTGCCGTAGGCATCATATTGGGCGGTAAATGGGCTTATGTTGAACTGGGTTGGGGTGGATACTGGGCCTGGGATCCTGTGGAAAATGCTTCCTTGCTACCCTGGTTGACATCCACTGCTTACTTGCATTCTGTTATGATTCAAGAGCGTAAGGGTATGTTGAAGATCTGGAATATGGCCCTGGTTATTGCCACCTATTTACTGGCAATATTTGGTACATTCCTGACACGTAGCGGCATCGTGAGTTCCGTGCATGCTTTTGCAAATTCCGGTCTGGGACCAGCATTTGCAATCTTTCTAAGTATGGGTATTATTTTCAGCGTGACCCTGCTTCTATATCGTCGTAAAGATTTGAAACCGGATGAAGAGATGGAATCTCTGGTTTCCAGGGAAAGTGGATTTCTCTTTAATAATTTACTCTTCTTGTTGGCCACCATAGCTGTATTGTGGGGCACCATGTTTCCAGTTATCAGTGAACTTTTCACTGGAGATCAGATTACCGTTGGCCCTCCTTGGTTCAATAATATCATGATTCCCATCGGTCTGGCACTCCTTCTATTGACAGGAGCCGGGCCTCTCTTGGCCTGGCGACACACATCAGTAGAAACCTTGAAACGTAGTTTTGGCTGGCCTATACTGGGTAGCATCATATTTATAATGGCCCTGTATGCATTTGGTATACATGATGGCTGGGCATTGGGCTCTTTCGCGATCTCATTCTTTGTAATGTGGACCATTCTGGTAGAATTCGTAAAAGGTGCAAATATTCGACGTAAAAATTCTGGTGAGAATTTTCTATTGGCAATGTATATGCTCTCCAGGAAGAATACGCGTAGATATGGTGGTTATCTGATACACGCAGCTATGGTTGTCATGTTTGTAGGTTTTACTGGCAACGCTTTCAACTCAGAGACCAGAGCAGAAGTGGGTGAGGGAGACTCCTTCAATTTGGGTCCTTATACCTTCAATGCTATTCAGATTACTGAAGCCCAGACTGAGAACTACTCTTCCCAGACTTTAGAGTTGGAAATGTTCAGAAATGATCGACTCATAAGTACCATATCGCCAGAAAAACGATATTACTTCGCATCCGAGCAGCCCTCGACGGAAGTTGACATCTATTCCACATTACGAGAGGATATATATGCTGTTCTCTCAGGAATGAGCAATGATGGGACTAAAGTCATTGTTCAGGTTTATAGGAATCCACTTGTAAATATGGTTTGGATAGGTGCTTTTATCATGGGTATCGGAACCTTGTTTGCAATGTTGCCCAATCTGCGTGAAAATAAAGCAGGAGACAAATAATGAGTTTTCTCGCATACACAACAGGCATTGCTTTTCTCATCTGGATTATTTTACCTCTATTCAAAAAGGATAGTACCTGGGTCTCGCTTTATATGGAAGCCGATGAACTAGCTGACAAGAAAAAGCGAGTTTACGGAAATATAGCTGATCTCGAATTTGATTTTGCCATGGGACGTCTGAGTGAAAAGGATTTCAAGCATATCCGTCAGGCATTTCTAAGTGAGGCCGGTCGAGTTATTGAAAAGCTGGAAAGCCAAAAATCCAGTGCATTCATGGATCGTATAGAAAATGATATCAGCAATCTTGGTAAAAAGAGGAAGACCAAAAAGAAAAATAAGAATCGCTCAAAGGTCTTTTGTATTGAATGTGGAACAGAGAACCTTCCTGAAGCAAAATTCTGCATGAAATGTGGAAAGGAGATGTCATGAAACCTCAATTTCTGAAGCACCTCCTGATTTTCCAACTTTTAGTGAGCCTCAACTATGCAGGTGATTTACGTGTCAATATCATTAATGGCACATCGAATGAATCTGGCAATGCTGATCGTGTGGCGCTTTTGGATTTGGCCGCAGGAATGGTGGAAATTGCTTCTGCCACTGATGTTGTGAAATCGACGACTTTTAGTGAGCTTGCATCCACTGGACAGGCTCAATATCTGATTCGGGCAACCCTAGGCGGAGTAAGCTATTCCGCCATGTTTGTCCCCACACCAGGTGTCACAGCCTGGGAAACCTCAATTACTGTTTATGAGTCAAGTGAAACTGTTCATGATCTTAATGCCTCTGTTCCATTTTTTGTGATTTATGGCTTTGAGGATAAGCTATATATTCAAAAACGAATTATTCTCGAGAATGTATCTTCACCACCTGTGACTTTCGCTGGCACTCCCGGTGTGGCCAATCTTCATATCCCAAAAAATATTACTGAGCTTGAATATTTGACATTTAAATCAGGTACTATGCCTGTAAAAACAGCCCCCATTGATACTGATAATGGTCAGGTGCTGCCAAATCCTATCAAACCAGGTGTGTCAGAGATTGATATGGCGTACTATACTGCCTATGATCCTAACACCACTGTGCTTACGGAGCTGGTGGGCTATGATATCGATCATTTTCATGTTTATGCCATGCCCATAGATCTTAATATTTCTGCACCAGGACTCTCTCGCGAGGGGACAGACAATGAAAATGGTTTGGCAATATACGCTCTTGAAAAGGTCAAGGCTGGAACCATGTTAGAATTTCAGATATCAGGGAAAGGCATGTCCGAGTCGGATCCGAGTGAACACGAACAACACCAGCAAAATACAGGCAAGATTGTTATTGAGAATCGGATTGATACAAATGTAGAGCTGACTATTGCCGGTGTTTTGATCATGGCAATTCTGATTTCGCTCTTTGTTTCCGTAACTCAGCAAAGTGAAGATTTAAAGCAAGAATCTGTGGAGATGCTAAAAAGGCAGAAATCTGATCTTTTGAAGCAGTATGCAAAACTTGATGAAGCCTCATCAGGTAAAGATGAAAAGGATCGAATCCTATATCGTCTAGTCTCAGTATATAAAACCCTGGATCGGATTAAATAATTTGAGCGTGCCTGCTCTAGAAGTTTCAGGTGTTTCCAAAGATTTTGGACGCATCATTGCCTTACGTGATGTGACATTCTCTGTTCAACCTGGGGAGTTTGTCAGCATCCTAGGACGCAATGGAGCCGGAAAAACTACACTCCTGAACATTATCAGCGGAGTGTCAAGACCCAGTGAGGGGACTGTTCAACTTTTTGGCACAAATCCCAGCGATCGTGAGAATAAAGCCAAGTTGGCTGTAATATCCCATGAAATGTTCCTGTACGGTAATCTAACCGCCCTCGAAAATCTTGAATACTATAGTCGCATCTATAGTGTTCCTGATGCGCAGGAGCGTATTGAGACGGTGTTGAAGGATGTTGAACTTACTCATCGGCGCTTCGATCTGGTTGCGACCTATAGCAGGGGCATGACCCAACGCTTGACCATTGCCAGAGCTTTACTCCATGAACCATCTTTATTGCTTCTGGATGAACCATTCACAGGGCTGGATCAACATGCGATCGGAATGTTGATCACCTTATTAAAGAGGCAGAAGGAAATGGGTCGCACCATTCTTCTGACCACGCATGACCTCCATACCGCAACAGCATTATCCGATCGATATCTTGTTATTTCAAAGCATAAAATCGTAAAGGACGGATTGATCGTGGATACAAATCCTGATAAAATCCGACAAGCATTTTTCAGCTCAGAAGTTGAGGAAGGCGTCTCATGATGAGCACAGCATTTTCAATTCTGAAAAAAGATCTGCGCATGGAGTTCAGATCCAAAGAGAGTATTCTCGCAATGTGGATTTTCTCGTTGCTAATTTTTGTTATTTTTAATTTTACGTTTGAAGTTTCCAGATTAGTTATGCTGGAAATTGCTCCTGGATTGCTCTGGGTGGCTTTTGTATTCTCAGGAATGTTTGGTCTGAATCAATCTTTTTCAATGGAAAAAGAAAACGGAAATCTGCGGGCCATGGCTCTCATGCCTGTAGATGGTGGGCAAATATATGTGGGCAAATTTTTGAGTGTCACCATAATCATGCTCATGTTCGAGGCTTTGATTTTTCCAATATTTATCATCTTTTATGATTTGCAGCTTTCCCTTGGGATGTTCATGCTTATTCCGGTTTTACTGGCTGGGACCATTGGGTTTACTAGCCTGGGAACGATCCTCTCTGCTGTAGCAGTCCACACCAGAAATCAACAGATCCTATTATCCTTATTGTTGTGGCCCCTGGTTTCGCCTATCATCATTTGGTCAGTAACCTTGACAGGCATGGTCTTAAGTGGTGAAATGACTGAAGCCTGTTACCCACTTCTTGTAAGGGTGGGGGCATTTGATGTCATATTTTTCACGTTATCCTATATGCTCTTTGATTTCATCCTGGAAGATTAGGATGAATAAACTCAGACAAAATAATTAAAGGCCATCCATGAGATCCAAAATTGATAAAATATTACTCATTATTCTGCTCATCGCTTTTTTGGTAAGCATTTATTTAATCTTCCAATGGGTACCTCAAATCAAAGCATCAAACCCCGCAGAACAAATTGCACAGAGGATATTCTATTTCCATGTCCCCAGTGCCTGGCTGGGATTTATGGCCTTCTTTGTAGTATTTTGTGGTAGTGTAGCTTACCTGGTCACGCGTGACCGCAAATATGAACTCATCTCAGTTGCTTCAGCTGAAATAGGTGTGTTGTTCATCTCGCTAGTTTTGATAACTGGTCCTATCTGGGCAAAACCCGTTTGGGGCATTTGGTGGACCTGGGATGTACGTTTGACGTCTTCCTTGATCCTGTGGCTTATCTATGTGGCCTTCCTCATGTTGCGCCGCTATTTGCCCGATGGTAGCAAACGCGCTAATCTGTCTGCAGTTGTAGGAATTATCGGTTTTATTGATGTACCTATTGTTTACTATTCAATTCGCTGGTGGGAAACACAACATCCCAAAGCAGTGATGGCCAGTAGTGAGGGAAGTCTAGCAGCACCTATGTTTTTCGCATTTATGTTCTCGTTGGCAACATTTACACTGCTATATGTGTACTTGATTCGCAAACGCTATCAGTTATTAGCGCTGGAGGACACCATAAATAAGCAGTTCAAAGAAATGGAGATTCTATAAATGGATGCCTTTGTTTATCTATTCCTGGCGTATGGCTTTATCTGGTTGGGAATTTTTGGTTTTATCTGGTATATGAATAAAAAAGTAGATCATTTGAACCAGGAAATGATACTCCTTAAAGAGCTCATCGACCAAAAGAAATAGGGGATAGACGAGATGACTAAGAAAATTGTACACGTTGTAGGTACGGGCACAATTGGAGAGCCATTAATTGGACTACTTTCTGATTATAAATCCGATCTCGGAATCGATGAAATCACCTTTCACAAACGCACACCCCTGAAGAGTGAGCATGCCAAGGTCTTACGCTTACTTAAGCGAGGAGCTCGTTTGGTGACTGACCAAGAGGCATTTGAAGGTTTTAAGGATATAGGATTATCACCTGCATTTTCCACAGTTGAAGCAATTGACAGAGCCTGTGTGGTTATAGATTGTACTCCTAAGGGAGTGGGTCATAAAAACAAGGTCAATTACTATCATAATTATGATCATAACACTTTGGGGTTCATTGCTCAAGGAAGCGAAACTGGTTTCGGTAAACCATATGCACGCGGAATTAATGATGAAGCTCTGATTCATGGAGAAGATCGGTTTTTACAAGTCGTCTCGTGTAATACGCACAACCTTTCTTCTCTTGTGAAAACCATTGGTATCCACAATGGAGATCCTGATAACCTCCTGGATGGACGTTTTGTGATGATTCGTAGAGCCAATGATTTAAGTCAGGCCAACGATTTTATTCCTGCCCCTGAAGTCGGTCATCATTCCTCAGACCGCTACGGTACGCATCACGCAAAAGATGCAGCAAATCTATTTAAAACACTGGGATATGATCTCAATATATTTTCATCAGCCATGAAACTGAACACGCAATACATGCATATTGTTCATTTCAATCTGAAGATGAAAGAACCCCTGACAATGACTGAGGTGATGGAAATCTTTGAAAACAATCCATTGGTGGCAATAACTGAGAAGAAACTTTCATCACAGGTATTTTCATTTGGTAGAGATCATGGTCACTATGGCCGTATCTTGAATCAGATGGTTATTTCTATTCCAAGTCTTCAACTGATTGACGGTGGTAAAGAATTGGTCGGATTTTGTTTCACTCCCCAGGATGGAAATTCACTGCTAAGTTCGATCTCAGCAGCCACATGGTTTATGTATCCAAATTCATATGAACAGAAGATTCAATCTCTATCTGATTGGTTCTTTGATGAGGTATAATCATCTTTCAAAATATTAATGAAGATAAAGCGACTCTATTTACTAAGTAGGGTCGTTTTTTATTATGCTAACCAACGCAACATTTAGAGAATATTGCCAATCACAGAGTTGGTATAGACCCGGTCTCAAAATATTAATTGGCTGCTCAGGTGGCGTTGATTCAACTGTTCTCCTACATTTGTTCCGCAAGATTCCAGAAATCCAAATCAGTATTGTACATTTTGATCATCAACTCAGGGGAGCTGACAGTGATGCAGATAGAGAATTTGTAGAAGAAATGTCATTTAAGCTTGGTTACTCCGTACATGTATTTGCTGAAGACATTGCCAATTATGCTGCAAAAAACACTCTGAGCGTAGAAGAAGCAGGTAGTATCAGACGTAGATCTACATTTCTAGGCCTTAAGGAGGAACTGGGGTATGACTATGTTGCGACTGGTCAACACCAGGATGATCAGATTGAAACCATACTGATAAACCTGTACCAAGGGAGTGGTATTCAAGGATTAACCGGGACCAGTGAGAGATATAGTGGTTTCATCCGACCTTTGCTTGGATTCTCGCGTGAACAGATCATGCAATATTCAGATGATCAAAAGCTCAAGTATCGCACTGACAAATCAAATACAGACACAACCTTTTTAAGAAATAACATCAGAGCCAATATTATTCCTGGATTGATCGATAATTATGATATTGAGCTGAGAGCCTGTATTAAGAGCATAATCCAAGCTGGACAGGCTTTAAAAGCCTTGATAGATACAAGCATAGAAGATGTTGATATAAAAGAGTTTAGCACGTATTATGTCCCGAAAATAGCATTAGGAATGGGTCTGCTCCCCGACTATTTTTCGCCGATCCAAAAGGCGATTTTTGACAGAGCTTTTCAATTTATTTCTTTGATGCCTCAGGGAATCTCATCCAGCCATTTTCGAGCCTTGAAATCGTTGTTTGGAGACGAAGCCATAGGAAAGGAAATTCAGCTACCAATCTCGGTGAGCGCCTGTCGGAATAGAGAAGGGGTAATTCTTTATAAGAAATCAGATTATAATTGGTCTCAATCACAGTTGTCAATCACCAGCAACAGTAAGTTTCCATTTTTTATAATCGAAGATACCACTTCAAATCTTGGGAATCATTTACAAGACCCGTCATATTTCTGGTACGTTCATGATCCAGAAGCATACACATTTCGAGTAATTGAGTCCGGTGATAGGTTGGTGGTTGATGCCTCAGGTAGATCAATTTCCGTTAACCAAATCTTGCAATCCGCACGCGTCGCGCCATTCCTGAAAGCATTTTACCCTGTCATGGAATATGATGGTGAAATCTTATGGGTACCTGGCATTAGAACAGCATACCCGGTGATGGTTTCTGCGAATGTGGTCAAAGAAAATGAGTTAAAGCACTGTATAAAGGTTCAATTTCAAAAGGGAACGTTTGAATGAAAACGCGAGTAGTGGAAAATATGGGGAAGTACACCGGACAGGTTTTGGAAGAAATCTATTCCCAGGAAGTCATCGAAAATAGAGTGGAAGAGCTGGCCAAGCAGATATCCACTGAATACGCTGGCAGGGTTCCAATCTTGATTGGTGTATTGAACGGATCTGTGTTCTTCCTGGCCGATCTTGCTAAAAGGCTCGAAATTGATTGCGAAATTGATTTCATCAAAGTCTCTTCATATCACTCTGGCACCCAATCATCTGGAACTGTACGACTTCTAAAGGATATCAGCTGTATCATCACTGATCGTGATGTTATCATTGTAGAGGATATTATTGATAGCGGTCTAACTGCCAGATTTTTAAAACACAGAATATTGGAAAATCAGCCCAACTCGGTCGCTTTCGCTTCCTTGCTTTTTAAACGGGAATGTCTCAAACTTGAATTTGAGGCTGAGTACGTGGGATTTGAAGTTGCAGACCGATTTTTAGTGGGCTATGGATTGGATCTAGATCAAAAATTCAGGAACCTACCGTCGATCTGGGCATTTCCTCTAAATATGAATTTGTAAAAGGATACAAATGAACGCAGATAATAAATCAAATAAAAATCAGGAGAGAACTCCTCATAATCAGGATAATTCTCCTCGTCGAAACGACAGACAATCTAATCAACGTCGTAGATCACCCAGAAAACCTTATAATAAGGCCGATAATCGTAATCAACGTGACAATAGGGATAACAGGGATAATAGAGGTAAAAGAGATAATCGGGATTCAAGGCAGAAGAACACGCGCAGACCCGAATCAAAGCCACAAAAGAAATCCACCAATATTAAAATTACTCGTCCCACTGAGGGAAATGAAAACTGGCAAAAAGGATTGAAGACAACACTTCTGTGGGTTGCTATTCTCATGTCAGTGTTTTTCTTTGCTCAAATTTTAAAAACAGATACAGAGCATATCCAGAAACTTGGTTATACAGAGTATCGAGCCTTGCTTAACGATGGAAAAATTGAAACAGCTGTTTTAAAGAAAAATCAGTTTCATGGAACTCTCAAATTGCCAGAAACCACTGTCATTAATGGTGTCAGCAAAGATTATCAGAAATTTTGGGTTGTTCTATCGCCAACCATTGATAGTGATGTAACAGCTGAATGGGATGCAATGGGGATTGTTTATGAATTTCAGGATGAGACCCGGGATTGGGTTGATTATCTTTTTCAGATATTACCCTGGTTCCTGATCATCTTTTTCTGGTTTTTCCTCATGCGCAGGATGCAATCCGGCGGCGGTGGAACAAAGGGCATATTCTCCTTTGGAAAAAGCCGGGCAAAAATCATTGATCAGGAAAAACCCCAGACCACTTTCAGAGATGTAGCTGGGTGTGATGAGGCCAAAGAAGAGCTCAGAGAGATTGTCCAATATCTAAAACACCCCGATCGATTTCAAAAGCTTGGTGGTAAGATTCCAAAGGGTGCCTTGTTGGTAGGACCCCCAGGAACGGGAAAAACTTTATTGGCTAGAGCTGTTGCAGGTGAAGCAGATGTTCCTTTCTTTAGTTTGAGCGGAGCTGATTTTGTGGAAATGTTTGTTGGTGTTGGAGCCAGCCGTGTTCGAGATTTATTTGAGCAGAGCAAGAAAAATGCACCCTGTATCATTTTTATTGATGAGTTAGATGCGGTGGGCCGTCAGCGTGGAGCCGGCTTAGGCGGAGGTCATGATGAAAGAGAACAAACTCTGAATGCTCTTCTGGTTGAAATGGATGGTTTTGAGACCACAGATAATATCATTCTACTAGCTGCTACCAACAGACCTGATGTCCTCGATTCTGCTTTATTGAGACCTGGACGTTTTGACAGACAGATTTCTGTAGATAATCCAGATGTTCGTGGACGTGAAGCCATTTTAAAGGTTCACTCCAAGAATATCCCATTAGCAAAAAATGTTCGACTTGATATCATCGCAAAAGGCACTCCTGGAATGTCTGGTGCTGATCTTGCCAACCTTATCAATGAAGCTGCTCTGCTTGCATCTAAGCACAGAAAACAACGCGTAGAAATGGTTGATATTGAACATGCAAAAGACAAAGTCATGATGGGTTCTGAACGTCGTAGCATGGTTATCAATGAAAAGGAAAAAAGAACCACAGCTGTTCACGAAGCCGGACATGCTCTGGTTGCCCGAATGACCACCGGCACTGATCCAGTTCACAAAGTAACCATCATACCTCGTGGTCGTGCTCTGGGGCTGACAGCCCAATTGCCTGAAGATGATCGCTATAATTTTTCCAGAGATTACATGGAAGGAATGCTGGCTATCCTCATGGGAGGACGTGTTGCTGAGGAAGTGGTGCTTAACCAGATGACAACTGGTGCTGGAAATGATATCGAACGTGCAACTTCACTGGCCCGAAAAATGGTCACCGAGTGGGGCATGAGCGAAAAAATGGGTCCTATGACTTACGGGCAAAAGAAGGAAGAAATCTTCATCGGTCGGGACCTGGGTATGCACCGTGACTTTAGTGAAGATATGGCAAAAAAGATCGATGCAGAAGTTCGTAAGATTATTGACATTGCATATAAAAAAGCCAAAGACATCATTTCAAAAAACCAGGATAAATTAGAGAAAATCACGAATTTGCTTCTGGATAAAGAGAGTATTGACGGTCGACAGCTTGATAGAGTCTTGGGGATTAAATTTGAAGATTCTACTGTGCACCAGAAAAGTGGGAAACATCAACAGGGAAGAAGTCGATCTAACCATCCGAGACATCGCTCTGATAATCCCAGGCAAAACCCTGAAAAGGTTAACCCCACAAGCAAAACTGAATCAAGTGATGTTGCCAAGCCCGCAGCCCCTGTTAAGGTTCCGGAGCCACCTCAAACTACCGACAAAGTCGAGGAAAAGGTGAAGAAACCAGTTGCAAAGAAAAAAAGGGCTCCTGCGAAAAAAAGACCTGCCAAGGCTAAGCCAGTACCTGGGAGTGAGAGTTCAGAAGAACCAGCTTCGGAAGAACCCAAAGAGTAAATTACAATCATTTCCTATGACTGAGGACAGAATCTCATTGGGAATAGGGCAAAAATGGTTGATTAAAGGTCAGGAGTTACATGTAGATACGCCACTCATCATGGGTATTCTGAATGTAACTCCTGATTCATTTAGTGATGGTGGTAAATTTGTAGATCCTTCAACAGCACTTGAAAAAGCACTTGAGATGCTTAGCTCAGGGGCAACCATCATTGATGTAGGGGGAGAATCCACGCGCCCTGGCTCTAAGCCAGTTACGGCTCAGGAAGAAATTTCCCGTGTTATTCCTATTATCGAAAAACTTGCCTCGCAATCAGGGGCGTTGATTTCGATTGATACACAAAAAGCTGCAGTGGCACGTGCCGCTTTGGAAGCCGGTGCTCATATCGTCAACGATGTTTCCGGCGGTAGGAATGATGCTGCCATGTTTGCCCTGGTGCAGGAAAGTCGAGCGGGCTTTATCCTCATGCATATGCTGGGTACACCTGAAACGATGCAGCATGCTCCTGTGTATGGGAAAGTTCTAGAGGATGTAATACATTTCTTCAATGAAAGCGTTCATGCTGCGACGAATTCAGGTATTGATATGGATCAGATCATTCTCGATCCAGGTATTGGTTTTGGAAAGACATTGACAGATAATTTGGTCTTGATGGGGAATCTAGGCGTTCTGAAGGAATTGGGCAGACCCTTACTTTTGGGTGCTTCCCGCAAATCCTTCATTGGTATGATCGACGATTCGACACCGGATCAACGTCTTGGTGGATCCCTGGCCGCAGTTATCTCTGCTTACCAACAAGGGGTGAGATTATTCAGGGTTCATGATGTTGCTGAAACACGACAAGTTCTTGATATCTTCACTGCCATTCAAAAACATTCGGATTAAATTGCATAGTGTCTGATAAAAAAAATATACTTCTAATTATCCTCGGACTGCTGGTTACAGCAGTCACAATCTATTTCTGGCGTTTTGAGTTATTCTCGCTGGCCTTTCTATCTGTGCGTGTCTATGATGTGGTAGATGTCCTCGCTGTTTCGTTCGTATTGTACTCATTGTATAAAATATTCAAAGGGACCCGCGCAGCTCAATTGCTGTCAGGTATCCTTATCCTGATACTCCTATCAGTCATAGTTCGGTGGGCCGAATTACACGGTATGTCCTGGCTCTTGTCAAATCTCTCTACCGTATGGGTAATAGCTGTTGTAATCCTATTCCAACCTGAGCTCAGACGGATTTTGATATACCTAGGACAAAATCCCTTTGTCCGTTACCTGTTTAGGGTGAAAAATCTCGCCATGGTTGGCGAAATTACAGAATCAGTTCTGATTTGTCAGGAGCGTAAGTGGGGAATGTTGATTGTCATGGAAGGTGAAGTGGGTCTTAAGCATATTAAAGAAAAATCAGCATCAATTAATGCCCAGGTTTCTGCTGAACTTCTGGTTTCTATTTTTAATCCTACTTCACCTTTACATGATGGGGCCGTGATAATAAGCCATGAAGTCATCGATGCAGCTAAATGTATCCTACCACTATCAGAGGAGCCTCAGGGGGCCAGAATGAAGCTTGGAACGAGACACCTCGCAGCATTAGGGCTATCTGAAGAGACGGATGCACATATATTTGTCGTATCTGAGGAAACGGGCACACTTTCCCATGTACATAACGGAGTTATGAAGCGTGGTATTGATGAAATCCAGCTACGTAAAGTTTTAAATAATCTGATTGTCTAATATGCAACGATTGTTGTTATGGATTCTTCTCCTGGGATCTTTCCTCTCAGCTGATTCGGTGCAGCGTACTCGCTCCACCGGAAATGCAAACCCTCATACCGAAATTATCTGGACTATCGATGTTCCTGAACTGCATGATGTTGCCATAAGTTCCCTTGGTCTTGAGTATCCTGGTTGGAACCATACAATCCTGGACAATGGCCTCAGGTTTCCCGTCAAAACAAAATTGATTTATACCTTGGATGGTCCACCAACAATCGCTTTCAATATCGGTAATACCCGATCAGTACCCTCAATTGATGCTTCCTTGTCCCAGGTTGAACAGGCGAAGGGTTTGGATCTGGAAGTGCCCCTCCAGCAGATTTCAAATGAAGATATGATCAGCTTCAAGTACATCAATGAAGTAGATGGGTATCAACTATGGGCGGTAAATGTTTTAGGGGCAAGCTTGAATGGTAATGAGGGACAGTGGGTGATTCCAGATCAGATTACTCTCAGTATTAGTTCAGGTATTGAGAACTCTATCCCCATAAAGAACGAAGCACTCTATCTTAATAACATCAGCGCTCCGACTAACCAGGTCCTGGTTCAAAACTTAACCGGATTGGGTCAGGGAAAGATCAAAATCTATGTTCTCTCTGATGGTATTTACCGCATTTTCTATGATTCCCTCGAGCAGATGGCTGATTTTCCCGATGTTGATATCAATAGCCGATCTTTGACTTTACGTGAAAAGGGTGAGGAGCAAGCCATTCACGTAACTGATCATGGTGATGACATCTTTAATACTGGTGATTATTTTGATTTTATAGGGAAGCAAAAATATTTCGATGGAGCATCCCAGTATTTTGACGCCTTCTCTGATATAAATGTGTACTGGCTGGATTGGGGAGGAGCTGATGGGCTCCGATTTGTCGAAGAATCAGGTGCGCTTGTCGATTTAACCCCAGTAAGACCAACGACCTTTTGGGATAGAATCCACATCGAAGAAGACAATAGCTTTGAAAGGCTTGGTCAAGTTGATACAGACATGCCCAGTATTACCAGAGATCATTATTTTTGGGAATCAGTCAATTCAGGTGTGACCAAAGAGGTAGAGTACTTTCTGCCTAACCCTTTTCGCGGGTCCAGTGAGAATCTACAGGTATCCATCGGTCTGCATGGACTCACTTATAGTGAAACAGTTGGAGAAGTCAAAAGCCATACTCTTTATGCATTTATGAATGACCATTCTGTAGGAGATGGCAGTTGGACTCAGCAGGAAGAGTATGTTCTCACATCGCCCTCGGCACTGAATCTCTCACATAACATTCTTGCCGCAGATGGGGACAACACGCTGGCCATTTTCGCGCCTGTCAGCACAGAACCGGGGAATTATGACAAAATCGTCTTGAACTGGATTGAAATTGGTTATGAGCATCTTTTGATAGCACATGAAAACCGATTGAGGTTTAGAAAGTCATTTATCAATCCATCCACTAATCTTGAATATGAGATTCAGGGTTTTCGATCACATGAACTTGTTCTCTATAAAGAAGGTCTGTCAAAAATTACTGGATTTACCATTCGAGAAAATTGGGATGAAATAGAACCACAGTATAGCCTTGTGTTTCAGGACCAATCTACTGAAGCTACACCTGATTATTGGGCTGCCAGTTTGGATGGTATCAAACAGCCAATAAAGACCATCGTTGACACCACCGCCTATTTAAGAGGCCAGGATGCAGATTTAATCGTAATAACCATCCCAAATTTCTTAGATGATCTTGAACCTTACCTGGAGTTCAAAGAAAGTGAGGGCTGGAGCCCTATTGCAGTATCAGCAGCCGATATCTATGATGAGTTTAATTATGGTATCCATTCACCTCTGGCAATAAAATCATTTTTACGTTATGCAAATAATCATTGGCCATCACATCCAGAATATGTCGTGCTAATTGGCGACGCGATATCAAATCCACAACAGGTCAAGCGAGACAGCCGGATTCAGAATATTCCAACTTTTTACATGCAGACCTATGGTTGGGGAGCCGCAGAAGCAGATTATTGGTACAGCCTCATTAATGGTGACGATTACCTCCCAGATCTACATATTGGTAGAATTCCCTGCAACAATCGCGAGGATCTCAATGTGTCGCTTACCAAGCTTATTAATTACGGTTCCGCAACCAATTATGGTCCCTGGCAGAATGAACTCATTACCATTGCTGGATTTGATGCTGTGTTCAAAACTCAGAGTCAGTCAATTCTGAGGAGTACAGTACCACCGGCATACATGCCTACGCGGATATTTATCGATCGCGATTCAGAGGGACAAATCTTCTGGGGTGACACAGATTCATTGGTGGAACATTGGAACCGAGGAAAGCTACTTATAAATTTTCTAGGGCATGGGGGTGGTGCTGTGTGGGCGGATAGATCCCTCTTTGTTCGAGATGATATCAATTATCTGGATGAAGACACACCTCCGGCATTTGTAACCAGCATGACCTGTTTTACGGCTTCATTTGCACAAACCAGGGGACTGGGTGAAGTAGTGGTTTCTGAATCACCAACTGGTGCTATTGGTTGGTTTGGTTCATCTGGTGTGGGGTGGGTCATCAATGATTATCTAATGATTCAACCACTCATGCGGAGGCTACTTGAAGACGATAAGACCGTAGGAGAAGTAATCGATATTGCTCGCATGGAATATTTCCTGGCCAATAGCGGTTACGATTACTTAAAACCCTCTATGCTGTTTCAGTACAATTACCTGGGAGATCCGACTACACGTTTACTTCGTCCCGAATTGCATGAATTACTGGTCTCGGGAGAGTCAATTTATGGTCCCACGGAACAGCTGAGTCTGAATTATGTTGGTAATACAGCCGGAGACATCAAGCTTTTACCCATCAATGCACAGAATCAACCCTGGTGGTCATTACCTCAAACTTTTCCTGTTGAGCTGAATTCAAATTTTATTATCTCGCAGGAACAAGCAACACTTCCAGGGATGGGAAGAACCATTTTCACCTTAGACAGGGGAGAAAATGAACCGGCCTATCAAGGATATGCAGGGTATTCAATATCTTCCGACTGGTTTGAACATCTTCCGCCTACGGCAGAACAATTATCTCAATCCCCTGTGATTCCAATTCGAGTGAGATTTCATGCTTCCACAGTTCAGGCAGATAGCATGGTTCTGGTATTATCTGGAAGTAATCATGCTCGGATAGAACTCGTACAGAATGGAGAGTGGTGGCAACTTTCCGATACAACCCGTTTAAGCGCCGGAAACTCTACGACTTACTACTCTTTCTCAGCCTTTGCTCAAGGTTCTCATTTACAATCGTCCAACACTTTTACACTCTACCTACCTCAAGATATCTCCCTGAGTGTCAGCGATATAAGCGTTGGATTTAAAGATAATATTTGTGGTGTATACCTTGAATACTCATTGTTTGGGCTGGCCTCTGCAACAGCAACCATGCATTTTGAAGCTGCCTTGTCCGGGGGTGATCAAATCATCGATCAAACAGTGGAGATTAATGAAGGAAATAATTCAATATTTATTCCGGTCCTGCTTGGTATGGATGCAGTTCAAATGAGTGCATCCCTGAATATACCTAATGATGTGGATAGTGGAAATAATGCAATAACGAGGAATCTAAGCTCAGAATATTACCAGATTCTTCCAGGTCTGGGTCTCACTTTTGAAGGGCAAACT
Organism: Fidelibacterota bacterium; assembly: GCA_018650795.1. Classification (GTDB taxonomy): domain Bacteria; phylum Fidelibacterota; class UBA8477; order UBA8477; family JABMPR01; genus JABMPR01. The sequence goes on from JABIFG010000272.1 coordinate 78,401, forward strand.
TCTGATACTCTAAAACTTTGGCTGCATGGCAGTTTGTCTGTGACTTCAGGCGATACGTCCTGGATTCGAATCAAATCATATAATGGGACTATTACGGCTTTACCAGGCATGACCCTAATTCAGGATTCAACAATCTATTTGATTGAATCTTCGAATGCTGAGACGATGATTAGGATTGAATCCAATCGACAACTTTTTCGCAAGGACCTCGATCTTTCGAGTTGGCAATTCATTGCTCCAGAGCTAGCCAACACTTATCAATTTAAGGGTAATGGACTGGTTGCCATGGGTCAAAAGCAGAATTTTACCGGTCCTAGAGTATCCATGATGATCGAGGGTCAACTCTTTTTTGATGGGGATTACTTACTTAAATCCAGCCACCTCAATCTTCTCGCAGAGGATGAGAATGGTTTTTCCTGGGAAGAAAGTAAAGTAAATGTAATTGTTAATGGTAGTGAGGTTGCTGTTCAGTTGGGTGATACAACACAGTCATGTCAAATCATGAGTGCCACCATCGCCCTTGATCTGGAAATAGGTGAACACACAATTTCATATGCTGTGAGTGATGCCCTGGGCAACTGGTCAGATGAGGTGTCAATTACGGGTGTGGTGGCAGGCGCAGCTGCAATTTATGATTATGGCAATTTCCCCAATCCCTTTGAAGGTGAAACCCTTATTATCTATGAGCTTACTCAGCCATTAGATGACGTTAAGATAGATATTTTCACATTGTCAGGTTACAAGCTCCACACAATAGATTTATTTAACGCACGGGTCAGTATTGGTCTGGGGGCTATTGGATATCATGAGGTTCCCTGGAATGGTCGCGATCGATTAGACAAATTTGTTGCCAATGGTGTGTATTTTTATCGTATCAAAGGCCAATTAGATGATGAAGAGATAGTAGGACCCATCGGAAAAATGGTGAAAAACCGATGAAATCTCTCAAACTTCTGATATTGCTCCTAATGATTTGCTGGCAATCTCTGTACTCCGGTGAATATGCTGATGCTTTTTTGCTGGCCAGCCAACATCCTCAAGTACAATCATTGGGTTACAGCTCCGTTGCTGCCAGAGTGAGTTCAGGGCATGCCTTGAATAACCCGGCAGGTCTCGCCTCTGGTGACAGAAATTCACAGCTTAGTATGGTTTATCAACAATTCACGGGCCTTTCCAACAATATTGGTGTGGAGGGAAAATATGCACTGGGTGAATCGTATTTATTGGGCATTACACTGATTCATAGTGCTGTAGATGGACTTTACTCAAGACCAAACTTATCTGGTCTAACGCCCACTGATCGACGAGATTCTGTGTTAACTCTTGATAATTCTAGTGCTGAAATCATTGATTATCGCGAGGATGGAGCATTTATAACCCTGGCCCGAGAATTTGAGTTTGAGTTTAATCTGGGTTGGAAATTTTTCAAAATACCCTGCAGATTACCCATTGGGGTTTCAGCAAAGTACATTGATAAAGTATTGGTAGACAATCGAGGATTGGGATTTGGAATAGATATTGGTAGTCAACTTTTCTTTAATCTAGCAGGTATGAATAAAATATTAAGTAGGACTGAGTTTGGGATTGGTCTGTTTCTAAGTGATATTTTAAATACACCAGTTTACTGGACCACGAAGCACCAGGACGCTATTAAGCGGATGCTGGTCGGAGGTTTCTCCATAACACAAAATTTACCAAAATATGCGTCTCAACTTACAGTTACGAGTTCTATCCAGACTAGGTATGCAGATGTTAGACAATATGGTATTGCGATTAAAGTGAAAGACACAATAATTCTGCGAGGAGGCTACGACGGATACACACCTTCCTTAGGTCTTGGCATTGGCTTAAAAAAGTTTATTATTGATTACTCGTTTAGCCAACATGAGTTGGCAAACATGCAAAATATTGGAATTAATTACCATTTTTAATGGTGCATAGAGAGATATGGGGCAAAGCGTGCAAAAAAGGATTTTAATTATATTAACCCTACTGCTTATGATACAGCCAACATGGGCTCAAAATAAAGACCAGAGCAATGCAGATCCACGTTATATCATTGATCCTGAGACTGGAAAATTGAGCATGTCAATTCGCATTTGGGGTGAAGTGAAAGTACCAGGGGTCAAGTTGGTCCCTAGTGATGCTGATCTTATCTCGATCCTCAGCTACGTAGGTGGTCCAACCGATAAGGCAAAACTTTCCAATATCAGGATACTTCGATTTAATGAGACAGAAGGTGAACCAAGAGTCATCGTTGCCAATGTCGAAAAATTTCTTGAAACCGGGGATAGTAAGCATATTCCAGAGATATACCCCAATGATACAATTATCGTCAAAGGCACTATTTGGAAAATTCTCAGCACAGCAACACCTTATATCAATCTGATGGTAACTTTGATCAATGGTTATTATCTCTACACTAGAACGACAACGTAAATGTTTGACGAAATCAGAGATGAAATGGGTGGACTTAAGGAGCGTTTAGATACGCTGAGGGGGCATCTTTGACCTCTCTGTGGTTCAATCAGAACTAGGTGATTTAAAGGAACTGTCTGTTAAGGATGATTTCTGGAACAATCAGGCCACCGCGCAAGAAACTCTCAAAAAGATAAATTTACTGGAATCTCAGATCACCGATTGGGAGAATGTTCTCACTCATGAGGAAGACCTGGATATCCTCATGGAGTTGGCACTGGAGGATCAAGACGAGAGTCTGACACCAGATCTGAATAAATCATTACGGAAATTCCGCAAAACCCTGGAAGACTACGAATTACGGCAGTTGCTCTCAAGTGAGGATGACGCACTTAATTGTATTGTTACCATTCACCCGGGAGCAGGTGGAACTGAATCCCAGGATTGGGCTGAGATGCTTTATCGCATGTATACTCGTATGTTTGATAATCGTGGCTGGAGTTGGAAAGCTCTTGATTATCTACCTGGGGATGAAGCAGGTCTCAAAGATGCCACTATTGAAGTAAAAGGTAATTTCGCCTTTGGATATTTGAAGGCTGAGAATGGTATTCATCGTTTGGTACGAATTAGTCCTTTTGATTCAAACTCAAGACGACATACTTCATTTGCATCTGTCTATGTTTATCCACTCTACGAGACTGAAATAGAAATTACCATCGACATGAGTGAGGTAAGAGTGGATACTTATCGTGCAAGTGGTGCTGGAGGTCAGCATATTAATAAAACTGACTCAGCAGTAAGACTAACACATGCGCCTACCGGTATTGTGGTCCAATGTCAGAACGAAAGATCCCAGCATAAAAATAAAGAAACGGCCATGAAAATGCTCAAGGCCAGATTATATCAAGTAGAAAAAGAAAAGGAGCAGGCCAAGATGGACAAAATGGCCTCCTCCAAAACTGAAATTGGCTGGGGCAACCAGATTAGATCCTATGTGTTTCATCCATACACCATGGTTAAAGACCATCGGACCAAGCATGAGACAGGGAACATACAAGCAGTCATGAACGGTGAAATTGACGGCTTTATTAAAGCATATTTATTGAATCAAATGGGAAAACAATCCTAATGAGTGAGCGCACTTTAAACGAGATCATCGACCAGCGTAAAGAAAAAATTAAATCGCTGGTAGCTGATGGTATAAATCCATATCCACATAATTATGACCGCAGTCATCTGATAACTGAAGCTTTGGAGCAATTTGACAATCTCCTTGGGAAAAAAGGGACACGCTTGGCCGGTAGACTCATGTCCAGACGTGTCATGGGCAAAGCCAGCTTTGCCAATATCATGGATGGTAGTGGAAAATTGCAGTTATACATAGGTCGTGATGATATTGGTGTTGATACCTATATGATGTTCAAGCAACTTGATATTGGTGATTTTGTAGGGGTTAGTGGGGAACTAATGACTACTCGCACTGGCGAGAAAACTCTGAAAGTTCACGAACTGACACTCCTCAGTAAAAACATCAGACCTCTGCCTAACGTGAAGGAAAAAGATGGTCAGCTCTTTGATGGCTTTGAGGATAAAGAGCAGCGTTATCGTAAGCGCTATCTTGATCTCATCGTCAATCCTGATGTAAAAGAAACCTTCGTCAAACGGGCAAAAATATACAGAAGTATTCGAACCTTCTTTGATAATTCAGATTACCTGGAAGTAGAAACCCCGATTCTTCAACCTCTATATGGCGGTGCCTCGGCTCGTCCATTCAAGACGCATCACAATGCTCTGGATATTGATTTATTCTTACGGATCGCTGATGAGCTGTATCTCAAACGCTTAATCATTGGTGGCTTTGAAAAGGTCTTCGAATTTTCTCGGAACTTCAGAAACGAAGGTATGGATCGTACACACAATCCTGAATTCACTGCTGTTGAATGGTATGAAGCCTATGTTGATTATTTCTATCTCATGGATCAAGTAGAGACACTCTTCAAGCATTTAGCCACAGATCTGGATCAAAGCACCTTTGAATTCAATGACCATGAAGTTGATCTAACCAAACCCTTTGACCGTGCAACCATGGCTGAACTCGTTCAGAAACATGCCAATGTTGATTTGTCAAAAGCAGATGCAGCTGAATTACTCAAAGTTTGCCGCGAGCATAAGATTGATGCATCAAGTGATGCAAATTATGGTCAGTTATTGGATGCCCTATTTGATGAATTAGTTCAACCACATCTTATCCATCCTACATTTGTGACAGAATATCCCAAAGCCATATCTCCACTCGCAAAACATAAACGTGATAGCGATGGAACCTTTGTTGAAAGATTTGAGCTTTTTATTGCCGGGAATGAATTTGCCAATGCCTTCACTGAGTTGAATGATCCTATTGATCAACGTGAACGACTTGAAGCCCAGTCAGCACTGCGAGCAGCAGGGGATGAGGAAGCACAAACACTTGATGAAGACTTCCTCCAGGCTATGGAATATGGCATGCCTCCTACAGGCGGAGTGGGGATTGGTCTTGATCGATTGGTCATGTTGCTGACAGGTAACAGATCTATTAGGGATGTTCTGCTCTTCCCACAAATGCGTCCCGAATCGAAAGGATAGGTTTTAAACTGACTGGTGTCCTATACCGGCTATCTTGCGACACGATATCTCTTCGGTAAACACCGGGTTCCCTTTATAGCATTTATTTCGCGTACCACGATGGTGGGTATGGCGCTTGGAGTAGCTACTCTGGTGCTGGCGCTAGGAGTTATGCGGGGCTTTGAATCTGTTGTTACAGATAAAATCATCGGTTTTGATACTCATATTCGCATCGAAAAACTTTTTGAATCAGGCTTTGATCTCGATGAAGAGAAAATAGCGGAAATTTCTGAGATTCCAGGTGTCAATCAAATCTTCAGAATCAAAAAAGCTGAAGTCATGCTCAAGGCAAACGGTATTACCGAAGGCGCTCTGCTGGAAGTCATGCCAGCATCGGCACTCAGTCAGCTCTACTCCGTAAGTTCCAACTACACTGGGGGTGAAAGTAATCAAACAGGTCTCATTATCGGAGCAGCCCTGGCTGATCAACTTGAAGTGGGCATCTCTGATCAGATTCTGGCATATGATTTAGGCTCTTTCACCGATCAGATGGGCTTGCCTAGCATAGCTGTCTCCCAGGTTCAAGCCATTTATGAGTCTGGCATGATCGATTATGATAAAAGTTACCTCTACTGCTCTCCCCAGACTATGGATGAGCTGTTCCCGGATAGTCCAAATACTGATGATTTTGGTGTATTTCTTACTGATATCTCACTCACTGATGGAGTAATGAGGCAGATTGATCAAATTTTACCCTATTCTCATTTGTCCATTTCATGGAGGGATCGTCACCAAACACTTTTCAACTGGATGAAAACCCAACAACTCCCAATATTTATCATATTTAGCCTGATTATGATTGTGGCTATTGTCAACGTAGCCAGTACACTGATCTTGATTATCATGGAGAAAAGGACGGAAATAGGAACACTAAGAGCTCTGGGCACCAGCCGCAAACGTATTCGCCGCATATTTGCCCTGGAAGGTCTTATGATGGGGCTGTTCGGGACATTGGCCGGCATCATCCTTTCCGTTTTTCTGTCCTGGTTGCAAACGACCTTTGGTATCATTTCGCTTCCCAGTGATGTTTATTTTATGGACAAGGTTTCTATAATGATAGGAGTAGAGGATGTTGTCGCCATATCTGGTGGTGTGATCATACTTGCAATTCTATCTTCTCTCATCCCAGCTATGCAAGCGAGTCGTCTGCAGCCGGCTGATACATTGAGGGATGAATGAGTCAGCTGAACTGGTACATGGCGCGTCGTTACTTTTTTGCCAAAAGGAGCAATCGATTTATTAGTCTGGTGGGAGGAATCTCCATCATTGGAATTGCTCTCGGTGTCATAGCACTCATTATAACCATGGCTATCCTGAATGGATTTGAAGGGGAAGTGACACGTCGCATTGCTAACTTTATTCCCCATGTCGTCATTTCTTCAGATGCTGACATAGATCAGATCCGATCTATCATCCCGGAAGCCAAATCCATTTATGCCAGCACCGAACGAAAGGCTGTCTTGGTGGTTCTTGATGACAAACTGGTTCTGAATATTCATGCGATCGATCAGGATCATTGGGAATATTTCTTAACAAGTGCTGCTGGAGGCCAGAGAAATTCAGGTCGGCTTAAAAAAAATGAATATGAATTGCCTGGCATTGTTATCGGTGCCGGAATCGCCGATAAGTTCTTTATTACCGCCGGGGACACATTGGCTATTCAGAGTCCCCTTGATGTTAGATCTGGATTATTTCGTATTCCTCAGAGACACTTTGTAGTCACAGGCATTTTCCGATCCGATATTTTTGATTTTGACCGAAACCTGGCGATTATCGATTATGCAGAGGGTCGCAGGATGTTTAAAGCGGCTGGTAAAGAAGTTATTCATCTGCAATTGGATGACTTTAACGATGCAAATAATGTCAAAGCGCGTCTCAACAAGGCTTTGCCTGATTTGAGAGTTCAAACCTGGCATGACCAGCATAAAACACTCTTCGATGCCATGCGCATGGAAAAGTGGGGTAGCTTTATAGGTCTGAATCTGATCATTTTGATTGCGGTATTCAATATTGTCAGCTCATTGATGATGATGGTTCTAGAGAAAACGGGTGATATTGGCATTCTACGAGTTATGGGTGCCCAATCATCAAATATCAAAAATATATTTAACCTACAGGGGCTGATTGTAGCATTTCTGGGAGTAGTTCTAGGTGTTGTAGTGGGTACTCTGCTGGTGTTGAGTCAGTCGCATTGGGGCTGGATTACATTGCCGGATGAAATTTATCTCATTCCGGTTTTGCCAGTTCAATTGTATTGGAATGAAGTGCTAATGGTAGGTATTGTTGCTTTTGCCATCGTCCAGTTGTCCATACGTTATCCGTCAAAGAAAGCTGCTAATCTCTTACCGTTAGATGCCATCAATTACAAAAGATAGAGAAGTGAGTTATGAATACCATTCTTCAAGTCATTGACATAAATAAAAGTTACTCGGCAGTAGGTGAGAATCTGGATGTGCTTAAAAATGTCAATCTTAGTATGGAAAAAGGTGAAATTGTAGCTATCAACGGTCCCTCAGGTATTGGCAAGACAACCTTGCTCAATATTATTGGTACTCTGGATACGGCTGATTCCGGAGAATTGATTATATCAGGAAAATCTCCCACAAATATGAATGATCAAGCCCTGAGCACCTTTCGAGCCGAGAATTTGGGGTATATTTTTCAGTTTCATTATCTGCTCCCAGAATTCACAGCTCTGGAGAACGTGCTTATTCCGGCCAAGATTGTCGATCTTGATAAAGTAGTGGCCAACGAAAGAGCTAAAAGCCTGCTGGAAGCCGTTGGAGTCTATGAGAGACGTCATCATAAGCCCTCGCAACTATCGGGTGGTGAGAGGCAACGTGTGGCCGTAGCCAGGGCATTAATGAATCGACCTGAACTTGTTTTGGCTGATGAACCTACTGGAAACCTGGATCCGGACAACGGTAAGCGTCTAATTGACTTAATACATTCAGTGAGAAAGGAATATGATCAATCTTTTCTCATTGCTACACATAGTAGATCACTCTCCGCAGCCTGTGATAGAGTCATCTCGCTGACATAATCAAAATCAAACACACACATTGTTTTATTCTCAGGTGTTCACGCCTTATATTGACACCTGTTGAAACATGAATAATTATTGAGGTTATCAATTGAAAGCAAATTTCCATAAAAAACTCCAGGCTGTGATCCAGCTTTCCAAAGAGGAAGCCATTAGACTGGGGCATGCATATATAGGTTCTGAACATTTATTGTTGGGAATCTTCAGACAGGGTGATAATAAAGTTATCGATATCCTGCAATCATTGAATATCGATGCGGCAGAGATAAAAAATCACATTGAAGAGCAAATCCGCACTTCAGGTGGAACCATGATCCTTGGCACACTTCCGTTCACCAAGCGAGCTGAGCGAATCTTGAAAAATACATATCAAGAGGCCCGAGACCTCAATGCAGATGTAGTGGATGTTGAGCATTTACTTCTGGCAATCCTACGTGAGCAGGAAGGCATCGCAGCAGACATGCTGGCTCAATTCAGTATTGATTATGAGATCGTACGTGATGAGATGGAGTTTTCCCCTGAAGCTGGAGGTCGTGAAACTGACTCGGGCAAAGGAAAGCCACAGAGTAAAACACCTGCCCTGGATCATTTTGGTCGGGATATGACTGCTTTAGCCAGAGCTGGTAAGCTTGACCCAGTCATTGGAAGGGACAAAGAAATCGAAAGGGTCGCCCAGATTCTATCCAGGCGAAAGAAGAATAATCCAGTTCTTATCGGCGAACCTGGGGTTGGTAAAACGGCTATCGCTGAGGGTCTGGCACTGAGGATTATCGGCAAGAAAGTCCC
>JABIFG010000273.1 GCA_018650795.1 Fidelibacterota bacterium
ACAAGAGGATGTAAGAGTCGAACTAAGACGCGTTGATACTGGTGCCTATGCTGGACATGATAGCACCAATGCAGAGGGTTATTACCTCATTCCTATCTATCAGGATGATCTGTATCAGATCATTTATACTCTGATTGGAGATGATGGAATTCCTTATGAGACCATACAGGAAATTGAGATTCAAACACCCAGTGAAGGTTCACTGGTTACCAATCTCAATTCTGTTTCAGGCTGGCTATTTGACGAAATTACAGGTGAAATAATCAAAGAAGACAGTATCCTTATTATTGTGAATGGTGAGATTACAGACACCACCGCCACACTGAGGAAAGCTTCTGATCATCATATGACCGATTCAACCTACACAGACACTACAGGTCAATACTTCTTTACCAATCTATTGCCAGGTAATTACAGCATGACAGTAGTGTACAATGGAATTAGCTCGTACAGCGATGGTGCGCTCGATGTTAATCTTACTACACCAGGACTCTATGTTGTGAACGCCAACGTCACTTTAAGAAGTTCACCCTTCTATATGATTAAAACGGTGGACAAGATTGAAGCAGCCGTTGGAGATACACTCCATTACAACCTGGATTTTGGTACACAGGATGTCACTTTTACCGATTCTGTATTTATCGTTGATTACCTGCCTAGTGGACTTGAACTCATTGAGAGTACAATCCAAACGGATGCGAACACGATTTATGATGGTCTTGATCCCTTTAGTAATGAAATGAGCTTCAGAAGAAGTGATATTCAGATCGGGGACTCACTCCATATCAATTTCGACGCCAGAATCACCATTGATGCTGGTCTCGGATGGATTGAGAATAAGGCTTTGGTTGCAAGTACTATCGATAGTACCTGGAGTGACAGGAATATTAATTCTAAGGCGAAGACCAAAATCATCTTCCCATTCCTGAAAGTTACCAAGCAAAGCAATCGTCGAGTTATCGAAATTGGTGATGTTATCACATACACTGTCAAAATGACCAACACGAGTACAGATGACATTATCCATGACCTTGTTGTGGAAGATGTACTCCCATACGGTTTTAAATTCCGTAAGAACACCAGTTACCTGAATGATATAAAAATTAGTGAACCAAACATTCAGGAAGCAGTGGGTAAACGTCTGGCAATGACGTGGACTATTAATGACACACTGCAACCTGGTGAAACCTTCACGATGAAGTATCGCATTATTGCCGGTATGAATAGCCGTGAAGGAACCAATACCAATGAAGTTATGGCAAGGGCACACACCCTATTAGGCTTCCCAGTCATTTCCAATCTGGCAATTGCTGATGTTGTTGTAAAACCAGGTCTCTTTAGCGACCGCGGTCTCATCATCGGTAAAGTCTATTATGACACGAATGCAAATGGAATTCATGATGAAAATGAAGAGACAGCTAAAAATGTTGAGCTCATCATGGAAAACGGTGCCAGAATCATCACTGATGAATATGGAAAATATAGTGTTCCTGATGTTGAAGCCGGTATGCATGTCATCCGTGTCAACGAACGTACACTGCCAGCCCTGAGTGAGATTATTCTCGATTCCCCAGACTATCTGGGTGATACTCAGAGTAAGATGATTCGTGTGGCAGCCGCCAGTATAGCCAAATCCAATTTTGCTTTACGGGAAATATCAGTCCCTGGTAAAATTACTGGAACAGCATATTACGATATGAACCGTAATGGCATTTTTGATCCAAATGAAGACGTTCAGTCTGACCTCGTCATGGTCCTGAATGACTCAAAAGCCACTATGACTGATAGCCTTGGTAGATTTACCTTTAATAGAACAGTACTGGGTGACTTGATCCTGCGCGTTGACGAAAGTAGTCTGCCATCCTTCGGTCGACTCTTCGCAGTTGATTCAACAGTAGATTCTCTTGGATGGGCTGCCAACACATGGAATGTGACGCTCTATTCAGGTGATAGCTTAAATATCAACATCCCGTTGGAAAAACTTGAATTAGTAAGTGTGCTAAGCAAAGAGTCAACTCTGGAAATGAAAACAGAGATGCTCACTGAAGAATTTAGACTCCTCGTATATAAACCATGGAGCCTCCTGGTCAGAATCGGTTTTGTTTCTGGCTCAGCCACATTGCAGAGTGAAATTTTTAATGAACTCAGAAATATTGGCGATTTGATGCAATGGCAAACACAGATCAACCTCGATATTAAGGGTCATACAGATCACTTGCCTCTTGCTTCCGGAAGTGCTTTTGCAGACAATGAAGCTCTCTCTGAAGCCAGAGCATTCGCCATCAGAACTTATCTCATTCAGACCATGGGTATCAGTGAATCTCGTATCACAGCAGCTGGTATGGGCGCTTCAGAACCCATTAATGATGGCCGCACACCTGAGGGTCGTGCTCTGAACCGTCGAGTAGAATTGGTCTTCTACAATGCCGCTGAAGAGGATTCTGAGTTTAACCAGCTTGAGTTCATGTACGATATTAAATACACTGGTGAAATTCCTGTAAGCCGCGTGCGTTTCCATCAAGAACTACCCCCAGGATTTATTTATAAGCCAGGTACCGCTACCATGGATTCAATTCATGTCGAGCCAATTGCGCATAGTGAAGAAGCCGATACCTGGAGTCTCGGCGATTGGGCCGCTCAAAGAAACTCAGCTTTTGATGTTGCCATGAAGCCAGATGACTATGAGCTCGTTCAGAATACCGGTGTGGTTGCTGCTCACCTTGAATTGCTAGATGAAGATGGAAACTTGATTGTTACCGATACACTCGAGACTCGCATCTCTACTCTCGTTGAAACCCTATCTTTTAATATGATTCTCGAGGGTACGCAGTTTGATGTTGGTTCAGCAGACCTTAAACCTTCTGCAGAGCCAAGTCTTCGTAAACTGGGTGACTTCCTTTCATGGCAACCAGATATTGAGATAGTTATTAAAGGTTTTACCGATGATCGTGGTAGTCTTGAATTCAACATGCTGCTTTCAGACTGGAGAGCAATAAGTGTGAAGAATTTCCTAGTTGAGAATTATAATTTGAATCCAGAGAATGTTCATACTCATGGATTAGGTCCTCACTATCCTGTTGGCGATAATGAAACCTGGCTTGGTCGTGCATCCAACCGCCGGGTTGAGGTATTGGTGAATGCTGAAGTCGGTGAGGCAGCCTTACTTGAATTGGATGTCATTAAAGAGTCACT
>JABIFG010000274.1 GCA_018650795.1 Fidelibacterota bacterium
TGCCCAATTTAATGCGCTGATCATGATCAGGTAATCGCCGGGGGTGCCGAAGTTAGAAGAGAAGATGCTTCTCACCGCTCCATTGCTCACGACCAGTATCACGCCTAATGTCGCGAGCATTATTCCCGCTCCTTGTCCCCACGTCAAATTTTCTTTCAGGATCAGCCATCCGAGCAATGCCATAAAAATTGGAGTCGTTGCCACGATCCATGCGGTGGTAGATGCTTGGGCAGTCACTAACCCCGTTGATTGGAGCCACTGATGCCAGGTGATTCCCAGAAAACCGAGTAAGGCGAAATATCCCCATTCGGTTTTAGAGGGTAAGGCAAATTCTTTTCTGACTGCAACAGCGATGCCGAGAATAATCACGCCCATCCCAAAGCGGAGCCAAACAACAGTAATGGGTGAAACCTCTTTGACGCCAATTTTTGTCGCGATGAAAGATGCGCCCCAAACGATGACGGCGAAAAGAACTTCGAGATAGGGGAAGATTTTTGATTTGCTCATAATGCTCCTTGAAAATTTGAAAAATTATACTCTCGTAATCCTTTCTTGCGGGTATAATAGATGCGGAGGATCTACAATGGAAATTACTTGGTACGGACAATCTTGTTTTCGACTGACAGAGCGCGGATCTGCCTCTGTCGTGACAGACCCTTTTGACCATAAGGTTGCTGGGTATGGTGCACTAAAACTTAAATCTGATATTGTGACGATTAGCCACAATGCGCCCGGGCATAATTTTGTTAATGGTGTCAAAGGCTATAAACATTTACTGGATGGACCCGGCGAATATGAAGTTGGTGGAGTTTTCATTACTGGCGTGCGAACAAATGGTAAAAACCAAACTGGCCAACTTCGTAACACGCTTTATGTTTTTGATTACGATGGGATTACAATTGCCCATCTTGGCGATTTGCGTGAAGTACCCAGCCGCTCACAGGTGGATGCACTCGGCGAAGTTAATATTGCCTTGGTTCCTGTTGGCGGTGGAGGTGGATTGAGCGCGGCAAGGGCAGCAGAAGTGGTTGGCGTTTTAGAGCCTAAGCTTGTTGTTCCGATGCACTACGCAACCCCCGATGGGAAATTATCCCTTGATCCCTTGGAGAAATTTATCAAAGAGATGGGATTAGGCGCATTAGAAGCCGAAGACTCGCTCAAAATCACCAAAAGCAGCTTGCCTGACGATACACGTGTCGTTGTTCTTGAATATCAGATAAAGTAGGAGCAATTTTGTGGCTGTCAAAATTTTAATGACTTGGGATATTTCGCAAGAGAACGAACAACAATATTTCGAGTTTGTTATCAGTGAGCTTATTCCTGGTGTGCAGCGTCTTGGATTCCACCCTCTTGATGCGTGGGCAACACTTTATGGAGATTATCCACAAATTCAGGTTGGGATGATGGCTCCAGATGCTGAGAGTGCTCAAAATGCACTAGATTCTGATGGATGGGAGACTTTAAGAGAAAAACTTTTTGAGTATATTGATAATTTTTCTTATAAGATCGTCCCTGCACGGAGTGGATTTCAGTTTTAAGCGTACTTTTTAACAGAAAGGAAAAATAAAAAGCATTCGCGATATTCGCGTTTCAAAAACGCTATGTCTAAAAAAACGCTCAAATATTGGTCTTTCTTTTTCTTGCTAGCCTCCCTTGAGGGAGGCTTTGCTTTATTTACGCTACTAAGCCTTCCCACAGACCCCACAAATAATCTTATTTTTGGACTTTCTGCTTCTCGTCTTCTTATGGTTGTGGTTCTTTTGAGCATAAGCCTCCTTTCTGCGTGGCTAGGAATTCTCTCTTGGCGCAAATCAATTTGGATGGAAAAATATCTTGCTACAGAGAATTTCCCCAAATCCTTCGCTGCACTTACCTGGCTATCTGCGCTCACTGTGTTCCTGATAGCTATCGCACTCTTTTTTCTGCGTTACTATGATCCTGAAAAGCTTCTGCCCCTTTTTGAGCGCGCAAAACCGCTTGCGCTCTTTATTATTATTTTGGGATTTCAGTTTTCTTTATGGCTTCTTTTTCTTCGCAAAGGTTTTGATACAAAAGAATTTCGAAATAAAAAAAACTTTCAGACAGCTGGAATTATCTTTGCCATATTTCTGGCTCTTTTTGCTTTTGTGTCCATTTCTGGCATTGGTTTGATCCCTGATTCAGCATATTGGGCAGAGCCAGGGGTTGCCATTCAGGGGTGGCAATTTGCATTGGCGTTAATTATCGGTTTATTTGCCCTACTTTTTAATCTAAAATTTTCTTTCAAGAAAAAAGACCTTTTTATCGCTATCCTGATTTGGGGCATTGCCGCTGCAATCTGGTGGAGTGTCCCGATGGATGTTCTCAAAAACAGCTTTTACGCGCCTTTCGCCTATCCACTTGGCAAATCACTCCCTTATTCAGATGCGGGTTTTTATGATTATCTCTCGCAAGGGCTTCTACTTGGTAACGGCTTTCTCTCTCAAATTCCACCCCGCCCGCTCTACCTTGTCTTTTTAGCAGGCTTGCGCGCCATCGTTGGCATCAACGATTACGATCAAATCATGCTCGGGCAAACTCTTGTTCTCTCTCTTTTTCCCGTTGTCCTTTATTTTCTTGGGAAGACTCTCCATAGCCGTACGGCAGGCATAACAATTGCTTTTTTGGGGATATTCCGTGAGTGGACAAATCTTCTCGTCTCCTCACAGACACGCGTTTCCAATAGTAGGATGATGCTGACAGATCTTCCGACCGCTCTTGTTCTTAGCTTGGTCGCGTTGGTCGTCATCTACTGGTTCCAAAAACGTGACCGTCAACCCCTCCCACCTCTTATTGCTGGTGGAACCTTCGGGATGTTGCTCCTTTTGCGCACGCAATCCATGCTTATCTTGCCCATCATCATCCTTTTAGCTTTGCTGATTTTTTTTCCACGCTGGAAAAATTGGGGGATGACGATTGTAATTTTTATGCTGGGCGTATTGCTCAGTATTTCTCCGTGGCTGACGCGCAATGCCCAACTTACAGGGAAATTTACCTTTGATGATCCAAAACAACTCTCCGTTTTAGCCAGTCAATATAAAAAAACAGATAATTTAAACTTGGATTTTGATTTTGAAAATGAAAGTGTCTCTAATTCTGTTATCGACTTTGCTCTTGAAAATCCAGTCTATGTAGCCAATTTCATTAGCACTCATTTCATTGCAACTGAACTTAATGGCTTACTTGCTCTACCTCTTATCGAACCATTTCATGGTTTTCAGGAACCTATCAATATCTATTGGACAAGCTGGAATGGAAGTCTCAGCCTTGCTAACCAATTCTTACTTGTTTTTTATCTCGCTATTATTGCCTTAGGCATCGGTGCGTCATGGCGTCGGCTTGGCTGGGTTGGACTAATGCCGCTTGCCTTTAATCTTGGATACGCCCTCTCCAATGGAGTTGCCCGCTTCTCCGGCTGGCGTTATGATCTTCCCGCTGATTGGATTGCCTACTTCTACTTCGGAATCGGTTTCGCTGAATTCTTAATTCTTCTAGTATCCCTTTTTGGTGTAGCTGAAGAAAAGATTATTACAGCGCAAACCGAAAAGAAAAAAGAAAAAATAGTCAATATTCTTAATCTGCGTTCTATTCTCCTTCCTTCTTTTCTTTTTCTCAGCATTGGTTTTTCTCCGATCATTCTTGAAGAAAACATCTCACCACATTTTGATTCTCTCTCTGAGCAAGAACTTATCGCAAAGATTGCACCAGCCTCTTCCGAAATTGAGTCTTTTGCTATGCAAGAAAATGCTCGTGTTTTGATGGGACGTTTGATTTATCCACGTTTTTATGCCAAAGGCAATGGATTAGCCTCAGCACATCCTTGGCCCGCTTACGGTGTTCAAGATTTTTCACGCATGGGTTTTACTCTCATTAATGAAAAAAGTACACAGGTTATTTTTCCAGTTAAACATATGCCTGCCGAATTTCCTACTGGAGTGGATGCAATTCTTTTAGGGTGCCAAAACGAGCGTTATCTTGAAGCGAGGCTGATCTACTTGATGGATAATGAGAAAATTCTTCTCAGTGAAAAAAATATGATCTCTTGTAATGAGTGATTCTATTGCATCCTATCTTTTAACTTGGTATCATCAAAATAAAAGGATCCTCCCTTGGCGAGATTTGGGGAATCCCTATGCTGTTTGGGTTTCGGAGATCATGCTCCAGCAAACCCGTGTAGATACTGTTATTGCCTACTTTGAACGCTGGATGGATAAATTCCCCACCATTGAGAGTCTCGCGGATGCGGGCGAGCAAGATGTACTTAACCTTTGGGAAGGCCTCGGCTATTATAGCCGTGCGCGTAATTTGCATCATGCCGCAAAGATATTAGTTGATGAGTACGATGCTCAGATTCCTGAAGATGTGAAAGACCTAATCAAATTGCCAGGAATTGGACCTTATACCGCTGCGGCAATCTCCTCGATGGCATTTGGGCACGATGCTGCTGCAGTGGATGGGAATATTCGCCGAGTTTATGCGCGGATTTTTGATATAGACATTATTTTGGGCACAAAAGAAGCCGAAAAAATTTTTTGGGATTTAGCAGAAAAGCATTTACCAAAAGGCGAAGCGTGCGATTACAACCAAGCTCTAATGGATTTAGGTGCGACGATTTGTACGCCGCGTAATCCCTGTTGTGAAGATTGCCCTATTAACGAATTTTGCAAATCTTATACACTTGGTAATCAAGAAATGCGACCGGTGCGAAAGAAAAAGAAGCAGGTGTCGCACCATATCCACGCAGCAGCAGTGATTGTTGACGCAGAGCGGGGGAAAGTTTTATTGGCTCAACGTCCGAAAAAGGGATTACTCGGTGGGATGTGGGAATTTCTTAACGGTCGGGTTGAGGGAAACCCAGCTGAGGGACTGGCAGGTGTGATTCGAGAGGGCTACCAAGTTCAAATCCACGTAGGGAATCCGCTCTGCATAATTGATCATGCTTATACCCATTTCAAAATAACGGAACATGCTTACGTCTGCACAATGCTTAAATCATCCCAGAAAGAAAATTGGCGTTGGGTAGATTTGAAAGAGTTAGAAGATTACCCAATGGGAAAAATTGACCGTGAAATTGCGAAGAGACTTCAGCAATCTGATGTCTGAAGTCTGAGGTCTTAAAATGCCAAACCTAATTTTATTCAACGGAAAATTACATACTCAGGATGAAAGCTACCCCGATGCCAGCGCAATTGCCCTACGAGATGGGCGAATTTTAGCTGTGGGGAATGATGAAGAAATTCGTGCTTTTGGGCATAAAAATACGAAAGAAATTGATTTACAGGGACGGCGTGTTTTGCCGGGGCTGGCAGATTCGCATATCCATTTTTATGAGTGGTCCTTGCTTTTGCGGGGGATTATGCTCGGAAATACGCGCTCATTGGCAGAAATGCAGGCAGAAGTGAGCGAGGCAACAAAAAAGGCAGGCGAGGGTAAGTGGATTATAGGCGGAGGCTGGAATCAGGATAATTGGGATAAACCAATTGCGCCCACAAAAGCCGATCTAGATAAAATTTCTCCCCAAAACCCTGTTGTTTTATGGCGAAAAGATATGCACTTGGCATTGGCAAACTCAGTGGCGTTGGCACAGGCAGGAATTGATGAAAATACCCCCGACCCTGAGATGGGTGTAATTCAGCGCGACGAAAATGGTGAAGCGAATGGTTTGCTTTTTGAGTTTGCGATTAATTTGGTGCGTGATGTCATGCCAATATCCACCGATATAGAAGCTGATGTTGCCATGCAAATTGCCATGAAGCAGCTTCACGAACTTGGCATTACCAGCGTTCATGATTTTCGGATTATGGGTGGCGATGGGGGGGCACCGGCTTTGCGCACTTTTCAGCGTTTGCGGGATCAAAACCTGCTTAAGTTACGCGCTTTGGTTATGCTGCCTGGTGAGTTTGTTGAAGAGACGGCAAAAACAGGTTTGCAGAGTGGTTTTGGCGATGATTTTCTGCGCATAGGCGGCATCAAACTTTTTGCAGATGGTGCACTCGGTCCGCGCACGGCGTGGATGCTGGAGAGTTTTGAAAATACCAATGAAACCGGCATGCCCCTGACCCCAATGAGTGAGATGGCAGAGAAAATTGCCATTGCAGAAAAAGCAGGCATCGGCACCGCAATCCACGCAATTGGCGATCGAGCCATTCGAGAATTGCTCGATGTATATACAGAAGTTTTGGATGGAAATCTCGATCAGCGGGATACACATCCCAAACATCGGATCGAGCATGTGCAGCATAGCCACCCCGATGATTTGGGACGCCTCGCAGATTTGGGCTTGGTTGCCTCTGTTCAGCCTTTGCATCTGGTTGAAGATATGGATATGGTTGACGCCACCCTTGGGAAACGTGGCCGCTGGGCATATGCTTTTCGGGATCTTTTGAATGCGGGGACAACCCTCGCACTTGGCTCCGATTGCCCCGTTGCTTCCCCCAATCCCTATTTGGGAATTCAGGCTGCTGTTACTCGTCAAAAAAATGATGGTACGCCCGCAGAAGGGTGGTATCCTGCGCAGCGTCTAACGGTAGCAGAAGCTGTTTATGGCTACACTATGGGCGCAGCCATCGCAGCCGGAACAGAGAATATGCAAGGCAGCCTCACCTCCGGCAAGCTGGCAGATTTAGTTGTCTTGGAAGATGATATTTTTGAGATTCCCCCGCTAGAGATTGGGAAGGCGCAGGTGAAGATGACTGTGTTTGATGGGGAGATTGTGTTTCGAAGGGAGTAAATGGTTTCTTAGTGGTTGCTTTTATTTTATATTATTTTCTTCAACAATTTCTTTCCAAAATTTTTCTATTGTTTTTCCAATAACTTTGAATTCATTGTGCGTAAAAATATCACTTTTGCAATTATTACAATTAAAACATGCTAATACTACATTTTCACTATTGTAATTACCACAAGGGTCTAATCGTTCTAATTCAAGCCTAATTCTTGTTGCGGGTCTTTTTGTACCTCTTATATCCCAATATACTCTTTTTATAAATTTTTCAGGAATACCACAATAATAACAAACCGGTTCTTTTGAATATTGGTCTGAATACCATTTTTTAAAATCATCAAAAGTCCAATAGCTTCCTTTTTTAGGGGGATGTTTTTTTATTGAATATTTTTTCCTAGAATATAGTTGATTTCGCTGCAAAAAGGGTGGTTCACCCTCCTCAAAAAGCGGATTCTTTAATATAATAAAAACATGTTCAAAACAAACACAAAACATCTCCAGCCAGATATGTTCAGCACGGTTAGCAAGCTTCCATCAAAGGTGCGAAGAGTGCTGGAAACCTCATGGGCAGATACATTTTATCGTGAAGTTTTTTGCCGCATAGATGAAGATATTTTCTCTGTCTTATATTCGGGTTCTGCATCCCGCCCGAATATAGCAATAAATCTTTTGGTGGGTTTAGAACTCCTCAAAGCAGGCAATGGTTGGAGTGATGCAGAACTTTATGAACATTTTTTGTTTGATATACAAGTTCGCTATGCTTTGGGCTATACAGACTTAGGAGATGGTACATTTGCCATCCGCACACTGTATTATTTTCGAGACCGCCTGAGTAAATACTATCTCAAAACAGGGATCAACTTGCTAGAGACCACTTTTAGAGATATCACCGATGCACAGATCGTGGACTTAGTAGTTCAGACGGGAACGCAGCGGATGGATTCAACGCAGCTAGCCAGCAATATCGTAAATTCAAGCCGCTTGCGCTTATTGGTCGAAGGCACTCAACGCACACACAAAATCTTATCCGAAGCGGACAAATCCCGACTAGAAGAAATCTACGCTCCTTATCTGAAAGGTTCTTCAGACCATTATAGCTACAGAGTAAAAGGCAAAGATGCGAATCAAAGCCACCTTCAAAGGGTTGGTGCAACGATGCAGTCTTTATTGAAAGAGTTAGAAGAAAACTACGCTGAAGAAAATTCATACAAGGTATTGGAACGTCTTTTTTCTGAACACTTCAAGTTGGTAGAAAAAGAACTCTTGCTAAAAGAAAAAGAAGAAATCTCTTCAGGTAGTCTCCAATCTGTAGATGATTTAGAGGCAAGCTATCGCAAAAAAGCAGGGGAAAGTTATCAAGGTTATGTTGCAAATATTAGCGAAACTTGTGAACCTAAAAACAAACTTCAACTGATTACAAAGGTACAAGTAGAGCCAAATAATGTGGATGACGACAAAATGCTGGCAGATGCTTTAGCTGAACTCAAAGAACGTACCGATGTGAAGAAAATCTATCTTGACGGTGGCTACGGTGGCGAGGCAAGTGACCCAATCTTGGAAGACCTATCTGTTGAGATTATCCAAACAGCTATTCGGGGAGCTAAAGGGCAAGAAAACAAACTTCATTTATCTGATTTCGATATTCAACAAGATGAAAAAGGAAACCCAACCACAATGACTTGCCCTCAAGGGCAAATTGTGGAAGTGAACCTTGCCCGAAAAACCGGCTGGCAAGGGCATTTTGACCCAGAGATTTGCATCGCTTGCCCTTT
Source organism: Fidelibacterota bacterium (assembly GCA_018650795.1). Classification (GTDB taxonomy): domain Bacteria; phylum Fidelibacterota; class UBA8477; order UBA8477; family JABMPR01; genus JABMPR01. The sequence goes on from JABIFG010000274.1 coordinate 8,515, forward strand.
CCAACAGGAGGGGCGATGTAGAGCGAAAGCGCAAAAAAGAGATCCGCGATACATGCTCTCTTTTACACTGAAGGAGCTACGGGCAGCCAAGCGACGTAGAGCTTATTTCACATACAAAAAAGAAAAAGGAAATTTAAGAGCCGCCGTAGAAGCGACGATGCGTTCCGCAAAGCACCCTTTTCCGGCAGGCAAATTGCCTGTGCGAGGAATATTTAGAGTGACTTCTATGATGATTGCATCTGTCTTGCATATAAATATGCGAAGAATCTGGAAGTATGAGACAGATATTTCCTTGTCTAATTTTATTTCTTGGCTTTTCTCGCAAAAAATATCGCCTTTGCGTTTTGCCTCAGTATTTATTCGCTTCTAAACCGCTGTTCTTGCAGGCGCGTCAACA
>JABIFG010000275.1 GCA_018650795.1 Fidelibacterota bacterium
GCTCCTATTTTAAGGTGAATTATGCACAAAAAATTGTCTTAAGTTGCTGTCCTAAAATTGGGGGTAACTTCACTTGGCGACCATCGGGAGAATTGTGAGAGGTAATATGTTACAGGGCGAGAACTGACCCCGTGAGGTTTAAGACAACACCGGGCTAGAGGTCGATTATCTGGTGGTAGAGATGGCCAGACAGCTACATGGTGAAGCGTGGCAGATGAAGTTTTTGCAGACCGTAGAGCAGGGTGGGGTGGAGCAGGTTTTGCTGTAACAATTTGTTACAAAAAAGTGTTTATTGATTGATGGGGTCTAGTGCTAGCATGTGGCTCCATGAGCATTGTAGATATCTATTCCGGTAAGAAAGAGATCCTTCACTCTAAACGGGCCAATATCTATTACCTAGAACATTGTCGAGTTCTGGTTAAAGGTGGACGTGTTGTTTTTCTTACACCATCAGAGAAAGAGAACCAGTACTGGAATATCCCTGTTGCCAATACTACTGTCATTCTATTGGGAACGGGTACTTCTATTACCCAGGCAGCGGTTAGAGAGTTATGTGGCTCTGGTGTAATGATGGGTTTTAGCGGAGGTGGAGGAACACCACTGCTGGCAGCTACTGAAGTAGAGTGGTTGTCACCTCAGAGCGAGTACCGACCAACTGAGTATTTACAGTCATGGTTAAAATTTTGGTTTGATGCAAATAAGCGGCTGACTATTGCACAATTTTTACAAAGAAAGCGGCTGGTATTTTTGCAGCGTGTTTGGAGTAAAGATCGAGAGCTGAGAAAGTATGATTTCTCTTTTGATGATTATGCACTGGAAAAGGCCTTAAAACGTAGCCAACAAGATATTGAAAGAGCTACCGATGTAACAAAATTACTTCAGGCCGAGGCTCGTTTAACCAAAATACTCTATAAATTTGCAGCTAATCGTACCAGCCAGAATGGTTTTACCCGCATGCATGATGGAGTAGATCAAGCTAATGCTTTTTTGAACCATGGTAACTACTTAGCTTATGGGCTGGCAGCAACTTGTTTATGGGTGTTGGGGATTCCCCACGGATTTGCTGTGATGCATGGAAAGACTCGCAGAGGTGCTCTGGTATTTGATGTGGCAGATTTGGTAAAGGATGCGATTGTTTTGCCAATGGCATTTATTGCTTCAGAACAGGGGGCAAAAGAGCAAGAGTTCCGCCAGATGTGTCTTCAAAGTTTTACACAACATGGTGCACTGGACTTCATGTTTGATGTGATGAAAGAAGCAGTGCAGCGAGGAGCTGTTTTGGAGTGATTGTTACATTTATCTCACAGTGCCAGAAAAATTCGTTAAATATCACCCGGCGTATTCTGGATGCTTATGCCAATCGCATTGGAGAGAGAACATGGCAAACTGTAATTACCTTGGAAGGTTTAAATGCAGTCAAGAATCGCCTTGCCAGAACAGCGAGAAAAACAACAGCAGTCAGTTGCCATCGGATGCGGGGAACCAATCGGACAGAACTGGTATGGATCGTTGGGAATCGTAGCCACTTTGATGAAGATGGCAATGTCCCGGTCAATCGAACACAGCGTGATCTGATTCGAGAGCAGGATGAGGATGACTGGAAATTCCTTCCATTGATACAGGTAATGGTCGCGCTGAGCGCACTGTTCCATGATTTTGGAAAATCATGGTATCCGTTCCAGCGCATGTTGATTAACGGTAGTGTTCGTGATCGGGTCCGTCATGAGTGGATTTCACTCCGTTTGTTTCGTGCTCTGGCTGAGGGTAAGCATGATGTAGAGTGGCTGGATGAGCTGGAAAAGATCAGTTACTCTTCATTTAAAGAGCGGCAGGAGTTCATCGAAGAATGGATCAAACAAGCAAAGCCACCGAAGGCCAGTCAGGATTACCCATTCGATGAGGGCTTGCCAATACTTGCGCGGTGGATAGGTTGGCTTATTGTCTCCCACCATCAACTGCCCGCACTAGAGCAATATAAATTTGGTAACACCAAAAAGATTGAGGATAGCAATGCCATTCTGAACGCGTTGTCCAGAGAAGATAGTGGTTATATCAAAGGGGATAGCGGAGAGCTGAGTGATCAGGATTGGCAGTTTGAGCAGGGGCTACCCTTATTGTCCAAACCGTGGTGCAGACAACTGTCACGCTGGATGAAAAAAGCGAAATTGGTTCTACCTCTGATACAGGAGGCAATGCCAGTTGAAAGAGTTATTCTGAAACTGGCACGGTTGTCACTGAAGCTGGGCGACCATAACTACTCATCAGAATTACGTGATGAGAACTTCCAGAACGATCTGGAGCTGTTGGCTAATACAAGAAAGAATGAACAAGGTAAAAAAGTTCCCAATCAATGGTTGGATGAGCATCTGGTTGGGGTGACTCGGGAGGCGACAAGTATTGCCCACTTGCTGCCTGCTTTTGAAAAAGAGCTACCCGTTGCACGAGATATCAGACCTTTGCGGAAACCCTCACCAGCCTCCTTTGCATGGCAGAACAGGGCTGTTCAGACCATCAACCAATGGAAAAGAGAGCACGATCAAAGCCAGCAAGGCTTCTTTGCCATCAATATGGCTAGTACAGGCTGTGGTAAGACCTTTGCCAATGCAAAAATCATGAGTGCTTTATCGATAGATGGGAGCCTTCGTTACAACCTTGCATTGGGGTTACGGACACTCACCTTGCAAACCGGGGATGAGTATCAAGAGAGACTAAAGCTGGAAGACGATCAGTTAGCTGTTCTGATTGGCTCAACAGCGGTTCGTTACTTGCATCAGCGGTATAAAGTTGGACAAGCAGAACAGGATCGACAAACAGCAGGTGCTGAATCTACAGCATCGTTGTCTCGTCACCTGCGCTTTAAGGAACAGGATATACCCTACGAGAGCGCCATACCCAGTGACCGTTTGCGTACTGCTCTGAAAGACCGTAAAAGCAAGCAACTGCTTTATGCGCCGATCGTGGTCTCCACCATAGACCATTTGATGCCCGCCGTAGAGAGCACGGCAGGTGGGCGGGAAATCTTGCCTACATTGCGCTTGATGTCTGCAGATCTGGTGATCGATGAGGTGGATGATTTTGATCAGTCGGATATCCCTGCTATTACCCGTCTGATTCATCTGGCTGGAATGTTGGGGCGGAAGGTGATGATCTCATCGGCAACCATTCCCCCCGCAATTGCAGCAGGCCTGTTTGCGGCCTATCAAGAAGGGTGGAAGCTCTTTGCATTGGGCCGTCAGCGTCAGCAGGCAGTGCACTGTCTTTGGGTAGATGAGTTTGGTAGTCAGATCGCTGCCACACCATCCAGCGACACTTTTTTGAAAAAACATGAACGTTATGTACAGAAACGGATCAAGCGGTTGTTGAAGAGTGTGATCAAACGTAGGGCCTCCATTCTTCCTCTTTCTCATCTCAAAGACAGTATTGTAGATGTGAAAACGCTTAAGGAGATCTATTTCAGCCAGTTGCGCGATAGCGCTATCAAACTACATCGAAGACATTCATTTATTGATCCAGAAACTGGCACTAATCTCTCAATGGGAGTTATCCGACTCGCCAACGTAAATCCCTGTATTCAGTTGAGCCGCTACCTGTTGGATTGTGTGATTCCAGAGGATGTAGAGGTTCGGGTGCTGCCCTACCATAGTAGACAAGTTTTACTGCTACGGTCAGCATTGGAAGATCACCTTGATGCGGTGCTGGACCGGCGTGGTGGTAAACACCCTCATCAGGAAAATAAGGAAATCCGAGGGCATCTGCTACGGTGCAAAAAGCCGAATCTGATCTTTATTCTGGTGGCTACTCCAGTAGAAGAGGTAGGGCGCGACCATGATCTCGATTGGGCTGTGATCGAACCCTCATCGATGCGTTCGATCATACAGATGGCAGGGCGGATCTTACGACACCGGTCTATGAGTGAATTGCAACATCCCAACCTGATATTGCCTGAATTTAACCTGAAGGGTTTTATTGGTAAAGAGAAGTATGTGTTTAGGTGGCCAGGATATGAGAGCCAAGAATACCCACTGGTCAGCCACACCCTACTGCAATTGATGGATGAAGCACAGTTGCTGGAGCGGGTCGATGCAGCGCCGAGAATTGAAGAGGCTGCGACACTTCATCCAAAAGAGCGACTGGTAGATCTGGAGCATCAGGCGCTGCAGGATATTCTGATGGCCTCAGACTACAGACCTGATGCACTGAATGGCTGGGTCAATAGTAGCTATTTTCTAACCTCACTACCGCAGAAGCTCTCCCCCTTTCGAAGTAGCCAGGCGAGCCAGACTTATAAATTGCATATCGAAGAGGATGGAGTGTTAGCGCTGCGTTTTCCATCGGAAGCAGGCTTGCGGGGCAAGCAGGCCCCACATCAGGTCGAAGTGCTGGAGCCGCGTCTTAGAGAACGTTTATGGCTCCCGTTGGCCTATCCATCACTGATCGAGGAGGAGAGCCTAAAACAAGGAGTTGGCAAAAATCGTATCTGTGAGTTTTTGGGGGAGGTGCGTTTAGAGGATAAAGAAGGTGAAGTGAAGTATTTGTATACAATAGAATTTGGTTTTGAAAAGCACTAAATAATATTCACACGGTTGATTTATATGGGTGGATGCTCTATGGTCCTCTATTCCCGATGTTTTTGCGGAGGTAATAATGGAAATTAGAGGTCTTTATCAGTATCTGATTGGTCAGCCGTTTGGACCCATTTTTGTTACTGCTGAATAGGCAGCTTATGAAGTGTGAATATTGTTTTGTTATTCCTTTTTCACTGCCGAATAGGTAGCTCTGTTATAGCAAGGAATGAATGATGAATAATCCAATTGTTGATTTTTTACAGGAACGCAAACAGGCGAAACTGAAAAGCCCGGGGAAGAAGAGTGAGCAGGAGATCGAAGATGATTTTCGAATTGAAAACTGGGTGGAGCATGCAGCAAAGCGCGCGGCTCAACTCAGTCTGGTGACTCACCCAGGAAAGTTCAGCCACCCTGACGCAAGAATCACACCGATCCTTTTTGAAGGAAGTCGTGCAGCTGATGGTTATCTCCGATCTGGCAATGTGGTGGTAAAGCATGATGTCGTCGGGAATGCGGCAGCACTCGATGTATACGGATTTCTTTCCGTTGAACTGGAGGATCAACGCTCGGTACTGGACCATTTTGAGACAGACTCAGATCAGCTGAGGCAATTGTTGGGGGTGAATGAAGGGCAGTTTCAGCAGTGGAGAACGGCCTTTCTCCAGATCAAATCATCATCGTCAGAACAAAAAACTGCGGGTCAGATCAAGCAGGTCTATTTCCCGGTAGAAGATGGCTACCACCTGTTATCTGTTCTCTATCCATCTGGCCTGATAACCGCTCATCGGGAACGCATTCAACAGATGAAGTTTTCTGATGAAGTCAAAGAGGCACGACAGAAACGTAAAGATGGAGAACACCATGAACTGGGTTTTTTTGATTTGCCAGGGTTGTTGACGCAAAAATTTGGTGGCACGAAACCACAAAATATCAGCAAGCTGAATAGTGGAAACGGAGGGATGGCTTGGTTGATGCCGAGTATGCCACCAATGCTGAAAGGGGGATACCAGCAACTACCGAAACAGGATTTCTTTCAATTTCTGAGATGGGATGCACACTCGAAAAGCCTGTTCAGAAGGCTGCATACACTGTTTAAATTAGATCTGAATAACAGGGATATCCGTAAAAAGGTTAAGGAGACCATTGCGGAAATACTGGAGTGGGTATTGCTCCGTGCGCTCTACCTTCAGCAAAGCACACCGGGATGGAGTGATCGAGAGAGGTACCAAATACCGGAGTTACAGAAGATCTGGCTGGATCAGCAGCACTTTGAGAATAGAGCAGACCATCCTGACTGGCAAGAGGCCATAGCACAGGCAGTCAGTGAATGGATTGTTGTGACCTATCGCCGTATCTATCGAAAGCGAAAAGATCAGGTCACGCTTGGAGAAATAGAGACAACAGCCTTTCAAAAAGAGATTCTGAAAACATTTTTACAACAGCAGAAGGAGTTTATCATATGAGCAACTACCTTCTATTAAAAGGCCTGAGAGTACAGAATGCCAATGCACTCTCTAGCCCTTTCACCTTTGGCTTTCCAGCGGTTACCGCCTTTCTGGGTTTTGGGCATGCACTGCAGCGTTTCATCAATCCAGAAAGTAAAGAAGATCAGTTTTTGGTGGCGGGTGTAGGAGTGTCAAGCCATCAATTCGAGATGCAGGATTACCAGGAAGGGTACTCACGAATGCTGAAGCTGACCGCAAACCCATTGAATGAGAAAGGGGAGCGCCCCTCCTTCGTTGAAGAGGGCCGGTGTCACATGGTGCTTTCTCTGGTGCTGGAGGTAGAAAATGTCCTGAGTGGTCGTGATCAGGACCGCCTGTTGGAATCGATCAGAACAGTGATTCAACACCGGTTAAAATTGGCGGGTGGGGATATTCTGGACTTCGATGATATTACCGTGGTTACTGATGATCGAACAGGTTTGATGCAGCTGATGCCAGGATATGTATTGCTGGATCGCCGCTCATACATGCTGGAAGCTATGGAGTCAGGTCAGGATGCACTGGATGCACTCTACAGTTATCTGCAGATCCACACATTCAGTGAACAGGATGAGGGAGGTAATGTTCACTGGCGAAGCGCAAAATCACACACTGGATGGCTTGTCCCGATTGCTAGCGGCTTTCATGCATTGAGTGCGCTAGGTGAAGCACAGCAAACACGAGACCTGAATACCCCTCACTGTTTTGCAGAGAGCATCGTCACCCTTGGTGAATTCATCATGCCTCATCGATTGGAATCGTTATCAGAAATAATCTGGAGATATAGAAAGCAGGGCGATCTCTATCTCTGTACACAGGAACAAACCGTAACACAGGAAAACAAGGAATCCACTAATGGCTAAAAAGAAATCTGCAATACCATCTGTACTGGCATTTGAAAAAAAGTTGGTCCCATCGGATGCACAAATGTTTGCCACGAGCTGGAAGTCTCGTGATGAAGAAGCACAAGAGTTACGACTACAGGTAAAGTCGGTACGAGGCACCATTTCCAATCGACTTTCTGTAGCACAGGAAAAAGACCCGGCCAAGATTGATGCAGAGGTAGAAAAACCTAATCTACAGACAGTGGATCACTGTGCACTGCCTAGTGATAAAGATACCTTGAAACTTCGTTTCACCCTCAAGATATTGAGTAACGTGCAGGAGCCATCTGCCTGTAACCATAAGGAGTTTTATCAAGGCTATCGGAATATTGCTGAAGAGTACATTGAGAGGACCAGATTTACAGAATTGGCCAAACGGTATGCAACCAATCTGGCTAATGGTCGTTTTTTATGGCGCAACCGAGTCGGAGCAGAGGCTGTAGAAGTCGTTGTGACATACCTTGTTGAGGGTGAATCTCAGCAGCAGTGGAGATTCGATGCCAAGGAGATCGGACTGCATGATTATGATCATCAGGAAACTAATGAACTGGCAGAGGTGATTGCTGAAAGCCTCTCTGGTAGCAGAGAGTTTGCTTTGCTAGATATCGTCACCTACAGTCAACTGGGTGAAGGACAAGAGGTCTACCCGAGTGAAGAGTTGGTAACAGAGAAAGGTGATAAAAGCAAAATACTATATGAGACAGACGGTATTGCAGCAATGCACTCACAGAAGGTAGGTAATGCGATTCGCACCATCGATGACTGGTATAGCGAAGAGGCAGAACGCCCAATTGCAGTTGAGGCATATGGAGCAGTGACCAATTTGGGGACAGCTTACAGAAAACCCGTACTTAAAAATGATTTCTATACTCTATTTGATCGTTTTGCATTAGGTGAATCACTGGCGGAGAATGAAGAGCACTATGTAATGGCAATGCTGGTGCGTGGTGGTGTTTTTGGCCAATCATCAAAGTAGGAAATTCGCATGCACTACTATATGGAAATCACTTGCTTACAAGATGAAGGTATATCAGCTGCTTTTGTGATGGGAAAGGTTATGGATATACTTCATCTTTCCATGGTAAAGCTGGAAAAGCAATTAGGTGTTAATCCCGTCGGAATCAGTTTTCCTGAGTACAAATCGGAAGAGGGAAAACCCCCAGTGATTGGAAGCAAAGTACGGCTTTTCAGTCAGAATGAATCTCATCTTGAAATGATGGATTTGAAAAGGCAGTTGAACCGTTTGGAAGATTATATCCACACCAAGAAAGCACGTGAAATTGATCGCCCCAATCTTTCATTTGCAATTTTCAAGCGAGTACAGATGAAGTCCTCCAAAGAGCGATTGGTCAGGCGACAGATGAAACGAAAAGGGATCTCGGAAGAAGAGGCAAGAAAACAGTATCAAACTTTTGGAGAAAGGAGCACCTCATTACCGTTTGTCCATATGAGAAGCCACAGCAACACGCAGAAGTTTCGTCTTTTCATCAATAAGCAAACAGCAGAACCTTCAGAAAATTGGGTATTTAATACTTATGGACTAAGTGCCTCTATACCTGTACCTGATTTTTAACTCTAATTATTTATATAGATATTTTTTATTAAAAAACAATTTGTTATATTTGACTATGTAATATTGGCTAGATGCCCCCATTTGGGGGCATCTGTTTGTTTACTATATGGGTTTTTGGGTAAATAGTGGGGTTCACTGCCGTACAGGCAGCTTAGAAATTATAAACGTACAACTGAACATCGTTGGTGTTGTTCACTGCCGTACAGGCAGCTTAGAAAAAGCCGCTGAGTGGAAGGACGACGACAACGCAGTTCACTGCCGTACAGGCAGCTTAGAAACTTTGAGA
>JABIFG010000276.1 GCA_018650795.1 Fidelibacterota bacterium
AGATACAGCGCGCCATGCTCGTTCCTTGTTGAGAGATCAAGGGTTGACTCCTGTTACTACTAAAGAGATTGGAGCTGAAGGATGTGAAAAAAGAGAGAAGTACCCCCAGCAGCGGAAGTCACGGCGTAGTATATCATCGGCAGACTTGGCTCTCCTGACTCGTCAGTTAGCCACCCTTGTACGCTCAGGTATTCCACTGGAGGAGTCGCTATTGGTTGTTTCCGAGCAGGTAGGAAAGCCTTTAATTAAAGGTGTAGTCATGGCTATACGCTCACGAATACTGGAAGGACACTCATTCGCAGTAGCTTTGGCAGGTTTTCCGCAGATCTTTACAGAACTTTACTGTGCAACAGTTGAAGCAGGTGAACAGGCAGGGTATCTAGATCACGTTCTGGAACGCCTTGCGGACTACACTGAGGCCCGTCAGAAGCTTCAGCAAAAGATTGGAGTTGCACTCCTTTATCCGCTAATGATCTCCATTGTTGCCATTCTTGTAGTTGTCGCACTCCTAACCTACGTGGTTCCCCAAGTTGTTCAGGTTTTTGAATCAATTGACCAACAATTACCTGCACTCACTACAGGATTGATTGCAACCAGTGAATTTGTTCAAGAGCATGGGGGGGGTATTTTTCTCGCAATACTGATGGTTATATTGTTGTTCAAGATCGCTATACGTAGGGAGGGAGTAAGGCGCAGGTATCATCAATTGCTATTGAAGACCCCCCTGCTGTTTCGGGTGATCCGTGGCAGCAACACTGCTCGCTTTACCCGTACCCTCAGCATCCTTATGAGTAGTGGAGTTCCCATGTTGGAGGGGTTGAAAATCTCATCTAGAGTTATGACCAATCTGCCGATGAAAGAAGCGGTAGAGCAGGCAGCAAAACAGGTCAGAGAGGGGGCATCTGTGCACAGCTCTCTGGATCAGAGTAAAATCTTCCCACCCATGATGATTCACCTGATTGCCAGTGGAGAAGCTAGTGGTAAACTTGATGAAATGCTAGAGCGGGCATCGATACAGCAAGAGGATGAATTGGAGTCGCTGATTACAGGGATGACTGGGCTATTTGAGCCGCTGATGATCCTGTTGATGGGAGGAATTGTTCTTACCATAGTGATTGCAATTTTATTACCCATCTTTGACCTCAACCAGCTAGTACAATAACCATTGAAAATAAGGAAATGACAACTTAATGAATAAAGCAACACAGAAGCCTTTCCAGCCATTGCCTATCACAACAAAGCAGGCAGGCTTCACCCTGATTGAAGTCATGGTGGTGGTTGTGATCCTAGGAATACTGGCAGCTATTGTAGTGCCTAGAGTGATGGATCGACCGGATAAAGCTCGTGCAATCAAAGCAGGCCAAGATATTCGGGCGCTGGAGAGTGCATTAAATCTCTATAGGCTTGATAACTATCAATACCCCACTACAGACCAAGGCATTGATGCGCTGATGACAAAGCCTGAAGATGCACCAGAGCCACCCAACTGGAAAAGTGGAGGATACATTGACCGTCTTCCAAAAGATCCATGGGGAAGAGTATACCAATACCTGAATCCTGGGGAGCATAGTGATATCGACCTCTACTCACTGGGGGCAGATGGAGAGCGGGAAGGGGAAGGGATCAATGCGGATGTTGGAAACTGGAGCTTGGATGGGTAGAAATACCATCAAACAACAGTACGCAGGATTTACTCTAATTGAAGTTATTCTGGTTATATTGATTGTAGGTATTATCCTCTCAATGGCGGGACTCTCTATTAACCGTGGCGGAGCAGAGAAATTGCTGGCAGAAGATGTTCGGCACATAGCAGCTAAATGGAATTTGCTCGCTGAAGAGTCAATAATTACGGGGCAACACCATGCGATCCGTCTCCACCAGCAGGGGATTGATTACTGGATATATAAAGAGTCAGGGTGGGTAAAAATAGGTGATAATCTAACCTATAAATCACACTCATGGAAAGAGGTTTATCGTCTACAGATAAAAATTGATGGAGAGCCTATACAGCTTCCTCCTGCGGATGTGTTGGAGCCAATACCGCAGCTTTACCTCTTTTCCAGTGGAGAGCAAACCCCCTTTGTCCTGAAAATATCACTAGATAAAGATAAAGTAGATCAGGCTCCTACTGCTTGGTTGTTGAAGGGAGCAGTGTCAGGAAAAATAAGCCTGAGAAAAGTGGACAATTAAAGAGGCAGGGTTTGAAAATTACTAGGTTATATTTACAGCAAGCGGGATTTACCCTAATAGAGGTATTGGTTGCTGTGACTATACTCGCAGTTGCGATGGGTGCATTGATTGCAAGTGGTAGTGGTTTTGTTCGCGATACGGCACAATTGAGAGATCGGTACATCGCCTCATGGGTGGCGCAAAATCGAATAGCTGAAATTCGCATTGCAAAGAAATGGCCCGCCACGGGAGAACAAAGCGGCCTTGAGTTGATGGCAGGAAACCAGTGGGAGTGGCGGACACAGGTTGAGGCTACACAGGATCAAGATATGCGTAAATTAACGGTACAAGTTTTCTCATCTAAAGACCCCCATGCAGCCTATCTTGCAGTTATAGATGCCTATCTTTCTAGAGGAAAATAGAGTGATTAAGAGAGAAAACTGGAGTGATCATCAACAGGGGTTCACCCTGCTTGAACTACTGATAGCCCTCTCAATCTTCTCACTCATCTCGCTCATCTCCTTCGGAGGGCTCAAAACAGTACTGAATGGACAGGCCAGCGGAGAAAAAGTGGTCGACCAACTGGCTGAGCTGGAAATGGCTATCTCCATCTTTGAGAGAGACCTACTTCAAATTGTTAAACGGCCTGTCCGAGACAGCTATGGAGATGTACGCAGTGCTTTTATCGGTAATTTAGAACAGTCAGGCATGTTGGAATTTACCCATACTGGAAGAGCTAATCCACTAAAACTCAACCGGTCTGCCTTGCAACGAGTACGTTATGAGTACAATGATAAAGAGTGGACCAGAAAAAGCTGGAGCTTGCTTGACCGGGCACAAAACAGTAAGCCGCAACAACAGCGCCTACTCAGCCAGCTAGAGCACTTGACAGTACGGTTCTTAGGCGGACGACAGGAGTGGACAGTGGAGTGGGAAATGCCACTAACACCCGCGGATAGAGAACTCACTGAAATTGAAAAAGCACAACTCAACTTGCCATTAGCCATAGAATTGACACTTGATATAGCAGAATGGGGGCGAATGCGTCGAGTTTTTCCTCTACGAATAGTAAACAACAGTGATGAAATAGAGCCGTGAAGCAACAAAATAGTCATTGCAAGCAGCAGGGAGTTGCACTTATTACAGCACTGCTAGTGGTGAGTATTGTAGCTATTGTTGCGACCTCTATGTTGCATAGAAAAAATATTGAGATTCGGCGCCACTCTAATCTTATGTACTGGTCGCAGGCTTATCAGTATGCATTGGGAGTAGAGGGGTGGGGGATGCAAATTTTATTGCGTGACCTTAATAGTGATGGGAACAAAGATGTCTTAAATGAAGATTGGGCAACTCTCCTTCCTCCTATCATAGTCAAAGGCGGGACAGTCTCTGGTCATATAGAAGATCTACAGGGGCGTTTCAATCTTAACAATCTAGAATGGAGCGATACAGCAGAAAAGCTGGAACAAGATTTTAAGTTCCAGCAATTTCGACGCCTAATTGAGGAGATGGGAGAAGACCCAGATATCGCTTATGCCGTAGTGGACTGGATTGATAATGACCTGTCCGGTGCTCCACAAGGGAGTATGGGGGCTGAAGATGACTATTACTTAGGAGAGGATCCCCCTTATCGAGCTGCAAATCGTCGTTTCACCTCTCCTTCAGAATTAAGACTGGTGCGAGGAGTGAGTAGTAAACTCTATGAGAAATTAATGCCCTTAATTACGGCATTGCCACAGACTGACACTACATTGAATGTCAATACAGCAAAACCTGAACTGTTGACAAGCTTAGGTCGAACTTTTGATAAAGATAAGGTTAAAGTTATAGAGAAAAAACAGCAGGTTGGCTTTAAAAGTGTAGGTTATTTTTCAGGACAGGAGGTGCCATCCGAAAACATAAGTATCGCAAGTGACTACTTTATGATTCGAAGTAGGGTCAAGGTTGCTAATGTGCTTCTGAATCTTTCATCGATTGTTTATCGCCAGGGCGGTGAAGTTTTACTGCTCTATCGCTCCCTCAATAGCCCCTGATCCAGTGATTTCAAGGTGTCAAACAGCATATAAATCAAATAGATAAAAAGCTGCTGTACAATTGATACTCCGTAATACACCATATGGTTGAAAAAATATGTGTGCGACCAGCGGAGCCGATAACTTGTTTACCGATATTTTCAATAAATTTTCAGACAAAGCACCAATATCAATTATTTTCAGAGCCACCCTTGAGAGAACAATAAACCCAGAATTCATAAATAATTTATATGATGATGTTTCACAGAA
>JABIFG010000277.1 GCA_018650795.1 Fidelibacterota bacterium
ACTCCAAGCGTTAATCGGGATTTTTTCTCGCGCAACACTAGTTTATTCGGGTGTCGTCTAACGGTAGGACGAATGACTCTGACTCATTTAATCGTGGTTCGAATCCATGCACCCGAGCCAAATAAATCAACGGCTTATCTCGTTATTGAGATAGGCTGTTTTTGTTTTAGTGTGTTTTTAGTCACTCTGGTAGTCACTTTCGATCGATTTGACTCCTTGTATGTCTCACCTTTTTTAATTATTTTGGAGAGATACCGCATGACAAATTTAAACCTAATAGAATCAAGTGACCTCGAGAGCGAAACGGAATACTATCCATCCGGTGAGGAGATAGTCCCAACCCGGTTCGATGTGACTACTCAGCGGGTGCAGCGTGACAACTGGACTTTCTTCGCCAAGACTGAGGTCGAGGTGCAAGAGAAACGCCAAGCGATCGTCACCGATCAGATGCTGGTGTACCCTAAAAGCACTGTGTCGATTGTCAATCCCGAGCTCGTGAATTTGGGAAGAATACAGGCCAGCGTGTATGAGGCTATCGATTTGCTGAAATCTTTGGTGGATAGCGATGGTCAGCAGATAGCATTAGGAGTGCTGGTTGAGCGATTTGACCGCTTTACTGCTGCACTAGAGACTCAGGGAGTGGAAGTATAATGGGCTCTATTTATAGATACTATTGCGAAAAATGCGACCATCCTTTTCAATTCGAGTTCGGCGGCGGCTTCCGGTACGAGACATATACCTGTACTGACTGCGGTCAACAGAAGGGTATCTTGCGTGAAGCTTCGATACCTCCTTGTTCATGTGGTGGCAATCTGGGCAGAAACCACCCGCCAAAATGCCCCAAGTGCGGGTCATCGAAAGTGCTCGAAGGCCGATTGATGATGCACTCTGATTGAATATAGCCAAGGAACTAAGCAGATGATACCTTTCCTTACGATCTTCATTGCTGGAGAAGTAGATCTCCTCTGGGACCCTCCGGGGGATATCGGGTTGATTGGTGCGTAGTGCTGCAATAGCTGCCGATACAGCACTATGAGAGGCTCCGGTCTTGTATTTTATTGGAGGAGTAGGAATGTGGCTCAATTAGATTTTGAGGATCCAGTAGTTCTAGCGTCGGTATCTGAGTACCGTGAGCGCCAACACACCCGACCAGTTCGTTTTGATAACACTACCCGCTCAGTAAAAAATGCCATGACTACTTTAAATAAGTCACTTGCGAACTATATTGTTGATGGACAGCACCACCTTGATGATTTAAGCACTCCTTTGTTATTTCAGCAACAGTTGGTGCAGTTTAACGAGTACCTTAATATGCCCCAGAGTAAAAGCAAAAGACATCGTGACCGTGATTACTTAATTTATCAGCTTGCGAGTTACTGGGAAGATCAGACTGGGCAGCCATGGGGGTATACCACCGATCCAGACAGTGGACGGATCGAAAAATCAGAAGCTCTTACGTGGATACAAGACTGTCTAACCCATCATAATGTAGCTCCACCTCCGAATCTCGAAAGAACGAAAGAAATTCTTCTCTATAACCGGGGTGATGTAGTTAAAAAGAATAGTTTAACCTCACATCCTGAGGCTTAACTATTCTTTATTAATCAAGGGTATACCTCAGTACGCTAATGGCATCCAGTCAACTTGAACTGGCACTATTAGAGTACAACATATGAAAAAAGATGTATCTATTAACAAACCCCATCCGTCGGGCTGGGCTAACGCCGAAGCCTCTGCCAATCATTTAGATCTCGCCCGTTCCAGCTTTTTCGCACTTGTCGCTGACGGCACACTGCCCCCGCCCACCAAACTAGGGAAACGCAGCCGATGGCGTATTACGGACCTCGATGCAGCCATGCTCGCTCTTGGCGAGAAGGAGGCTGCAGCGTGAGCCGATTCAAAATCAAAAAAAAAGCAACCCCTGAGGATGCTCTCCAAGTTGCTGAGTATCTGGTCCAACTGCAGGAGATTCAACATGGCCTTAGCGTTGTTCTGGATCGTGTGATCCCTTATAAGGAATCAGATCGAATTCATCTGAAGATCAAAGCATTGCGTATCGATCTGTTGTGGAGTGGATATGGTCTGGAGGAGCGGGTTCACGAAGTGTTAGGGATTACTGACCGTTACCTTCCGGCTGTCTGTCGCGATGATCTTGAGACCGTTAAAAATCTGAAAAAACTTCCTCACGAAGAAGGTTATTGTGAATAATCGTAGCTATATGACGGTCTTCACTGCCTCAACCCCGGTTAATAAACAGGTCGCATTTGAGGACGGAAAACTCACAAAGAGCATGGCTAACGCGCCCGCTGTGATGACCGCTGAAACTCGCCATGTGCCGGATAGTGACGCGCTCCATGCTGTCTTGCAGGAAGTAGGCTCCGGTCCCTATAAATGCATCTCTTTGGGGTTCGTGCCCGGCACCGAAGATGGTGCGCCTTTTGAAATAGTCAGTCGCAAACGTCTTTCCCAGATGCTCAAACTATCGGATGATGACGACCCACCAAGCGGGGTGATTGAAATCTCCGGAAAGTGCTTTTGTACGAGAACTAAATCAAATTTCCAACAAGGATCTTGGATACTATTCGATAAAGATTCCTCACCTGGACAGCCTGAATCGTTGATAACCGACAACACGGAAGAGTGGCTGAGCTGGATGGCTGAGCTTGTGCCGGGGTTTGCTTCAGCAGAGAAAGTGATTGTGCCATCAACCAGCTCTCGCGTGATGCTTAATGGTAGTCCTGCGTTCGCTGGGGGTGGGCTGCATTGTTACGTGCGCACGCAGGACACTGAGGATCTGCCTCGTTTCAAACAGGAGCTGATAATTACAGCTATGAGCACCCGGTTTGGTTTCATGAAGCCTTCAATATCGAAAGCTACAGGGGAGACTGTATCGCAGCAGCCTTGGACAATAATAGACGTGTCCGTGTTCTCGCCAGAGAGGCTTGTTTTCGATGGAGCGCCATTGGTTATGAGTGAAGAGTTAACGGTGGCACCGTTGGATATTGAAGTGGCGAACACAGGCTGTGGGCCGCTGGATACAGGGCAGCTGCGCACAACCGAGGCAGATATGGAGAAGGTGGCAAAGGCGTCTGGACTGAAGGTTAAACGCGATACAGTAGCCGGTGTGCGTGTGCCTGTTTTGGTTGATGATCAGACTCTGCAGCTCGATACTCTACTGGACACTGAGCGTGGCGGGATGTCAGTAGAGCAGTATTGCCTCTCAGAGCACAAGCACCTGCGCTGTCAGGCGGTGTTCCGTCCAGACTCTACCAGCCAAGCGGCGTTTGTTAATCGACATCAGGACGGCACTCCGCTTTTGTACGACTCTGGCAGTGGGATAAAGTATGTTCTGGCTCGTAGCGAATTGACCAAATATGTACAGTTGCGAGTTAACGCGTTGCATGAGCTGTCAGAAGAGGCTGAGATTGAAGCGGTACTCACCCTCTTGAAATTAGTTTCGCCTGTGGTACGTGAACGGTTCCTCAAACAGATGAAAACGGCCTTGGCTTGTGGGATTGGGGTTCTGCGCGAGCAGTTCAAAGAGATTAGCCTGCAGAAAAATAAACACGGCTCCGTTGTGGATTATGGAGAGAAAGCAGCCCGCCTCACTCTGCAGGCTCATTACGCAGATGGTGACCATTTAACGATTGGGCCGGGGGGTGAATTTTTTGAGTATACGGGCACTCATTGGAGAAGGATCCAAAAGGATCGGGTGAGTAATAGGGCGTTGACCTCTATTTGTGATCATAGTTTGAATGATGGTGGTGTGCCTGTATCGATGCTGGTAGCTAATGTGGTCAGTCTACTTCGTGCTATGCAGTGTGTAGAAGATGACCCCTTTTCACTAACAGGCGAAGTGTTGCCAATTATCAATACTCTCAATGGAGAACTTTGGATTGACCAAAATGGGGAGGTTGAGTTGCGCCCACATAAGCCAACAGATTACCAGTTGTCGGTACTGCCTTGTGAGTATGACCCCGATGCTAAAGCTCCAATGTTTGAACATGCTATTGGTGAGATTTTCAGCCGTAACAAACAGCCTGAGGAGATGGTGCGACATATTATGGAGATTATCGGCTACATCGTGCAACCAACGCGTCATATTGCCTCTGTCTTTATTTGGGAGGGAGGCGGTAACGATGGTAAAAGTACGGTAAAAGGAGTCGTAGAGGATCTGTTAGGTATTAATGCAGTCTATTCTGCAGAAATTGCCAAAATGAAGACTGACACCAATGACCTTGGGCCAATGGCGGGTAAGCAGCTTTTTGTAGATGATGATTTAGATACAGGCACAGCTCTGCCAGATGGTCTTATGAAAAAGCTGTCAGAATCAAAAATCATAAGCGGTAGCTACAAGCATGGACAAGTGTTTAATTTCAATAACCGAACCGTGCCGTTGCTTTTATGCAATAACCCTCCACACCTCAAGGATCTGTCTAAAGGGGTGCGCCGACGTTTGCAGGTGGTGCCGTTTAAGCGCTCTTTTACCGTGGAGGAGGCTGATGTCAATCTGCCTACCCGCATCAAAAATGAGGAGATGAGTGGAGTGCTTAACCTTGCTATTGCGGGCGCTCAACGCGTCTTGCAGCGCGGTCACTTTGATCCTCCGGCAGAATGTGAAGAGGCTTTGGATGAGTTGCTGATTGCTGCCAATCCGTTACCTGCGTTTCTCAGTGAATGGGGTGGTGACTGGTATGGGGTTTACCAGACCATGCAGGACGCCGGTTATGCGTATCTGTTGCCGAATGGGGAGGCGTGGATCACTCTCTCTAAGCTCCTTAAAGCCTTCAACCAGTGGGCTGCGGAGTTTGCTTCAGGGTATAAACTGTCGACTCAGAACCTGCGAAAGAATATGATAGGTTTGGGCCACACAGTGGTAAAGAAGAATAACCAGTTGGTATGGCTCCAACCAGAGGGGACTGTGCTGGTTGATAGGGTGGCACACCACAAGCGGAGGCGGTCAACCTTCCCTGCCTCTGGTGCTGCTCCTGCGTATGATGCATTGATTGTTCTTTATGTGATTGGGATGGGGGAGAGTTGTAATATCCAAAGGGCTTATGGCCGCTGAGTTTAAAGATGCTGCTTTCTTGTCTGAGGAAGTCTGAGGGGTGAAAAGGGTGTTTTTTTGTTAAATAGATTTCTAAAGAAATAAAAAAAAACGGTATACATAATCTATATTTTATTTTTATATTGGCCAGAAACCTTTTTGAAAATTTTCACCCTTTTCCCCCCTCAGACCTCCTCAGAGCAGCAACAAACACCCACGGCCAGATTGCTGCTTATTTTTTAAGCAGCACATGCTATTATCCCTTTATGGTCATACATAAACCCCAGCACCATCAGTTTGTGGACAATCTCATTGAGCAGCAGATGCGCGGTATCGGCCTTGCAGCCAAGAAAGCAGGGTTATCGCCTGCTTACGGTTCTATCCTACTGACTAAACCTCGTATTCAGCGCCTGATTAACCAGCGACAACAGGAGATGAGAGATCAACAGGGGATCAAG
>JABIFG010000278.1 GCA_018650795.1 Fidelibacterota bacterium
GTTAATTTGTCCCATTATCAGAAAAGCAAACAAACGAAAAGAAAAAACAGGTCCAAAGCAAAAAAAGAAGATCCTTATGCTGGCCACCCACATGTCTCAACAGCACGGCTGCTGCGTGGAATTACACCTTGAAATCACTGGTTCTCAGACCAGTCGCTATCTGTGGCATTAACAATGTCTGAATTTGAAAGTACTGCACAGGCGAGAAATTTTCTGTCAGATGGATCAAGGTCATTTTCTGGGAGTCCTGAAAAACCTTTTGATTCATTGCATGGGGTAATAGAGACTTGAGTAACGTGCTTCTTATTGTGTTTGTTGTGGAATATGTGCTTGAAAAAATAATCGCCTACTCCAGGTTGTCCATCAAAGTGAAGATGCCTTTTATATTCATTGAAGATTAATTCTTGATCATCTAGTACAATCCGACTGTCGGCTACGATTTGTTGTAACTGATTAATGCAGGCCAAAGAGCATGAGAGGGATGCATGGGTGTCTCTTCCATTTGCTGATATTGGAACGTTGCTATCAATTGTGAAATCAGTCATTAGTCGATGCCTTTATTTTTTTCTTTATAATAGCGTCTTGAATTGCAGCAATTTCAGAAAATTCATCGCCAAAGAAGTTAGTTGGCCAGTTTTCTATTTCCCCAAAAAGGTTCATTTTGAGGTTATGTAATTCTGATTGCCCACCATAACTATTGCAAAAATAAAGTTTTATGAAGTCAGTGCTGAATTTATCCTCTGCGACCCGTCTTTGAAGGCGTTTTAGTAAGTGTTCACTATGACTTTCTACTATTACCTGAAGTTTTCTCTGTTTTGAAACGTGAAGAATTATGTCGGCCAGCCCACTTTGAACAGAGGGATGGAGGTGTATTTCAGGTTGTTCCATTAAAATAATCGACCCTTCTGGGACATAATAAAGAAGAACGAGAGCTGGTAAAACTTGTGAGACCCCAAATCCAACGTCGGTTAGTAGCACTTCTGTACTTCTTGGGTCACGTTTTACCTTGGCTCTGAAGAGGTTGGATCCCTCGCTGATTTCTTCAACTCTAAAGGAGTGTATAAGGGAGAGTTCCTTTAGCCAATGAGCAATAATGCTTTCAAAAGGCTTATAGTGTGTTTTACCGCCAAGATTTCTATCTTCTGTTCTGGATGTGGCTGATAGGATAGCATCTATTGTTCGTTCACCCCGGATTCCAACGTCAGCTGGTTTTGCTCCAGCCCATTGATACTCTCTTCTGGGGTGTTCGCGTAAAGGCCCTAGATAATAAATCTTATCCATTAAGGATTCATATTCATATTCATACTCAAACTCACTTAAGAGGTTCGCATTTTTATAATAGGTTTTTGCCTGGTCTGGAAATAAATAGTTCTTTATTGGTCCTGGAAGGGCCCAGGCGCGTCCTTTAGTTCTCATAAAGTGAAATTTTCCAGATGATGATTTTGTATCTGGTGTTAGTTTGTACTCTGTTCTCGAATCTCCTTTTGGAGATAAAGAGAATTGTTGGTCAGAGAAGTGGTATTTCAGAAAGTCAGCATGTAATTGTTTATTGTTCTGTGATATTGCACTTGATATTCCCATTTCATCAGAAGAAAACAGTATGTCTGTGCGTTTTCCTTCCGGGTTATTAACCTCTAATGTACTGGATAATGACCACTGTAAAGTAAAGTTTACTTGTCGTTCGGTGTTGTGACCATGAACCATGTCTTGAAAGGTGCCAAGATTTACATATTTTTCAGGACCTCCAAAGTCAAGTACTAAACCTCGATCGGTTGCATTTTTTGTCTGTTTTAGTAGCAGAAGGAATTGTAATAGAGAACTTTTTCCTGAGCTATTTGTCCCAAAAAGTCCTGTGACTTTTCCAAAAGTGATATCTAATTTTTTCCATGCTTTGAAGTTTTTTAATGCTAGGTGATTGAGCATGATGATTTCCGATTGTAGAGAATTGAAAAAAACATATTTTAATTGCAATCATAATGATATGATTTTATGGTGGTGGATTGTTATTTTGTTGGATGAGTATAATCTCTTTTTGGGTTAGATTAAAGAGCGTGTAAATTGCGTTGTTTAACTCATTTTCAAGGTTTTTGATTCGTAGCTGGTGGGCTGAAATATTCTTTTTCTCGCTGTTGAAGTAATCCTCCCAATCATTGCGCTCAGCGAGGGGGATGGTAGTTTTAAATTGACTCTTGATTACTTTTTGCAGTTCCGTGAAATCGAGTAGCCACCACTGCTGCATTTTTTTGTTGAGCTTGGATTCTCGGTCTGGAGGGCAGAGGTCAGGGAGACGGCGGCGGAAATTTTGCTGGACGGTGTAGCATTGTTCAGTGAGTCGTTGGATTGATTTAGCTAGATTGCTAATGGCTTCTTGTTGTGGCCCACTTGCGGTAGGGATGGGAAGTTGGTTGATGTTCTGACTGAACATTCTGTAGAACCCGCCACGAACGGCATCTGATATGCCTGTTAGCAAAAACCATATTACCGTTGAACTGAGTAAAGCAACAATGTGTGGTGTGTCAGTTGAAATGAAGTATCCGGTGTTTGCTGAAAAACTGCCTGAGGTATCGTGATGGAATTTTGGTGAATCTGTAATGTCAGGGTAAAAGATTTTGGGTTCTGAAAATTTTGCATAGTAGGCGCAGGCTCGTAGCTCCCACCAGAACTCCCCTTTGTCTGTTCGTTTTCTTCCTTTTTCTGCAAAAGGTGCTAACCATTTGGCAATAGCGGGATAATGGCTGGATAGCCACTCCCAAGCGACTTCCTCGGTCAGATCTTCCCCTTCTGCGGGTTGTGTTTGTTTTCGAGTCCAGAGTTTAGGGATCGCAATCAGCCACAAACCACGCGGCTCGGCGTGCCACTTCTTCAAATCCTTTCCTTCCAGAAAAGGTTTCAGCAGCTCGGATGATTGAGGGTCTTCAGAAATTAATTGGTCATGGGTTTCAGTGTTGATGACAAAAGCTGCATTCAATCCGGTTAACACGCCACGGTAGGGAGATCCATAAACCTCTTTCAGCGTAGGATAGCCATCGGTCAGTTTCTTGCGTAGCTGGTACAGCGCCTCATTCTCCAGCTGCCAGCTGGCCTCACTCAACTGGTGCTGGCGCATGGTGCCGCTGGATTGGGTGAATTCTTGATTAAGATTCTCAGGCAGCTGATCTTTCAGAGGAAGAATCTGAATGGGGTGTTCTGGTTTAGCTGGTTGCTGTTGCAGGATGACAATGGCGGGGTAGGTAGTTACGCCCTCAAAAATCTGTAGGTCACCAAAATCGATAATCTTTTCTAGTGTGGTCTGTTGGGAGAGGTAACGTCTCAGCGGTTCTCCCGACCCAGTCTTGAAGAAGGTGGAGGAGGAGATATACCCCATTCTTCCATCGGCTTTTAGCAGTTTGTGACCCAGCTCGAAGAAGTAGCTGTAGAGGTCGGTAACGCCATGATAGACGCTGTAGTGTTGCTCCAACCACGGTTTGAGATTGCTGAAGCGCTCTTGTCGTACATAGGGTGGGTTACCTAGCACAACATCAAATCCTCCTTGGTTGAGGATGTCGGGAAAGGCTGTTTGCCAGCTGAATCCATTGCCGCTATCGGGGGTGGGGGCCTCCAGTGCCAGACTGTTTCCAGTGAGCAGGTTGGTATCGAGACTGGTGAGCGGTTTACCCACCTCGGCAGTCTTGAGCCAAAGCGAGAGTTTGCTGATCTCAATCGATTCGGGGTTGATGTCTACTCCAAACAGGTTGTTGTTGAGGATCTCTTTGTTGAGGTCGAGTATGGAGTGTTGACCTGTTAGCTCTGCCAGCTTGTCGTTGGTGCGCTGGTAAGCAGCGTGGAGATGGTCAAATGCGGCAACCAGAAAGGCCCCAGAGCCACAGGCGGGGTCGACGATCTTGATGGTGCGAAGCGCCTCTTGCCATGCGTACCAGAAACGGAGTTCAGTCTGCTTGCCCCGTTTCCACTGGATAGTGCCCTCTTTTTTGAGACTGCCGTATTCACCGAGGAGCTGTTGGAATCGTCTCTCAATCTGACTACCGAGGGTCTGCTCTACAATAAAGGCGGTGATGTTGTCGGGGGTGTAGACCACGCCATGTTGTTTACGTTTTCCGCTAACAGCGCGGTTGGTTGTGGTTGATTTTGCGCTGAGGTCACCGCTGCTGATCTGTTCGCTGAGTGTCTCTAGGTCGGCAATGGACTGTTCAAAGATGTGTCCCAGTACGGTGACGGATACTTCGGAGTCAAAATCATACTTAGCCAGTTCGTTGACCTGTTGGCAGGAGGTGTCATCGACAATGAGCTGGTCAAGCAGTGGATCGGGGGCAAATAGTCCACCGTTGTAAGCGGGAATTTTGAGGGAGGCATTGCCTAGGTCGATGGCGCGGAACAGTCCTTTGAAGTTGTCGTAGATCGGACGAGGGTTGTAGGGATCGTTGTGCTCAAACGCCTGTTGAATGGTGTTTTCTGGTATCAGCCGTTTGTCTTCAGCAAAGGCGATGAAGAGGAAACGGTCGAGTAATTTCTGTGCGGGGGCGATCAGCTCACTGGGGGAGTGGTTGGGGTTGTCGCTGATCAGTTGGGTCGTGAGGTGGGTGCGCAGATTTTTGTAGTCACTGTAGAGACGGGCCGTGATCTCTTTGTCGGCTTGTAGGCTCTGCTGGAGTAATTGGGTGGTTTTCCCGCTGAGCAGGTTGTCAGCATGGAGCAGCAGGATGAAGCGCTCATAGGCTGCGGGACTGGTCAGCTGTGCGAGATCGAACTGTTCATAGACCAGTGAGGTTTCGCTGACGACGTAGAGGCGAACCTGTAGATAGTTGGAGACCAGTACCCACTCAGCTCCCTTTATATCTCGGGCATAGTCCCATGCCTGTTGTACTGGGGTTTTGTGACGACCGGGCATGATGGCATCAAGATTTTTGGTTTTTGCCCCTTTAAGTTCAAACGGGGCAACCACTTGGTCGCTCTCTTTATCATCACTGAAATGGCCGAGTGCAAGGTCGACCGCACCACTGGCTACGCCATACTCTCTTGATATAGTCCACTGTCCACTGCTGCCGAATAGTTGGTATCCCAATACATCGACCATAATGTTCTGGGTGAAAGGTGCGTGGATAGCCACTTCATTTTGTTTGTCCAGACCTCCATCCTCAATGCGGGACTTCCATTGCTGCAGGATTTCCAGATGATTGGCAGGGATGGTGGCTATGTTGCCAAGCTGTCGATCAATGATTTTGGGATGGAAGAGCGGCATTGGACTTTAGTTGTGAGTTACTGGAGAGGGGATTATGACATTCTCTTTCTGTAATGGTTTGTAATATATGGGGTTAAGGGGGCGGTGATCAAGAGCAGGGCGTTACTGTCGATTCGAGGAGTAGGGACTCCTAAGTGTTGTCACATACAAGCTCTCAACCTTCTCTCTAGCCCACGGTGTTTTCCGTAAAAATTTCAATGATGATTTAACTGAAGGGTCAATTTTGAAACAGTTGATATTGACTCTGTGAGCCAGCTCATTCCAGCCGTAGTGCTCTTGCAATGTGGTTACAATGTTCTCTAGTGTTACACCGTGCAGTGGATTATTGGGTTGCTTGTTGTCCATCTGAAAGGTTCCTTGGCGGCGTTACTCTTTTTTATCTTCAGCCTTTTTGACGCGGATCTTGTTATTGGCAATCTCCTTACCGTTTAAGGTCTTCATCGCTGCTTTAGCCTCTCCCGGTTTTGGCATCTCTACAAAAGCAAACCCTTTAGACTCGGAGGTGACTTTATCTAATACTAGATCACAAGATTGTACGGTGCCATATTTGCTGAAGAGGGTTTTTATCTCCTCTTCGGTAGTGCTGCGAGCAAGGTTGCGAATTAATAGTTTCATAGGGTGAGTGCGCCAGTAGGTTTTTGCGTATAACGGCTGTAGTTGA
>JABIFG010000279.1 GCA_018650795.1 Fidelibacterota bacterium
GCTGGCTGTATATGAAGCCGTGGTAAATGGCAAGCCTTTGATACAACGCACGTTGACCGTAACCGGTGATGCCATCAAGTCTCCAGGGAACCTCATTGCTCGCGTTGGTACCCCTTTTCAGGTTTGTGTGGATGCCTGTGGAGGTCTCAACGACGAAACCTCTCAAGTATTTATGGGCGGACCTATGATGGGCCTGGTTCAGTACGACCTTCAGGTCCCCACCCTGAAAGCGACTTCCGGGATTGTCTGCATGCAGTCCTCACAGCTCAAAAACACCCGCCACTATCCCTGTATTCAGTGTGGTACCTGTGTGAGTGTGTGCCCCATGAATCTGGTGCCCACCCGTCTTTCGCGACAGGTAGAAACCGCCAAATATGAAGATTGTAGGGAGTGGGGTATTTTTAATTGCATAGAGTGTGGCTCCTGCGCCTTTGTTTGTCCTTCTGGTATTCCCCTGGTGCAATGGATCCGTGTCGGCAAAGCCAAATCCACTGAACAACAACAAAAATTTAAAGCCCAGGCTTAGAGGTGTGTCATGACTGAAGAAAATCCATCTCAAGCCCAGCCTGAACAGCCCGAAATCCCCAAAAAGCCGCGCGTCAAACCAAAAAAGGATCCGAGGGCAAAATTATACAAACCCGAGACACCTCTGATTCTGGCATCATCGCCGCATTTTCACACAAGGGACACCGTCCCTAGAATTATGTGGAATGTCATACTTGCCCTGGTGCCGGCAACGGTACTTGCCGTGGTTTATTTTCAGTGGGCTGCTGTGGGAATTATCCTCACCAGTGTTTCCTCTGCTCTTGTGGCCGAGATGCTGGTCAATCGAGTTAAGGGTGAAGCCTTCACTATCCCTGACGGTTCCGCCCTGATAACCGGGCTTTTGCTGGCCCTGACCCTACCGCCTTCATTTTCTCTGGGTAGCACGGCACTAGGCTCCTTTTTCGCCATTATTGTTGGTAAACATTTCTTCGGCGGACTGGGCTACAATATTTTTAACCCGGCACTCCTAGGGAGAGCCTTCTTGCAAGCCAGCTTTCCTGTTCCCATGACCACCTGGACCTGGCCATTGACTGCCCGTTATGCCGATGTAGATGGAGTCACTGCCGCAACGCCTCTTGGTCTGTTTAAGTTTGAAGGGATCTCCAGTGAATTATCAGGTTTGCTCACAGGAAATATCAGTGGTTCTCTGGGTGAGACTTCTGCCATTGCCATTCTTATTGGCGGTCTCTATCTGCTTATCAGAAAATATGCGGACTGGCGGATTCCTCTCAGTTTCCTACTGGCTACCTTTCTTGTGAGTGGAGTATTCTGGTGGATATCACCAGAGTCTTATCCTTCTCCTGTTTTTCAACTTTTAAGCGGTGGACTCATGCTGGGAGCATTCTTTATGGCGACAGACATGGTAACCTCCCCGGTTACGGCTCTGGGTGCCTGGATTTTTGGTGCTGGAGCAGGATTCATACTGGTAATTATCCGTCTCTTTGGCGGTCTGCCTGAGGGAGTCATGTATTCTATCTTATTAATGAATGCCTTTACACCACTTATTAACCGCTATACCCGTCCCAAATTTTTCGGGGAGATCCGCGCATGAGTAAAATGAGCTTATCTACTCGCATGATTCTGGTGTTGACGCTTATCACCGTTTTATCTGGTGGTATTCTGGCGGGTTGGGATTTGGTAACCAAACCTAAAATTGCCTTTCATCGTCTGGAAGCTCTCAAGACAGCCATTGGTGATGTGCTTCCAGCCCACGACACTTATACAAGTGAGGAAACTGAATTTGGAACGCTGTATATCGCCACCCGCGATAGTTCAGATGATCCCATCGGGTTCGCCTTTATGGCTGTGGGTAGTGGGTTTCAGGGAGAGTTACGGATCATGGTGGGACTGACTCCTGACATGACCCAACTTACCGGTATCAAGGTGTTGGAACAGATCGAGACACCTGGACTGGGAACCAAGATTGTGGTGGACCCTTCCAACAAACAGGATCCCTACTGGTTTCCTGCACAGTTCGTAGGTATCCATGTTTCACCTGAAATTGTGGCCATCAAAAATGTCAAGCCCACTCACAACAATGAAGTTCAAGGAATCACCGGAGCGACCATCTCATCCATTGCAGTCACCAACATTTTGAATAAGCAAATTGCTGATATCCAGAAGGCCTGGGCATCCAAAGGAGGGCCTGAATCATGAGCTCTACCATATCCTTAAAAACTGAATTTGTCAAAGGTATTTGGAAAGAGAATCCCGTCATGGCCAGTCTACTGGGTTTATGCCCTGCCCTGGCTGTTACCAATGCCGCCATGAATGGATTGGCAATGGGCCTGGCTACGACCTTTGTACTTTTGAGTTCCAGCCTGATGATTTCCGCTCTGAGAAATTTCATCCCGCACCAGGTGCGTATTGCCGGATACATCGTTATTATTGCCACCTTTGTAACTGTGGCGGATCGATTTTTAGCTGCATACCTGCCCGTTATTTCAGCTTCACTGGGACCATATATTCCTTTGATTGTGGTGAACTGTCTGATTTTGGGACGACAGGAAGCCTTCTCATCCCGAAATGGAATCGGACGGTCTCTCCTGGACAGTTTAGGTATGGGTTTAGGATTTATCCTAGTCCTGGTGGTTTTGGGAATCATCCGTGAAATTCTCGGCTCAGGCAGCATCTTTGGTGTCGCCATTCTAGGCGATTGGTTCACCCCCTGGATGATCATGATATTACCTCCTGGCGCATTTCTTACCCTGGGCATCCTGATCGCTCTGGCCAACTGGTATAACGATACATCGCGGTCAAAAGATGGAGGGGTTGTCTCATGAGCTTATTCCTACTCTTCTTTTCTGCTGCCATAGTTAACAATTTTGTCCTCTCCTACTTCCTGGGGATTTGTCCCTTTGTGGGAGTCTCAAAACGGGTTTCCTCGGCCGTCTCCATGGGCATGGCTGTCACTTTCGTTATGCTTATTACTGCAGTGGTGACCTGGTTGATATATCATCTTCTTCTCGTTCCCTTTGAAGTCGAGATTCTGGAATATGTCAGCTTCATCCTGGTAATCGCCTCACTGGTTCAATTGGTGGAAATGTTTATCCGTAAGGTGAGCAAACCACTCTATGATACGCTGGGCATTTACCTCCCTTTGATTACCACGAACTGTGCAATTCTTGGACTGGCACTCTTTTCAGTCTTGCGGGATTATTCTTTTATAGAGAGTGTGGTCTTTGGTCTAGGTGCTGGCGTCGGTTTTACACTGGCCCTGGTCATTATGGCTGGCATACGTGAAGAGCTGGAGTTGGCACCAGTTCCAAAATATTTCCAGGGAGCTGGAATCACCATGATTGTGGCGGGTGGTCTAGCACTGGCATTTATGGGTTTTGCAGGGATGATATAGATGACTTCAAAAAGTCTAAACTGTAGTGTCACACTGAGCCTGTCGAAGTGGGTATTACCAGGACCATTGAAAAGAAAGTGTCTATCCTTCGACAGGCTCAGGATGACACGGTGATAGATAAATGAGGATATTTGAATAATGGATCTAGCATCAATTACCATATCAATGTTGAGCATGGGTGGCATGGGGGCTCTTTTTGCCGCAGGCTTGGCGGTAGCGAATAAGAAATTTTATGTCGAGGAAGATCCACGGATTGCCCTGGTCATAGACAATCTTCCCGGAGCCAACTGTGGAGGTTGTGGTCTACCCGGTTGTGGTAGTTTTGCTGAAAGTATCGTGCATGGGACAGTGGCCATCAGCGGTTGTCCAGTATGTAATGATGATGCCCGAGAAGCCATTGCCGGTATCATGGGTCTGGAAGCTGCCAAAGGTGAAAAGATTATAGCCCGAGTAATGTGCCAGGGTGGCGATTATGAAAGTGCTCACAAAGGTGAATATCTAGGCATTCAAAATTGTACTGCCGCCCATATTACTGGAGGGGGTGACAAGCTCTGTCTGCATGGCTGTCTTGGATATGGGGAGTGTGTTGATGCTTGTCCTTTTGACGCTATGGAAATGAGTGAAAATGGCCTACCGCTCATTGATGAAGACAAATGCACGGGCTGTGGTAATTGTGTAGATGCCTGTCCTCGGAATGTTATTGAACTCCACCCAGAAACTGACACGATTTTTGTGGCTTGCCGCAATACTGACACACCCAAAGATTCCCGAAAAGTCTGTATTAAGGCCTGTGTTGGCTGTGGTCTTTGCGTCAGGGGTGTTGAAGAAGGCTTGATGACCATGGAGAACAACTTGGCTCGGATAGACTATCATCTGTATGGCCAGGGGAAGGAGCTATCTACAACAAAATGCTCCACCAATGCCTTGATTTTGCTGGAGTCTGTTTCTGAAGAGAAAGCTCTCAGCGCCTGATGCTTTATAATGGTGAAACCGGATTTGTGCAAACCTCGGATGGGTCTCAGGTAACTATCCTGTTTTCTACCGGGGATGCTTGTGAGACCTGTGGTTTAAAAGTGGTCTGTGCACCAGGCAAGCAATCTGAACGATTACTGACACTTCCTCAAGCTGGTGATTTTAAACCCGGTCAGAAAGTTCAGATTGAGGAACTGTCAAACCTGGAACTGCATCTAGCATTGATTCAGTTTGGACTGCCAATGGCAGCTTTTCTCAGCGGTTTGTTTTTGGGTTATGTCTTGCCTTTTCAGGATATATTGCCTCGTGAGTTATCCGCTTTTCTGTTTGCGTGTATGGGTCTTGGCTTAAGCTTTTTTGCAGCCCGAAGTCTTGTTCAAAAAATTGTGGATATCATCCCTGAAAAATATCTGAGGATTGTCCCTTGTGTCTGAAAATATAAAACCGATTGGCCTGTATTACAGAACGCCCTCACTGGCACTCCTGTGCGTACTACTCAGTGTCAGCTCACTCTTTTCACAGAACCGTGAACGTACTGAACACTGGCAATCCAGAAACCAACAGTTCAATATTGAGATGGACAGTATCGGTCATCCCGACAATGTTTTTCTAGGAAACTCAATTACTGAGGGCTTTGATCTTGAGACATTTTTTCCAGGGCATGAGTTTGCAAATCGAGGTATCGTAGGCGATCATCTCGATGGGTTAATTCAGCGTCTGGACAACTCAGCTTTGAATTTAAAGCCTAAAAAGCTTTTCCTCATGATTGGGATAAATGATATTGGTGATAAGCGCAGTGATGAGTATTTGATATCGATGTTTATCGCCCTGGTGGATACACTGGTAACAAGCCTACCAGAAACGGATATCTATATGCACTCCATTTTACCCACATCGCCGCGCTGGAAAAATTGTCCGCCTGATCAGATTAAGCGGGTGAATGTTTTTCTGGAACTGTTGGCTCAGGAAAATGAGCTCGTGTTTATCAATCTGTATCCGCACTTCATGGGAGATACCAAATATATCAATCCGGACCTCACTCGTGACGGACTACATCCCAATCAAGCGGGTTACCAGGTCTGGGCAAAAAGAA
This sequence comes from Fidelibacterota bacterium, assembly GCA_018650795.1. GTDB lineage: Bacteria > Fidelibacterota > UBA8477 > UBA8477 > JABMPR01 > JABMPR01. The sequence continues at coordinate 5,463 of JABIFG010000279.1, forward strand.
TTAAACCGTTTATTTTCTAGATTAGGATTCGAATCCTAACCTGGACGTGCCTGGATGGACATTTCGATGGGTCTTTGCTCCGAGAGCTACGCCCCCACAGGCAAGCTCAATGTCCAGAGACTTACCAGCCGCCGGATGCTCCTCCACCGCCGCCAAAGCCGCCCCCTCCGGAGAAACCACCACCTCCAAAGCCGCTTCCGCCACCAAAGCCACCTCCACGACCACCGCGCATAGAGGAACCGATCATGGAACCCAGAAAAAATCCACCTAGGCCGCCCATACGTCCACGACCCAGCAACATGAAGATGATCAGGGGAAATAATATACCAAGAGGACTGCTGTTTTTCTTGCGCTGACCACTAGGCCGAGAACCTGTGCCTGTGTATTCACCTGTCGTGGCTTGAATAATACCCTGTAAGCCGCTCACAATGCCCTCATACCAGCGTCCATCTTTAAAATAGGGTGTTATCTCATTGCGGATGATCTTGCCGGCTGTGATGTCAGGTAGTGCGCCTTCCAGTCCATAGCCAACTTCAATACGGATTTTGCGTTCCTTTTTAAAAATGCTGAGCAGCACTCCGTTATCTTTGCCGCTCTGACCAAGATTCCAGCTAGAAAACATCCTTTCTGAGACATCTTCAAGACTCTCACCTTCCAGTGAGGTAAAGGTAGCGACTATAATCTGATTTGATGATTCGTCTTCATATTTGCGGAGAGCCTGTTCCAGCTGACTTTCTTGTGTGGAAGAGAGCAGGTCACCCCAATCATTTACCTGTTTGTTGATGCGATCGGGGAAAATGCCATCGGCGAGGAGGGTCGTGGCGAGTAAAAAAAGCAGGATTATACTAGATTTGATTTTGGTCATAAGAATTATTCTTTGCTCTTGGGGGTGGGGGCGCATTGCAATGCGCCCTTACACTTTTTGATACTGTCTACTGCTTTTTTTAGAATTCTACCTGAGGGGCTATTTCAGATCCAGACTCAGCTTCAAAATACGCTTTACGGTCAAAGCCAAACATCCCGGCATAGATCGATCCAGGGAAACGTCGGATGATGGTATTATAGCCCTGAGCAACTTTGTTAAAGCGATTACGCTCAACAGCTATCCGGTTTTCAGTGCCTTCCAGCTGGGTCTGGAGATCCAGAAAGTTCTGGTTGGCTTTCAAATCAGGATATTTCTCAACCACCACCATGAGGCGACTTAAGGCACTTGACAGCTGACCCTGGGCCTGCTGAAAGTTCTGTAACGCTTGTGGGTTATTAGCCATGCCCTCCACATTGATGTTATTCACTTTGGATCTGGCTTCTGTCACAGCAGTAAAAGTTTCCTGCTCGTGCTCTGCGTAACCTTTTACAGTGGCTACCAGATTGGGAATAAGATCAGCACGACGCTGGTAGACGTTTTCTACCTGAGCCCAGGAAGCATCAACCCCCTCTTCCAGGGTAACCATGGCATTGTATTTACCGATAGCGCTAGAGATCATGAAGAAAATCACGACGACGACGGCTATAAGTATGATAGTACTTTTTTTCACATTCAACTCCTTGTGGAAATGTTTTGAGGCGAGTATGTATTTCGTTTCATTCTTTTATTGATAGCCACGCCAGTTTGATCTATCCCAATTGATCTTACCCTCGTAAATATCGTGTGAATATATGATAAAATCAGACGTTTGTTCCGTGAAAACGGAGGGGGTAACATATAAACCATAAAGAACGCAGAGGTTACAAAGGTCTTTTTTTTGACATCCCACTGTCCCGGCATTTATGCCGGGTTAATAGGAATTTCTTCGAAAACGGGATTTAGCCCAAACAATAAGGCTTGAAGCCATAATGGTTTTCAGCATGATTTTCGTTGTTGATAAAATCAAGCCTTGAGTCATGAACTAGCCCTCCCCATTATTGTCTTATTTCTCCAGCAAATCTCGATAGACCTTTGATCGCAAAGATAAGAATAATAACGCTGCTTCTACGGAGTAGAATTAAATTTGATCACCTTTCTGTTGATAATTGTCAAGTACCCTATATACTTGTGGGTATCTTAAAAATCATCATTAGACAATTACACCTCCTTTGTGGGGGGCATTCATTAAAAAGGAGTAGACATGAAGTTTTTAACTGTTTTGATCTGTTGTCTGGCATTGATTGCCTGTGAAGATGATACTGATGATGTAACACTCAACGATGAAGTATTGGGTGACTGGAGCATCACCAACATGGGCGAGTTCGCCAATGCAGATTGCTCAGGCGATCTGGACTATACAGGTTGGGGTCTAGCTGTGGCTTTTGGAATTACCATGGATTACACTTTTAATGCTGATGGAACTGCAGATGTTTCAACTACAGTTTTTGGAATGACCGACACAGAAACAGTGTCCTGGGAGATCGATGGGGACCAGCTTTGCATTGAAGGTGAATGTGCCACTGTTGACCTTAGCGGTGACACCTTCACCATTGTAGCCAGTGAAGACGCCTATTGTGAAGATGATATGGGTGAAGAAATCGATGGTGTGACCATGACAGAGTGCGAAGCGGCAGGGAATGATTGGTATGGGGCAGCCTGTTACGAGTTGACTGCCACGAAACAATAATATTGTAAGTAACCCCCGACTTAAGTCGGGGGTTATTGTAAGCCTTCCATCGATAACGACTAGCGGGATTTATTTTTTGATAAGTTGTGCTACAGTCTCAATATGGGTGGTATGTGGAAACATATCCACAGGCTGGACACTAAGAAGTTCGTAATCGCTTTCACAGAAGAGCTTCAGGTCGCGAGCCAGAGTGGAGGGATTGCACGAGACATAGACCAGCTTCTTGGGTCCGACTTTGAGAATATCATCCACCACATTCTGGTGCAAGCCTGCGCGTGGAGGATCTACCACAATCACATCAGCTGGTTCAATGCGGTCAACATTCTGTGAAAGGACATCTTTGAGATCTCCCAGAATGAATTCAACATTTTCAAAACCCTGAGCTTTGGCATTTCTACGGGCATTCTTGACTGAGCTGGCAATCAACTCAAAGCCATACACCTTTTTAGCCTGCTTGGCCAGGAACAATGCGATAGTACCCGTGCCACAATAGAGATCATAGACCACTTCCCCACCTTTGAGGTCGGTACCCTTTAATGCCTCGGCATAGAGCACTTCAGCCTGGCGGGTATTGGTCTGGAAAAAGGAAGAGGCGGAAATTTCAAATTCAGATTCGCCGAGACGATCTTTGATGCTGCCTGGTCCATGAAGGAAAACCTCAGTTTCACCAATGGCAACATCAGATAATCTAGCGGTAATACTGTTAATCAGAGTGCTAATCTGGGGAAAAGCAGACATAATGGCTTGTTTAAAAACCTGCATATGTTCTTTTTCATAGGTCTTGGTAACCAGGTTGACCATGATGTCATCGGTATGCTCGCCGTAGCGTAGGACCAGGTTCCGCGCCCAGCCTACATGGGTTCTATTATTATAAGCTTCCCAGCCATGCTCCTGTGCAAAAGCGAATACAAAATTCATGATATCATTCATGATGGGTTTCTGGAGATAGCAGGTTTCGATATGAACAATCTTGTCAAAACGACCGGGGATGTGTTGACCCAGACCGATGGGTTCGTCCTCATCATCGGGATGATTACGCCAGGGACTTGGTGTGAATGTGAATTCCATTTTGTTGCGATAGTGGAAAGCTGTCGGTGATGGCAATGCCGTGGGTACTTCAAAATCTGTAAAACCACCAACACGCTGTACCAGATCACGAACCTGACGGGTCTTTTCTAGGAGCTGATCATCGTATTCCAGGTTCTGAAGACGACAACCGCCACAGATACCAAACGCAGGACACTTCGCTTCAATCTCGTTAGGGGCTTTTTTTAAAATTTCGAGAGGATAAGCTTCAGCGAAACTCTTCTTCTTTTTAACAATACGGGCTAGGACTTTTTGACCGGGAATCGTTCGCTCGACAAAGATGGCGAGTCCGTCTACTTTGGCAACACCCTTGCCTCCAAAAGCCAAGCTTTCGATTTCCAGTTCAATACTGTCACCCTTTTTTACAACTCTCTGGTCTGCATCATTCATTTCGTCTGTCCCATAGTTATAGTCGTCGCAGGATAGACTGCGAGAGGTGGTTCACCAAGGTGATTTATGGGTTTAAGCAGATATTCTCTCCTGCGTAAACACTGCTCGTCACCCTGAGCCCGTCGAAGGGTGGCTTTTCACTATTGAACTCATAATCTGTCAAGAGTATGTTTAAGAAATCAAACCACAGCTAAGGATTTATTATGAAAACAGGATATGTATATATTCTTGAATGTTCTGATCACTCATTTTACACAGGCATCACGAATGATATTGAGCGGCGTCTCGCAGAACACCATGAAGGCATGACTACTACATACGTTTCGAAGAGAAGACCGTTCCAGTTGGTGTGGGTATCTGATGAACTAGATATTCAAGATGCTATATTGCTTGAAAAACAGATTAAAGGCTGGCGAAGGGCAAAAAAGATTGCACTGATAAATGAAAAGTTTGATCAGTTGCCAGAACTATCAACAGCTTACTGTAAAAGGAAATGATTTTGAGGATCTGTCATACTTCGACGGTGCTCAGCATGACGGTTTAGGAGAGATGTACGTCGTCGACAATACCTACAATAACCGAGCGGAGGGGTGCATTGTCATCAGCGACAATCTGTCGGGCACCATTGCCTTCATCCAGCATCAGAACAGTCTCACCCACACCTGAGTCAACCTGGTCAATACAGATGAGGTATTTACCAGTAGGTTTAAGATATGCATCCAGTTTATCAACAACTAGCAGGCGTTTGCTGTCATAAAATTGGTGATTGATGGTGGAATGTATGGTTCCACAGACCTTACCGAGGATCATGGCTCCCTCACGATCTGGATGTCATCGACAATGCCCACTATAGCATGATCAACAGGCACAAACCAGGGATCACACAGGAGGGCGGCTTCACGGGAGCTTTCATAATAGATTAGCTCACCAGGACCGCACATTCTGGTAGGATCAGCTGCTACCATGGGTTCGTCTTCTGGTATCTGATGCTTGTCCAGGGGTTGCACCATAAGCATGGGTACCCCCTCCAGACCATCATAGATAGTTGCTGGTGTCAGCGTTCCGATAACTTTACCCAGGAGCATTACTCAGCACCATCAAGTTTTGACAAATCTGATTTTGAAAAATAGGTGGAGGCGTTGATTTGCTTGGCTAATTCGGGATCAATATGAGGAATAATACTCTGTGACAGAATATTCTCTGGCTTCTCCACCGTTTTTTCAGAGATGTTGATGGCCATTTCCACATCTTCCACCTTCCCAGCATAAATGGCAATGGACTTGCCACCGAGATCGTCAGCCAGGCGCAATTCAACCAATTTGACTTCAGCACCCTTCATGGCTGCATCAGAACTCTGGAGAATGGCAGCCACCGTGGACACTTCCATGATGGACAATGCTTCCGACCCGCAGGTCATTCTCTTGCCTAAACAGGCCTGGTACACGCTTTCATGAATATCTGGCAGAAATACTGCATCTAGAAGATGATCCTGGCCCCTGCTCATACCTTTGGCAAAAGCCATTCCCACGGAGGCAACACTGCCACCAACAAGAATCAGATATTTACCGTTATGAACGGTTCCGGATTTCAGAACGGCGATGGGTGCTTCTTTGAGCATGGCATCTGCAGTGAGAATACCAGCTGGAATACTGTCGAGCTCGATGAGAGCCAGTGCGTCTTGTGGTTTCATTAGACGATCCTGAAGTTATCAACCAGAACGCAACGGATGGGACGGACAAAGGAAGGAGGTCCTGTGAGTCCATCACCGGTGGGGCTGGCAATTGAAAAGGAAGTATAGCCCTCACCGCCATAGCCTAAACCAGCCAGGGTGGGACCGTTTTTAACAAATATACTGCAACCCATCATCCGAGCCATATGACTCATATTATTGATGTTTGTAGAATGAATGACAGCGGTGTGACGAAAATTGTGTTCAGCCGCTTTAGCCAGGTCTATGGCTTGATCCACATTGGGGACTCTCGCCAATGGTAGCACGGGCATAAGCTGTTCAGTCCAAATCAAAGGATGGCCCACAGAAACAGGCATGATAGCAATACGCACATCATCCGCCACTTGCATCCCGATCTTGGAAAGGATGTATTGAATATCTTTACCAATCATCTCTTTGTTCATGACACCAGGTTTACGCATGCCATTGGTCTTCTCGAAAATCACTTTTTCCAGCTGATTGACTTCATGGGACTTCAATACGACGGCTCCATGCCGTGGAAAGGCGGCCAGTAGTTGATCCGCTACGGATTCAACCACAAAAACCTCTTTTTCAAGGACACAGATAATACCATTGTCCATACCGGCGCCCCTGATAATGTCAGCTGCGGCCTGTTCAATATTTGCAGTTTCATCCACAACCACGGGAGGATTACCTGGCCCCGCGCAAAGTGCCCGTTTACCGCTGGACATGGCAGCCTTAACCACCGCTTCACCACCAGTAACCACCAACAAATCCACACCCTTGTGGTGCATGAGCTCGTTGGCACTCTGAATCGTGGGGGACGCCAAAGTGGTCACCAGGTTGGGAGGTCCACCTGCTTCAATAATGGCTTCATTGATGAGTTCTACGTTGAGAATGCTGGTTTCCTTGGCCATGGGGTGGACATTGAAAACCACGCCATTTCCGGCGGCCAACATTCCAATAGTATTACAGATAATTGTAGAAGTAGGGTTGGTGCTGGGTGTAATTGAGCCGATGACTCCATAAGGTGCCCACTCTGTTAAAGTCAGACCACTGTCACCAGACAAAGCCTTTGGTATCAAGGCTTCTGGGCCCTCAGTTTTTTCAGTGACCAGCTGGTTCTTGAGAACTTTATCTTCATAACGACCCATGCCCGTCTCAGTATGTGCCTGTCGGGCCAGATCTTCACCATGGATTCGCATTTTAGCGCGAATGCTGTCAATTATGGTGACTCTTTGCTCCAAAGTTAGCTTGTTCAGGGCTTCATAGGCTACGCGAGTGGCCTTTACGGCCCCATCCACTGTGGCAAAGACGCCATAATGGGCCTGACCCGCTTGACCTAGATCTGGAACCACAGGCGCATCAATGGGTTCCGGGTTTTGCCCCGGGTTCAGTAGCGAGGCTACTCTGGTTGCTATGAGGTCAACTTGACTGTCTGTCAACTTTGACATGTCCTACCTCCGATACCTACATTTTCGTCGTGCTTCGAGAGCCTCAGCATGACGAAACTTGATTGGCTTGTCTCCCTGAGGTACTCGAAGGGTTACAGGACAAGCCATAAACGGGGTGTTAATCATCCCGCCCTTTTTTGTACTTGAGCTTTCCGTCAATCTCCCAATTATCAACAATGGCCATCACCACAGCATCGCAGGGACGGTTCTCGGTGACTTTGGTCTGGCGGGCAGAGCTACCACTGGCATACAGAACCATTTCGCCGGCTCCAGCGCCCATGGCATCTGCCGCAATGACAAATCCGCCCTTGGCCTTACCATTTATGTCGACCTGTTGCAGGGTCAGAAACTTGAGTCCGTCCATACTGGGCTCTTTCTGACTGGCCACAACAGTCCCAACAACTTTTGCCAGGATCATAGGGTCACCTCTGGGTTAGGATCTTTTGGCCAGTTCGGCCTTACCTTCTTTGTTGCGACCGAGAGGTAAAACTGAGTCCACATTTGGATGAGGACGAGCAATGATATGAACGGCAACAATCTCACCAACACGGGCTGCACCGGCACGGCCAGCATCACAAGCTGCTTTTACGGCAGCAACATCACCTCGGATCACAACGGTTACATAACCGCCACCCGTTTTTTCATATTCTACCAATTCAACTTTGGCAGCCTTTACCATGGCATCTGCCGCTTCAACTGCTGCGGGATATCCTCTGGTTTCTAACATTCCTAGAGCTTCAGACATTTTATTGCCTCCTGTTTGTTATTTCTTTGCGTTATTTTATTCAAATTTTTATTTCTTCTCCGGTTGGATCCGACCATCCACATTTTCTAAGGCAGATTCAGCTGCCCGCCAGGCCACATCGATATCTTTCTCATCTCCACCTAGATACACACGACCAAAGCTGCCAGTCGCACGCACTTCGAGAATATTGATGTCAGCGGCTTTTTCTGCTTCATTGGCTGCCAGAGCGGCATAAGCTGCCGGCACACATTCCATGACGTACATGGATTCACCTGGTATGATCATGTTGCCATGACGCATACGGTTGATCAGCTGGGTCTGATGATCATCGATATTGCGTATAATTTGACTCGAGACAACCCTAGGTTTCCAACGGTCAGCTTCCTTTAACTCAAGGGCATCAAGAATTGCTGTTCCAGCCTGTCGGACATCAGCCTGTGAAAATGAATGGATTTCAAGCAAACCATAAAGACGCTCCACAATCTGGAGTCCTGGTGTCACGTTAGTGGACTTTAAGGCGATGTCAGTTATACGGTTAATTTCGATTCCTGGTGAAATTTCAACATACAGCGATGCCATGCCGGTTAAGGGCAGAAAGCCCCTGGCTATGGTACAAAAGAAAGCAGCATGCTGGGGTTGTAAGTTATCTAGAAAGACATATGATCTTAGGTCTACACTCATTTATAATTCCCTCACTTTAGCTTTTACCAATTTACGCTTTTCAAATCTGTGTTAATCAGTGTCAATCTGTGGCTAGAACTCAATTAGCTCGACATGGTTATAGTTCGGGCTTTTTTCACAATAGCGATACCGGCACTGGCACCAATTCTTGTGGCCCCGGCTTTGATCATATCCTGGGCATCTTCAAAAGATCTGATTCCACCGGCGGCTTTGACTCCGATTCCTGTATGAGCAACCGTACGAGCCATCAATTCAACATCTGCTGCCGTGGCACCATGGGGTCCAAAACCGGTTGAGGTCTTAACAAAGTCCGCCCGGGCTTTTTTGGCCAGGGTACAGGCGCGAACTTTCTCATCATCGTTAAGTAGCGCTGCTTCAATGATTACTTTTGAAATGGCCCCACCATCCTCACAGGCTTCACAGACCATGCGGATATCACGATAGACCAGCTCATCATTGCCACTCTTCAGGGCTCCCACATTGATAACCATATCGATTTCTTCGGCACCATCCCGGATAGCCCGACGGGTTTCCATGGCTTTAATGGTGGGATGATGAGCTCCTGATGGAAATCCAACTACTGTACAAACCTTGACGCTAGAGTTCTCTAATTCTTTGGCAGCCAGGGGTACATAACTGGGACTGATACACACAGTAGCAAACTGAAATTCATCAGCTTCGGCACACAGGGTTTTAATATCATCTTCTGTGGCGTCAGGCTTGAGGATGGTATGATCAATACATTTGGCTACATCTTCTGGTACTGATTCTGCACCTGTGGCATCATGGATGCCCAGACGCTCAACACCGAAGTCCATAAACTTGCGATAGGTGTCGGGCTGCTTTTCGGCACACACACCACAATGGCAAACCATGTCCGTATCCTGGTGGTCGTGACTGCTGGCAGGCTGTTGATTGGGGGTCACATTGCCGGCGCTGGATTGAACTATCTGACCTACCCGCTCGGCAATTTTCAGAATATCTGCATCACTGAGTGATTCCAGGCTCTGATCCTTTGAATTTGTTTCCATAGCTTCTGATTTTTCCTTTGGCGTTTGCAGATCATCGATCATGCCTACGCGTTTTAAATGACGATCCTCGGTACATTCCGTGGTAATAAATTTTTTGACGATTTGTTGGGCTAACGATGAGCCAATTAAGCCTGACCCCAGGGTCAGAACGTTAGCATCATTGTGTTCCCGGGCATTATTAGCGCTGGAGAGGTCATAACACAGCGCAGCCCTGACCCCAGCAATTTTATTGGCCGCCATTGAAGATCCGATCCCGGCTCCATCGACGATAACACCAAAGCGGGCTTCTCCAGAAGCCACTTTGCGAGCAACTTTGGCTGCAAAAACCGGATAATCCACAGCTTCTGTGGAATCAGTCCCACAATCAATGGTCTGATAGCCTTCCTTTTCCAGGAATTTCTTGATGGCCTCTTTGAGGGGGAAACCACCGTGATCAGCTCCTAAAGCAATAGAAATACTCATGTTAATCCTCGCCTAATAGTATTGCTGCAACATCTTCGTCTGTAATCAGACTAAAAAAATAGCCCCCGGCCAATCCTGCCTTGATAGCCTGCGCTTTTTCGGCACCCCCGGCAACTGCGATTGAATAGGGCTTGGCCTTGAGCTCTTCCAGCTCGATGCCAATGGTACGATCATCCAGTTCAGGTGAACAAATACTGCCATCAGCTTTGATGAGACGTGAACAGATATCAGCTACGGCTCCCTGTTCAATCAGGGCCTGGACCTCAGTTTCTTCAAAATAATCGGCCTGAACCAATACGGATTTGGAGCCAAAGGCTCCGATAGTAAAAGCAGCTATGTCAGCTTCCCGGGCCAGTTTCAATGTTTTGGCGATGTGACGATCAGAAATTATGGCCTGCTTGAGTTCAGGCGTGTCTACAATAGCTGGTAGGGGTAGTAAATATGGGATGGCATGATAGTTATCGCCTATACGTCTGGCAATCTCGCTGGCGTGGGTGTCTAGCTCTGCCTTGGAAACGCCTCCATTAAGCTGAACAACAGTCATGTTGTCCACGGAACGAGGCTTGAGGTGTTCAGTAGCTGCCTGAAGGGTTGAGCCCCAGGATACACCCAGCGTAGTATTTTCAGCCAGGAAGTTGTCTAAAAGGTTAATCAGGGCTGAGCCAAGTCTGGACTTAAGGACTGCATCACTGGGACCTGAGGGTACTACCACGACATGCCGGAGTGAGTATTTCTCGCGGAGGGCGACTTCCAGTCGCGTACCATTGGCACCTGGATCTACAATTTGAATTTTGACAATACCGGCATCCCGGGCTTCCTGCAGTAAGCGGGAAACACCTGGACGAGAGACATCCAGCTTCGTGGCGATCTGGGCCTGGTTGAGATTGTGCTCATAGTAGAGACGGGCGGCCTCCAACAAAAGCAGGTTTCTATCTATAACTAGCTGGCCCATAAAGTCCTGAACATATGTTCATCTTTAACTGACATGTGTTCAAACTAGGGCCGTGCGGCTGGATTGTCAAGAAGTAATACTCTCTTGTATTTTGGGTCGGCCTAAAATTTCAGCTTCTTTTTCTTGAGTTTCATTTTTTTGACAGACTTGGGCTTGGGCAAGGGAAGATCGCCTTTAGTCGTAATAGGAATATCGAACTTAAGCACCTTTAGCTCTATTTTGAAGGTGATATCCATCTGGAAGGGAATGCTCTTTTTCCCTCCCGCGATGGCTTTTGTTAGTGCCCCGGCTGACTTGAAGGCATCTAAATAATTTATCTCAAGGGGTAATTTGAATTCCTGCTTACTCTTAGCGGGGATAGTGAATTTTACATCTTTGCCTTTTGCAGTAGGCTTGCCTTTCAAGAAGAACTCGTAGTCCGCCAGGATATGGTCAACCCCAAAAGAATTTGGATTGGTGACGATATACACAAATTCAACCCTGGCCTTCTTCATGTTGATAGATTTAACATCCATGCGATCGTAGACTACGGTTGGCTTCTTAGGAGCCTTCAGCTTCAATTTTGAAAACTGTGCCAGAGCTGGTTGATGCGAGAACACCAGCAGCAATATTGTTACCTTAAAAAACACGTTTTTCACAATAACCCTTCTTTCTGAAAATATCATTATTTTAGTCTAAATACTGCTGTTCTATTTGTTCATGCTGTTGAAATATTTGCTAAAATGCTTTTTGGGGTCTGGGTTGTCAAGGGGAAAGCTAGATGCTCTGCCGGTCCTCACCCTCCAAGGACACCCATGAAAAACCTCAATATTTTTTTCCGGACGGGTCCACCATGGGAACAAAGAGCACTGGTAATATTTTTTCTTCAAGCAATTGATTGTTAGCCTTCCGCAATAATACCAAATTTTGACTGTAAGAAGAACCCACTGGGATGATCATGCGACCACCCTCCTTTAGTTGGTTTTTCAGGTTTGATGGTACCCGTGTTGGTGCGCAGGTTACTATGATCGCATCAAAAGGTGCGTATGCTTCCCACCCCAGGTAGCCATCACCAACTTTTACTTTTATATTTTGATAATCTAATTCTTCCAGCAGCAGTTTTGCCCGATTCCCCAGTGAGGCAATTATTTCAATTGTAAATACACTATCGCATAGCTCGCCCAGGATGGCCGCTTGATAACCAGAACCTGTCCCAATCTCCAAAATTTTATCGCTGCGTGACAAATTTAGAGCTTCTGTCATAAAAGCTACGATATATGGCTGAGAGATGGTTTGCGCTTCACCAATGGGAAGGGGGTGATCATTATAGGCCAGATACTTAAGATCCTCAGGCACAAACCGGTGGCGTGGAACCTTGCGGAAAGAATCCAGAATAACTCGATCTCTTATCCCTCGTTTCCTGATCTGCTTTTCAACCATCTCCAGCCTTCGTGTTTGAAACTCTGTCTCTGAGATGTTTTGCTCGGGGTCGTCTTTAATCACATCGTTTGCTAAACCAATTATGGGAAACAGAAATAGACCGACGAGAAGCAGAGTGATTTTCAAATTCTTCATTTTTTCTCCGCTTTAAGATTTGATAGTTTTTCTTGCACTGTCAATCCTCGTCATCTCAAAGGAAAAGCTGAGCTTGCATTCAGCGACTAGAGTTTTAAGCTAAAGCTCCATTGTTTTATGTGAACAAACATTAAACTCAAACACAAACTGTATCACATCGCTACACACTCAAGTAAATACATGTTGAGCCTATAAAACATATTGTGAGGGCTATTTCAGCAGGATCATTTTCCTCGAGATGAATATTTCTCCAAGCTGCAGTTTATAGAAATATATTCCACTTGGGATATTTGAGGAATCCCAGCTAACTGTATGTCTACCCGCCGACATATATTCACTCATCACGTTGGCCACATGACTTCCATCCAGTTTCAAAACATGAATACTGACCTGACCGTCTGAGGGTAATCCAAACTGAATTGAAGTGGAGGCATTAAAAGGATTGGGATAGTTTTGCTTAAGTTCCAGCTGTTCTGGAATTTGCAATTCTTCTTCATCGATGCTCATTTCAGGGCTCAAATAAAAGTCAACCTGATGTGTGGTATCTGGCCAGGCTTGAAAAGTGGTGTCGACTGAAGCATAACCTACTAGATGAGCGTCAAAATGATGAGACCTTGCTCTTTTATCAATTGAATAATAGCCAGCTATATCAGTCAAAACATAGATGGAGTCTTGCTGATAGCTCGTATAGTCATGTCTCACTGTGACTCCAGACAGTGGAAACCCTCCGGCATTATACACGTGCCCCTCTATGGTACTCATGGCACCCTCTGTATCATTTTCATATCCAAACGTGGGAGAGCTATCAACATACCAATAGTGGTACCAGTCGTAGTCCAGACATATGCTTTGTCCCTGGCGCGGGCTGGGTGCTTCGGCATACTCAACATTGCCATAACGCAATTCATCCATCCACTGACCTGAATTATCATAGAGGGTTATTATTTCCCCGGATGTTCGCAGATACAAGGGAGATTCCAAGCTGTCACGCCGGATAACAATATAGGCACCTTCGCTTAACAGAATCCCTGAATCAAGAAGTGCAGTATCACTGGCTGTTGTGATAAACCAACCATCCATATTATTTGCCGGTGACCATACCACATTTATTTCAATTGTCCATTCCGCTGGATTTTGAGCATCAAGCTGTAGCTCAGACATAAACTTTAATGCTATGGGATTGGTTTGTACTAACTGCCATGGAATCAAGACACACAGGCCCACCAGCAGATACCTAGATAATTGTTTCATTCTTTGTTCCCCCATCTAATCTCAAAATTTTTAACTGGAAGATAGTTCTCTCTGTATATTGAGTATACCCTTTTCTCGATTTCCACCCAACTGGTATCCAAATCCAGAGAACAATATTCTAGTTCGAGATGTTCTGGAACATGGATCTCATAGTTTGCCCATTCCAGCGCACGACTCCATGCTTGTGTCGTGGTCAAAATATATTCAAAGATGTGGCTTTCTGCTGTCTGCCAGTATTCCACATGAATGCTGGATTGTGCGAGGGAATCCATTTCCAACACAAAAGACACTCCTCCGTCACCTCCCAGCAGAGGCAGGTGGACTCCTGATTCCATGGAACGAACTTCGACTTTATCGGGAAAGGGTAAATCCTCACTTATGGGGAAGGGATAAAATAGTCGGGTTTTGAGGGGGGTCATTCCGGGGTTGAGAAAATGATATTCCCCTCGCAGAACACATAGTGAATCACTCACATAAAAGACCAGGTCTTCACCTAAAAATAGTGGGGTCTGAGACTGGAGCTTTTCCGCACTGAAGCAGCAAAAAAGGAACACAAACAAAGCAAGCCGAAGCCACCTACTCGCTCCTGTTTTGCCTGAATTCATGAATCCCCTCCCAAATAATTGTTAGATACTATCCCCGTTTCGCCTGGATATATTTTTACTCAATTGGATGTTTCTGTCTGTTTTAACTCACGTTGTGAAATAAACAAACCTACCAACAGGGCTATTACACAAAACAAACTGGTACCCCAGGGCGCTGCAGCCCCAGTTGCAGAAAAGACCATGAGGGTTGTGGATAATACAACCGACCAGAAGACAAGTCCGACTAGGGGAATGGCTACATCCGACCAACTCTCAGCATGTTTTGTAAATGAAAAAATGATTATCAGGGATAAGCTTAAGGCCACCGTTAAAAAGCCAGATCCAGTTACCTTGAAGCCCGCCAGAATCAGCATTTGCAGGTCGGGATTCAGGCTGTACCAATCAAGCCCGCTGGCCTGGGCGTGATAGTCAAAATACTGTGTGGCCGTCATGAATTGTAGTCCTGCCCCAGCTGTGATAAGCACTACTATCGAATATAGAAGAATCGCAACCAGTTTTGCTTTACTCACTCCTGCCCTCCTTTTCCCTGTCTTATTTATGCTAAAAAATTAGTCGTCTGTTCTGGCCTGGTAATATACACCAGAAATTTTCGTTATCTGATGTGTACCAAACATCAATTTATTCGCATTTATTTTTACCTTTCGCAATAATCCACATAGCTATAAAGAGAGAAATCAATCACAAACTCCCGGGCCGTTTGGTTCTGCGTCCAATCATCTTCAGCGCGGGGATCTGGCAGTGAATCATTTGTTGCGCCCGAGTAAGTGAGGCATGTGGCAGTTGTTGACATGAACTTGAATCTGGTAGAAACATGCTCACCAAAGATGCCCTCTTCCAGTTCAGCTTCGGCATATTCAAGCTTCAGGGTGTCTGCGGGCTCAACGCGTTCATCAACTGGATTTATGGGTATACTTCCGTAGTCGATACTTATCTCGACTACCGTATCGGTGTGGTTGATGTAATGGAAATCTATCAGCAAGGGTTTACAGTCGAGACATTCACAGGAGACGAGTAGAGCGGCCAACAACAAGAGGACTGAAATATTTTTCATAGCCAGATCATCCTAAAATGATAATTATACTTGACATTTTCATTTTGTTAAGTATACTTAACACATGCCACATGATCAAGTCTCAAATAGCGTCCGCGAAAAAAGAAAGAATCAAGGTTTAACCCAGGATCAACTCGCCACGCTTGTGGGTGTTTCTCGGGTATCCATTGTGGCCATTGAAGGTGGACGATTTCTTCCCACCATTGAGACAGCTCTGCGTATAAGCCAGGCTTTGGATGCTGACCTGCATGCCCTATTCCGATTAAGAGGAGCAAAGAAATGAGTATCAATTACATCCCTTACTATATATCTCGCGCAGCAATTACTGGTCTTTTTTGCTTTGGGAATATGGGTTTCACTTTACAGGCAGCCCTCTGGTTTCTGGCAATATTTGGTCTTTTTGTTTTCTATCTTCACTCCGGTTGGTTTCCAGCAGATCCATCAAAACCTTTCTTTCCCCTGACAAGAGACGCCTTTGCTCTGGAGGTCCAGCGCAAAGCTTTGATTCTTGCCGTGACCGCTTCATTAATGTTCAATTTGCTCCTGAAGCTTTTTCCCTGGCTACTTTCATACTATCCCTGGTTGGATATCAACATGCTTGGTTTGGGGGTCATTATCTATTTTACAGCACAACTTTATCAGTTTATCCTGCCCCGTCGCAAAACCACTTGACGGATATCCTCTTTTAATCTGAATCGAATGATTGGTGCTGATTACTGCATCACCGCTAAAAATTGACCTTCAACACTTACTTCATCCTGGGGGCATTGGTAGCAACTGGAGGCAAAATTGTATAACTCCATATCGAACCTCCCCGAGATAGTCAAGTCCGAAATATCACCTATTATCAGGAAGCCCTGGGTTGGACCATACCCGGCCATGGCATGGTGCCTCATAAAAAGCATGGTGCCCTCCGAGGTGAAGGCCTCGCCCGACCAACTGACAAAGCCCTCCTTAAATTCCTGGTTTAGGATGTCAATAGACAACGAGTCCGAAACAAACAGTGATATTTGCTCGTATTCTGTCTCTCCAAGAAGTCTTGTTCCAAGACTGGCTTCTGCGAGATATTCAATGTTATTTATCGTCAGAACAGCCTCACCAAGAGCGAGGTCGTGGGTCTTGGTGTCAGGATCAGAACATCCAATCAGTAGAAATGTGAGTAAAAGTCCGGTGGTTCTATACATCTTTAAACCCCCTTTGATTGTAACCCTGTAATTTTTCAGTAAGTAAACACCAATGACACGTGAAATCTAATCTCCGGACTATAGCCTGGATTTGAGGAATCAATCCCATGCTCCAGATTAAAAAGCAGTCCCCAGCGTTCTTGAATCGAGGGCAGGTTGAGTTTTAATGAGTAATCTACAAAAAGTAAATTGTACATATGCCCATATTCCCACTCATGATGGATAACTTCATAGAGTAAACCCAGGCCGACCTGGGGTAAGAGTGAAACTGACTTTACATTGAAACTTTTACCGACCAGCAAAACATTGGATGCAGAGATGTATTCATATTCAATATCATCATAGACCCGATTCGACAGGACAGGATGATAGGAGGCTCTTACTTTGTAATGTGTCTCAATATAGGGGAATCTAATTGGGATCAAAAAGCCTGCAGATGTTCCATATTTAACATCATAAGACCTGGGATAGAACTCGTTTTCACCACCAACAGAGGAGGTCCCGAGAAATAACGACCCAATATCTTCACTTGAGACAGATGATAAGAATATCAACACCAAGATGAATTTTCGAAGCATGTGTTAATCCCCGCTCACGAAGTTGATTTGACTCACGACAGATCTATCTGCGCCGCCCTAAAATTCTCAATACTCTCAAGAACAGATTGATAATGTCCATATAGAGGGCTGCTGCGCTGTCAACCGCATTGTCTAGGGTTTTGGGGATTTGATTGGCCCGACCCCAATCATAGCCGATGTATCCGCAAAAAATGGCTGCGACAGCCCAATCAATCCAATTCGAATGCATACCCAGAATGAATATCTGAAACATTTCTACGATAATCACTGCCAAGAGCGCCATAGCAAGTGCACCGCTGATTTTCTTGAAGAAAGCTGGGTAAGCCGATCCCAGAATCATCATAATCAGAGTGACCCCGCCAGTAATCTGGATCGCTTCGATTACGATTTCGGTGCTGTACTGTGAGACAACCAGATTCACCACCAGACCAAAGGGGACGACCACAAAATTGTATCCAATAAAACTTTTGACCGGGTCATCGGATTTACTGAAGAGATTAACGCCGTAAAAGACGGAGCCAAAGTACAAGCCTAGAAACAGCCAGATGTTGATGCTCCTGAGAAATTCTGGGTCAACCGTCTCAACTAAAATCCAGTTGACGAGAAATCCCCACAGCAGCACGGCTCCGATGGTCAGGTTGTATTTAGCATCTGATATAATTGCATCTGTCGTGGTGGTTCTCTGGAATACATTTGATTCCATCATATGTCAAATTCTCCTTAAGTGGGTCAACTGCAAATTCTGCTTAAAACGAGCTGGCAACTTCAGTATGGGTGATCACAATAGGCTCTAGCGGATTGTCTCTTTCATCTGTTTCGAAGGTGGCCATTTTGTCAACAACCTCCATACCCAGCAATACGGTTCCAAAGACTGTGTAGCCACTATCAAGTCGTGGTAGTTCCTTCAGGCAAATATAAAATTGACTGCCGCTTGACGATTTTTCCGGATTTTGATCACGAGCTGCCCCAATTGAGCCTCTCAGATGTGGAAGTCCAATCTCAGCTTTAACATTTTCACCAATACCCCCGGTTCCATCATCCTCACGATCTTCGTTATCGCGAGTTAAGGGGTCACCACCCTGGGCCACAAATTCTGGAATTATACGATGAAAATAGATACCATCGAATGAATTACTCCTGGCCAGCTTTTTAAAGTTTTCAGCATGCAGGGGTGCTTCAGCTTCAAATAAATCAACCACAAATGTCCCCAGGGTTGTTTCAATTTTTACAAAACTGTCAGTAGATAATTTTCCATCTTCAGCCCAAATTGTGATGTTGTTTTTAATATTACCGTCGCTGTAATCAACGGTGTATTTTAACTGTCCATTTTTGTACCACGCTTTGGCCGTTCCATTTTTTACACCTTCAATAAAGCTATCCGAGTACTGCAGCTTTCCGTCTTCGAACCATGCTTGAGAAACCCCGGTTTCTTTACCCTGATCAAAGGTCCGCTCATACTTTTTTTCGCCATTATCAAACCAGCCAGCTTGTTTACCGTGTGGCTGGCCTTCTGAAAATGTCCAGGTACTCATTGCCTGTCCATTTTCATGCCACTCATTCTGAGTTCCTACGCGTTCTCCGTTTTCATAATTTAAGCGATACCACTTCTCCCCTGAATCATACAAACCAAATTCGAGACTATCTTTTTTACCATCCCTGTAAAAAGACTCACCCCTGATGTTTCCGCTTTCATAATAGGATAATGATTTTCCATGCATTGTTCCGTTTACATACTCATAATGGGAGCGAACCTTGCCGCTTCCATAGAAAAACTCCCAGGTACCATGCCTGCCATGTCTGGGAACTCCAGAACTACCCATATTCGTACCATCACCAGCAGCATAAAGCCCCTTGCCTTCCAGACTACCATCCTCATTATAAAATTGCCATAAACCAGTCATGAGATCATCTTTAAATGAGCCCACTCTCATTACATTCCCATTGGTATAATAAAATGTCCATTTCCCGACACGACCAGTGACGGGTGGTTGCAGAGTATCTCTGCTAGCCATTTCTCCATCTCTGTAGAAGCCGTCTACTAAAATATTCCCCTCGGGATCATAGAATTTCCAATTGCCTTGCATGCCCCCCTGTTTGATTGTTCCGGTTTCCTTGAGGGTACCATTCTCATAGTGATCTGAATAGGAACCGTCAGTGGCCTCACCCTCCAGGTGGGAAGAAGAGCTGCAGGATATCATTAAAAATGCGAGAAAGATGAGCGAAAAATGTTTCATGTTAGTCCTTGTCATGGCTGGTAAGTTTGTGTGTCATATAATGTAATTTGCCTGATTGAGTGGCTATCCACTTGTGCAATTATGTCACTTTTGCCACAGTAATACCCCAATAATTGGTATACATTCGGGTAAATGTATACCAAGCAACCTGTTTTAAAAGAAGGATTTTGTTGGGAGTTAGGCGTTAGTTGTTAGGGGTTGAAGGTATTTGGGGAAATATGGGCTGAGATAGAAAAAGCGATAACCGCAGAGGGCGCAAAGGGGGTTGAAGGTTTGGGTGCTGGTGTAAATCAGGTGCTAGGAACCTCTTTTAAAAAGGGTGTAGACATGGAAGCCATCTTTGAGGAAGGCTGGCAGATTCTCTGGTTTGACCTTTTTAGAAGCTCGAAAGAAGAGCAGTCTGTCTCCCCCGGCTTCTGTACTCAGACCAGGTCGCGCCTCATAATATTCCAGAATATCCGGTATAAAAACTTCGCGAATGCCCAGCTCATCGCTTGAACGCAAGAGATACTTTTCAGAGAAGACGGGATGGCTGTCAAAATCAATATCCTGATACCCAAAAGCCTTTCCTATACTGTGAAATACATTCTGGGGTTTCAGGCTAAAGGGTGGCACATCCAACACTGCAGACTTGAGCAACACCACGGTTTGATTGTGGGTATGTTGATTTTTACCACCGCCTGTAGTATAACGATAATCAAACATGGTGATCTCGATCTCATCCGCCACACCACTCAGAACATTGAAAGCCTTTTTTGAGTGACCATGAGAAAACAATGGGAATGCTTTAAGAGAGGGCAAAAGCTGGCTGTCAGGGAGTTTTGAGAAATCCAGAGTCATGGCCTGGGCGGCTGCCTGGAGGGCTTCAGTTCTCTTTTTATCATAGTAGCGGACAATCATCACAATAGCCGCGATCACAACGATACCGCCGGCTACCATCAAAGCGATTGAGAGGGGTGAGTCCATGTGTGTTCCTCCCTGTAGGGTTTATGCTAACACCCGACTTAAGTCGGGTGTTAGTGGTTGTCCATCATTGTTTCGGCCCGTTCTCTGGTTTCGTTAAAGACATCTTCGATGCTGTCCCGACCCAGAGCATCTACTAGACCCCCGAGACCAAAAGGTACCGGACTTGGATCAGAATAGACATAATACTGAACGAGACAGCTGTACTGGCTTTGCTCAATAATGAGCCAGTAGCCCTGGGTATCCCCAATGGTTTCCAGGCGGGTCAAGCCAGGCCATTCAACCAGATACCATTCAATTTTCCAGACCTGTTCGTCCAGCTTAGTGGGCGCTATTTTGATACGATATTTTTTAACCAAACCCAGCATGGGGCTCAAGATATAATTCAGCGTGGTCTCATCCCCCGCCTGATCTACGATCTCAACCTGATCAACCGCAGACATAAACAGAGGGTATGCTTCGTAGTCCGTCAATATGTGGACTAGAGTATCTCCTGATGCTTTTATCAGACCGATGGTCTCAATGGCTTGTCCCTTGTCATGTTCTGTTTCAATCTCGCGCATGATGATTTCACCGGCTGCGAGCTTTGCTTGCTCCTGGGCATTCAGCATGGGGTTATAGGAGCTCTGGGCAAAACAGGTGGATACTGGACCTGTCAGGACCAGCTGGGTGAGAACGATAATTGTCAAGGATACAATTTGTTTCATGGTGTTTTATTCTTCCTGGTTACTCCGGGCTAACTATCAGATTCCGGTAGTATGCCAGGGTGGAAGAATGTAGCCAGAGGGCGATACCTCCCTCAGAATCACCTCTTTTCAGGTCATTTACAATGAGGTTTGGTTGTTGGGACTCACCCACATAGAATTTCGCCGTGGATCCAGATACTTCGATTTTGATTTTCGTCCATTCACCTGGCAGCATGTCAACATATGACTCATATTTCTCAGGCGATTCTTTTCTTAAACGATACCAGGGAAACTCCGGATGTGAAATGTATTGCAGGGAGTGATTGCGTTGAACCTGGTTGTCAGCACGGGCATTAGTTGGACGCAGGTAAAAGCACTCATACTCATAATGTTCACCAGAGCTGACTCTGAAAGCGAGCCCAACAAAACCCCTGGCCTGAGGTATTGCACCAGGTGCCGGCTCTCCAGACACTTCCACTTCAATTACACCGTTTTTGAATAATACATCTGGTATCATGACCAGAGTCTCGAGATCATCAGTGCCTTTGGCCGCCTTGACCTGAAGACCACTTTTGCCTTTATGTTTCATCACGCTGGCATCAACATTTACCAGTTCAACCTGATCAAGTGAATTCAGCGGAATGGTCGTTTTGACTTGTCCAATTGCTGCCGGAATGGACGCCAGAACTATTGTGAATATGATTAATCTCTTGATCATTTGCTTGCCCTTTCTAATGCGTCTACAATCATTTGCTCCGATGGCATACCCGATGCCCCATAGCTTCTTCAGGTGAAGCCTCCAAAGGAATCACCTCTGGCAGAGGGGTCTATATCAGAACCATTGACCCGGACTGTGGGACTCCCTATAAAACTCCACTCTAGAATTTCTTCATAGGTATCAATTTGCACCATTGTCAAATCAATTGGTGTTTTTATTTTTTGAGAAATCTTCTGAACCCGTTCAACCGTAAGTGGCGTACGCAGGCAACCCTCTGAAAAGAGCACTTCTACCTTAATGGTCATTCTTCTCATCCATTTAGCTAACACTCTGTGTTGCTTACAGCCAGGCCTCCCAGAGAGGTCTCCTTAAATTTTTCTGACATCTCCAGACCGGTCTGCTTCATAGCTACAAGACAGTTATCCAGTGACATATAATGTTGTCCCGTTCCTCGTTTGGCCAATGAGGCAGCCGTATACGCCTTAATTGCTCCAAATCCATTGCGCTCTACACAGGGTACCTGCACCAATCCATGGACAGGGTCGCAAGTCATGCCCAGGTGATGCTCCAGAGCGATTTCAGCGGCATTTTCAACCTGCTCCGTAGTGCCACCGCGAACAGCACAGAGCCCGGCAGCCGCCATGGATGAGGCGGAGCCGACTTCACCCTGACAGCCCACTTCTGCTCCAGAGATAGAGGATCTCATTTTAATGATACCACCAATGGCACTGGCTACCAGCAAAAAATCTCTGACCTGCTCCGGAGTACCGCCTTGATGGACCACGAGATAATACAAAATTGCGGGAATTACACCTGCCGCCCCATTGGTTGGGGCTGTCACCACCATATGCCCTGCAGCATTTTCCTCACTGACAGCCATGGCGTAGGCACATAGCCAATCTGTAACATTGGCGTCTTCTGGATTTTCCAGGAGTTGATCGTGGAGTTTTTTGGCTCTGCGTGAAAGGTTGAGACTACCGGGCAGGCTCCCTTCAGTTTTGAGACCATTTTCCACACTAGTTTGCATAGCTCGCCAAATATCATCCAACCCCTGTTCGAGGTCATCTTTTGAGAGATATTCACATTCATTTACATGCTTCATTGAAGCTATAGATTTGCCGCTATCTCTAGACATCTTCAGTAAATTATGTCCAGATCCGAAAGAAAAGCGACAGACTAGGGCGGACTCCATTTCCAGTGGCGCCACGAGGTTGTCGATATCGTTCAAGTCTCTGATAAAACCACCACCGATGGAAAAGTAAGTTTCAGTGAGGAGTATCTCACCCGAATCCCCGACTAACTCAAAGATCATCCCATTGGGATGTTGTGGCAGGGTTTCATGGCGATCAAAAATAATGTCAATTGCAGGATCAAATCGGCAAGACTCCTGAGATGTGAGATAAGTTTTGGAGCTTAGCTCATCCACTAAAACATCCACATCAATACCAGCAAGATTCCGCGGTGAATAGTCATTAAGACCCAACATGATAGCCCTGTCTGTAGCATGTCCTTTGCCCGTATATGCCAGGGAGCCCTTAAGGGTGCACTGGACCCTCGAATTTGATTGAATTTCTACTGTTGGGATTTTTTCTAAAAAGGTTCGGGCAGCCAACATGGGACCCACGGTGTGTGAGCTGGAGGGACCAATTCCAATCTTGAAAAGGTCCAGAGCGCTGATGAACATAGGGTCTCTCATGAGCATCCAATATCAAGAATTAATTTTGTAGCAACAAGGACAAGACATTTATCTCACTGCCATTGCTTGATGGAGTTGGCGTAGTATTCCAACAGGACCAAAGATGCTTCCTTGGGTCTGATTAGATTTTCCTGGGCTTCGACCAGTTTTCGTCCTTTAAGCATACTGAGAGCATTGGTGATAACGCCCTCTATCGCACTGGGTAATATATCGATGGGCGCACCCTTGGCTTTAAGGGTTTCCATCTTCTGCATGGCAGTCGCCTTGATATCCAGCTCACTTTTCCAGATATTTTTGTTTTCCAACAGAACTTCCGAGAGCAGTGAGATGGGTAGGATGGGGATAACATCGGCAATATGCTGCATGATGGTATCGGCCAATTTTTTGACCTGTTCAAAGCGCTGCGTTGCATCCCCTTCGTCAAACTTAACCTGATTGACTTCACAGTATTGTTTAACTGAAACGGGTCGACCAAAATTGACACTGGCATAACCAAAGCGGCGCCAACGTACCTTTCGGGAAAGCAGCAGCATCTTGTAGACAAAGGCCAGGGTGGTTTTCATAACAAACCACTTGTCCCGCTTTGTTGCATTAGGATCAAGTTTTCTGATAAGGCTACGATCTTCCACAACGCGATCATAATTGATGCCGACAGGGACAAAGACGATATCCTTGTCAAACTCAGGGTGGTATTCCCTGAGCATGTAATCCATAAAACCCAAGCGCGGTTCCAGTAGTTCTCCTGTTTTGGTCAAGCCCCCTTCAGGGAACACAGCCTGACACACACCAGCTCGGGTAGATAGGTGAACATAACGTTCCAATATTTTTCGATAGAGGGGATTTCCTGAATTTCTTCTCACAAAAAAGGCACCCATGGATTTGAGCAGGGTTTGCAGGGGCCAGATCCGTGCCCATTCTCCCACAGCATAGGACAGGGCGGTTTTCTCGGCAACCAGAAAGGAAACCAGGACATAGTCCATGTTGCTGCGGTGGTTCATCACAAATACGACTGACGAGTCTTCAGGAATATTTTTTAGTCCATCCGCATCATAAAAACCCACACGAATACGATAGATCAGTCGAGCGATATTCCTGGCCAACCAGTAGCCAAAACGGAAATAGATATAGGCATTGAAAGCCGGGACGATTTCGCTGGCATAACGCTTGGCTTTTTCCTGAGCAATTGTCATGGGCATATCATTTTCAGCGGCGTAGGATTTAACCACCTCAATGACTTGATCATCAAAGACGAGTTGATCGATGAGCCCCTGTCTACGGGTAAGCTGGAAGGGTCTGATGGCTATATGCAGCCGTGAGCTGACTTCATCCATGACCTTTTTGACCCGTCGCCGAAGCATCCAGCGTAAACTGGGCATGAGCAGGCGATCCAGAACCATAACACCGGCAAAAAGCAGAAGTATGATAAAAACCCAGGCTGGCATAGTGATGCTATTGGTCATAAATCCTCCTGCTCATATTATGCACGGGAATGATGCTTTTAGCAAGACAGGTATTAGCTTCAACTAAACCGGCCCAACAGCTGAGGCTTTTTCCCCTCATGACCTGATTGATTTATATTGAATCAGGAGGGACATTATAATACTCTCTTAACCGCTGGAGCTCCTGTTTCATCCGGGTTATGCGGTGACTTTGTATGGGATCATTGTAAATATTAGTCATTTCATTGGGGTCCAAATCCAGATCAAAAAGCTCCCACTCTTCGCCATCAGGTACATCCGGACCATAGAAGCGAATCAACTTGAAGCGTTTATCAACCACCCCTTCATGCCGTCTAACATCATGCACTGATGGGTATTCATAGTAATGATAGTAGAGTGCATTTCTCCAGCTTGTTGGATGTTGCCCCTTGAAAAGTGGCAGAAGACTCTCCCCCTGCATATCCTCTGGAATGGGCGCGCGAGCTAAATCCAGAAAGGTTTCTGCCCAGTCAATATTTTGACATAGATCGGTATTGACTGATCCCGGCTCGATGACACCAGGCCAACTGACAATAAAGGGAGTTCTGAAAGATTCCTTATACATAAATCGTTTATCAAACCACCCATGTTCACCCAGGAAAAAGCCCTGATCCGACGAATACATGATGATAGTATTGTCAGTTAATTCATTTTCAGCAAGATAGTCCATGACGCGACCGATGTTTTCATCAACACCATAAATACATCTGAGGTAGTCTTTCAAATAACGTTGGTATTTCCACTTGACCAGCGCCTCACCCGTTAGCTCTGCATCTAAAAATTCCTGATTGCGAGGGTCATAATGGTTGTCCCAGGCCTCTCGCTGTTCAGCTGTCATGCGATAATAGGCACCCCGTTCTCCCCAGGGTTCGTAATCGGAGTTTTTCATTTTCTCAAACATTTCATCTCGCTCAGCATGGGATTTGATTTTGAGATCATTTCTATACATGGTGTTCTCAATGGTCATATCCTGCTGGTGAGCAGCGGTAGTACGGGAGGCGTAATCATCAAACAGCGTTTCTGGATAAGGAATTTCTACATCATCATACTTTTCCAAATGCCGAATGGCAGGACACCAACTTCTATGAGGCGCTTTATGGTGAATCATCAACATAAAGGGTTTTGATGCATCCCTGTCTTCATCCAACCACTTTAATGATCTATCAGTAATCACGTCGCTAACATACCCATCGACTCGCTTTGTTCCGTCTTTACCAACAAAATCTGGCTGATAATAACTGCCCTGGCCTGGTAAGACATCCCAATAGTCAAACCCCTGCTGGTCTCCCCTCAGATGAATTTTACCAACCATAGCAGTCTGGTAGCCAGATTGTTGCATAATTTTTGGAAATGTTTGCTGGTTGTGATCAAAGCCACCATCGTTGGTTTGCTTGCCATGAAGATGGCTATGTTTACCCGTGAGTAAGGTGGCGCGACTGGGAGCACAGATTGAATTCCCGACATAAAACCGGTCAAATCGCATACCCGATCTGGCAAGCCGATCAATATTTGGTGTTGGGTTCAACCCTTGGAGGCGTCCACCATAAGCTCCAATGGCTTGATAGGCGTGGTCATCACTGAAAATCCAGACAATGTTGGGACGTTTCCTTTTTGCCAGATAAACCATGGAGCCAGCCGTCACGACGGCGGACCCCAACATGCCCATTTTTAGAAATTCTCGTCTTTTCAAAACATTTTCGTTGTCATAAACCGGTTAATTTCTTGAAGTGTTGGTACGGAGGGCTGTGCTCCCCGTTTTGTGACTGAAAGAGCCGCCGCGGCATTAGCAAATTTGCTGGCTTTCAACAGGGGTTGTCCATTTGCCAGGGCCACAGCCAGGGCTCCATTAAATACATCCCCTGCTGCTGTGGTATCTACGGCATTCACTTCATAGCCTGGAACTAGCTCGGTATATTCATTGGTGGAAATAAATGCACCCCTTTTTCCCAGGGTGATGATTACCGCCTCCACTCCTCTATTGTGTAATACCTGAAAAGCTAATGCCGCACTTGTACTATCGGTTACTGCAATTCCGGTCAGCAATTCTGCTTCTGTTTCGTTTGGTGTTATGAGAGAGACTTGACTTAGCAATTTGTCTGGCAAAGCTTGTCCTGGAGCTGGATTAAGGATGACTTTCACCTCAGCAGCTTTGGCAATACCCGCCGCCTTCACCACTGAATCAAGAGGGCTCTCTAGTTGCAACAATAGAACACCTGCTGATTCGATGACATCACGAGCTACATCTATCAGCTCCGGTGATAGATTCATGTTGGCGCCTGATGCCACAGTGATACAATTTTCGCCCATCTCGTCTACAACGATCATGGCAACACCGGAGGGCGCCTTCTTGTCCCTGGAGATATGCTCTACATTGATATGGTCAGATCGGTAGCCCTCAAGAGACTGCCTGCCCAGATCATCATTGCCAAGACGGGCTATGAAAGTGACATCACCTCCCGCTCTGGCAGCTGCCACAGCCTGGTTGGCTCCCTTTCCTCCAGCTGCTGTAGAAAATGATCCCCCCAGAATGGTTTCGCCTGGTCTTGGAATGCGCGGAGCTTGGATAATCATATCCGCATTGGAACTACCGATGACTACTATTTTCATGAGTCCGATACCCTATAAGTTAAATTTCAAATTATGAGGCACTTTGGTATTAAGATCAGACCAACTACTACTGGAATTAACAACAACTTTCTTTTATTGATAATCTCCCCCTTTTCTTTATGACGCTTGTTTTTTATTTCTAAAAGAATCTAAGATCACAGCCAACACAATCACAATTCCAATAATGGGACGTTTTGCATATTCCGGTGCACCAATTTGAGCTAAGCCTGCGTTGAGAATAGAAACAATGACAACACCCAGAAATGATTTGACCACAGAGCCACGGCCCCCCATGAGGCTGGTTCCACCGATGACAACGGCAGCTATCACCGTCAATTCGAAACCTATTCCAGCATTGGGACTGGCGGATGACATCTTTGAGGCCTGGATCATTCCAGCCAGGGCACTGCTGAAACCGCAGATGACAAACACAGCAAACTTGACCGGGGCAGGATTGATACCCGAGAGTCTTACTGCCTCTTCATTGGTACCAATGGCAACCATATATCGTCCAAAGACGGTCCGGGTCAGAATGAGTTGTCCGGCCACAACCATAATGATGCAGATCAAAACAGGCCATGTGAATTCGCCCATATGGGGAATTGTGTTGGAAATACGACCAATGCTTTCCCCTATATAAATTGTCCGGGATTGAGTGACAAAATAGGTGGCACCTCTGGCAATTTCCAACATTCCCAGAGTAACGATAAAGGAAGGCAAAGCCCAACGGACACTGACCACACCACTTAGTACTCCACAGAGGACTCCAATACCCAGACAGGCTGGGATGGCCAGGGTCAGTGGCCAATTCATTTCAATCATGCAGTATCCTAAGACAGCCTGAGAAAGCGCCAGAACCGATCCAACAGACAAATCGATGCCGGCGATGATAAGCATGAAGGTCATGCCTACTGCTACGATGGCCGTGTCGGGAATATCAGCAGCAATGGCATAGAAGGTTCCGCTGGAGAAAAATGTGGTTTCCCATAAGCCAAAAATGAGAACTTCAATCAGTAATACCCCAAGCAATCCCAGATAATCAGAAGCAAAGGAGCCCGCTTTTTTCAAAGATATTTGAGAAGCCGTGTCGGGACTATTCATAGCTTAACCTGCCTTACCAGCCATGTAATTTGAAAGCGCAGCCTGCATGATTTTGTCTTCGCTCCAATCTCCTCGAGTAAATATGTTAGCAAGGGCGCCGTTGGACATTACCGCAATGCGATCAGAAATAGCAAATAGCTCAAGCATGTCGGAAGAAACCACAATAATCGCACGTCCTTCTCTGGCTAAATTCTTGAGTAAATTATAAATTTCGAATTTAGCACCAACATCAATCCCGCGAGTGGGTTCATCGAAAATCAATATTTCTGGTTCCGTATAGAGCCATTTCGCCATGACCACCTTTTGCTGATTGCCTCCACTGAGGGTTTTTACCCTCTGATCGACTGAATGACACCTGATTGAAAGTTGTTTTATATAACGTTTCGACACTGACTCTTCTTTTGATGGGTGTAGCCACCCTCTGCTGCTGACTGCGTCCATTTTGGCCAGGGATATATTAGCAGCAATGGAGAGGGGTAGGAGCAAACCCTGTGCTTTGCGATCCTCTGTAAGCATAGCCAGGCCAGCGTTTACCGCATCTTTAGGTGAATGGATTCTGCGAGGTGTGTTTGAACCCCTTAGATATATTTCTCCTGAATCTTTTTGATCAGCGCCAAAGAGGAGGCGCATTAGTTCGCTGCGTCCTGAGCCCATCATTCCGGAAAAACCCAGAATCTCACCTTGAAATAGATCAAAACTTACATCATGGAGAACACCCTTCCGGCCCAGGTTTTTTGCCTGAAGCGCCAGCTCACATTGTGGTCGTATTTCTGGAGGATGAACATCACCAAGAGTCCTTCCAACCATAAGTCGTATCATTTCCTTCATATCAAATTCTACTGCTTCTCTGGTGCCCCTTATCGCACCATCGCGTAAAATAGTAACCCGATCCGAGATTTTTTTGATCTCCTCCATACGGTGGGAAATATAGATGATACAGACTTCCTTTTGTTTGAGCTGTTGGATCTGCTTAAATAAATGCTCAATCTCAGAATCGGTTAAGGCGGCTGTTGGTTCGTCTAGAATGAGCAGTTTACAACTCTCAGATAGTCCGGCAGCAATTTCAACCATTTGTTGCTGCCCCACACCTAGAGAACCAACTGGGCTATCGGCATGAAGCTGTTTAAGTCCAACTTTAGAGATAATGGCGGCTGTATCATCTGCCAATTGTTTGCGATCAATAAGTCCCAGACGAGTAGGTAAGCGGTTAAAAAAAATGTTTTCGGCAACGCTAAGAGTTGAGATCAGGCTTAATTCCTGCATAACAATGCGAATTCCCTGTTTCTCGGAAGTTCTTTTATCCCGCGGTGAATAATCTCGACCTTTGAAAATCATTCTGCCGACATCTTGTTGTTCCAGGCCGGCGATAATTCTTGCAAGTGTGCTTTTTCCTGCTCCGTTTTCTCCTACAAGAGCGTGAACTTCACCACTCTTAAAATCGAGGTTGATCTTATCCAGAGCTTTTACACCGGGGTAGGATTTCTCAATATCAAGGAGTTGCAATACGTTTCTAGGGGTGGGTATCACTACTTCAGGTCACCTGCAGTAACCAAATTGACCATAGTTTCTCGATCATCCGGCTTCACCCCTGTTTTTAAAATCTCAAGGGCGTATTCAATTCCATTAACGGCAATTTTATCAGCATGTTGATCCACTGTGCACAAGACTTTACCTTCCTTTATGAGGGTTTGAATGGCACTGATATTATCAAAACCCACTATTTGGATACCTTTGCCCCTCAATGCCTGTACTGCACCTAGAGCCATATTATCATTTGCACAAAGTAAGGCTTTCAATTCATTGCCAAATTTTGTGTAGATTTGTGTTGCTATATCGTAGGCGTTTTTTTGCTCCCAGTAGGCGGACTGGGAAGTAACCACTTCAATTTCGGCAGCCCCCATGGCATCTTCAAATCCCAGCTTTCGCTGATTTCCATTAAAGGCTCCGGGGCGACCCTCAAGGATGGCGACCTTATCACCTTGATTCAATTGACTTGCGAGATAATCACCTGCAAGTCTAGCTCCCTTGCGGTTATTGGGTCCAACAAAACTGATCTGGACGCCTTCCTGCTCTAGCACGTCCCGGTCAAATTTGTTGTCAATATTGATCACCACTATGCCTTTGGATATGGCTTTTTTGCAGACGGGGATCAGTGCCCGGGAGTCAGCTGGAGCAATCACGATGGCATCGACCTTTTTAGCAATCATCTGGTTCACTATCTCGATCTGACGATTTACATCCTGCTCATCCTTAATCCCGTTGCAGTCCAGGTCATATGTATCAACGTTGTTTTGGTGATGCGCTTTGGCCCCATCCTCCATAGTTTTGAAGAATTCGTTGGCCAAAGATTTCATTATTAAGGCAACTTGTTGCTTTTTAGGGCTAGCAGATTCAATTTCTTTTTTTGCACAGCCAGTCATCAAGACCAGACAAATCAACAGCAAGAGAAAAGCCGTATTTGACAATCGAAGAGGTTTCATTGGGTACCTGTTATTCATTTTACGATTAAGGGCAATTATCTTTCTGATGTCTAAGATTCAGGATAATTAGCCAACGTTTTTAGTATGCTGAGATTGGGGCGCATTTTTATCCACTCACGCCGTGTGATATCGAGCCTGGAACTGATGTTATCCATAAAATCTCCTTGCCCTTGAAACTATAATCTTACTTAAGGCAATGTCTTCATGCAATTATTTGTTTCCACCAGCCCTCGAGGCGTTTGAGGTGATGGCCTTGCACCATAACGAGGTGGTTTCCCAGGGGTGTTTCCAGTAAATCGCTGATTTTTCCTGCTGACAAACTGATCTCGGCCTGTGTGCGACACAGGTCTTCGGCCTTACCAGACTGAATGATCTCACCTTCCGCCAACCAGAGTTGCTTCATCTTTTTTCCACCGATACGAAGCAGTGTCACGGGTCCTTTTGATAGAGTTCCCTGTATGCCAACTCCCAAACCCGACTCGAAATGGGACCGTAACCCATAGTCTTGAACAATCCCCCTCGGTACCGTACAGTGTGCCAACCATAATTTGTTGTTGACCTCATCCAGCTGTGCTGGGTTTGCCATCCAGGGTGTCTGTCCCAGGAGTTTTTTGACCCACAGTAATCCCATGGTGCTCACCAAATCCCCTTCACATCCAGCAATAATGCCTTCATCTGTAAGTTGGGATAAACCGAAGCAGCCCGTAGTCTCCAAGCCTAACACCAGATCAAAACAGCGGACGGTAAGCGCATCAAGCTCATATTTCTCGATAATTGTTTTCAGAGCGAGATAGACACGTACGACATTATCAAGGTCCGTTTGAGAAGGCTCCCGGACCTCGGTAGCTCCTTCCACCAGAGACTCTCTGATGGTCGGAATAGCTTCCTGGGCGACTTCCGGTATCAACCTGTTGATCTCATCCAGGGATACGGGGACAATGTCTGGACCCCAGGTCTCTTTTATGGTTGAATGGTCTGGACTGCTAGCCACCAGCCAATCGGAAGGTGTGCCGATCAACCCAATCCGTGTTCGCTTTAAATCGGAAGATACCTTGAAGTCGATCAGTACTTCTTGAATTTTCAGGAGTCCTACGGCATCACTTGAGCTGTTGAGATATAAGACCTGGCCCAGAGCCCCTTCTTGCTGGAGGCGCGCCAATACTTCCAGGGAAGCGGGGAGCGAGTTATGGGCCGGGTGGGCTACGATAAGCACCGGCTCATCTCCCACTGTCTTGTTACGCAGCTCACGAATGTCTAAAAGTTCCTGTTCGGTTCCCCCTGTGGTTATGAAGTATATAATGGGTATAGAATCATTTTGCGTCGCAGTGGTCCATTCCTCACCACCTATTTGCTGCAAAGCCCTGATATATTTTCCCATGCTTGCTTCAAAGGCTTTACCCTCTGGCACAAACAGTGATTTTACAAAAATAAATCCAAATTGCTGTGTCATATTGATTCCTTTTGGGCTTCGCTATGTCTTTGCTTTATCCAGTCTGCTTTATCGGCTTGAGGGGGATCATAACTTTTAAACAGATCGAGGAGACTTGCTGGGTCTTCATGGACCAGTAACATATCCCGGTGTTCCTGCTGCATAAATGATTCCGCGACGGCATGGTCTAAAAAGTCCATGAGCTTCCCATAAAAATTTCTGATATTCAAAATCCCCGATGGTTTTTTGTGAAGTCCCAACTGTCCCCAGGCCAAAGCTTCAAAAAATTCTTCAAAGGTTCCTAAACCTCCAGGTAATGATATAAAGCCATCCGACAGCTCATTCATCAAAGATTTACGCTCATGCATGGTTTGAACCACACGCAGATCCTGCAACTCTTTGTAGGCGACTTCCTTTTTCACCAAGCCTTCTGGGATGACGCCAATCACCTCGCCACCAGCCTCAAGTACCGTGCTGGCGATTTTGCCCATGGTGCCCACATTGGCTCCGCCATAAACCAGTCCAATCCCATGCTCCACCAGAACCTCCCCCAGATCTTTAGCTGCCAGAAGATAGTCTGGATGTGATCCTGGGCTGGAACCGCAAAAAATGCAGATTCGTTGTATTTTACTCATCGACTGGCCGGTCAGAATGGTTAAACAGACCATATATAGACTCGTCTGTTTGATAAAATGGCAGACTCAGCCTGGTTGCTCCGGCACTTAGTAACCTGGTGATATTTTCGCGATTTTTGATCCCGCCCGAGGCTACCACACCGAGATCATCACCCAACACAGACCGCATGAGCGACACACCCTCTGGTGTTGCGCCCTTCTGGGAGAATCCCGTTGAGGTCATAACATCATCGACACCGGCTTCGCGACATAGCATACAGGCAATAATTATTTGCAGGGGTTCCAGTAATCCCGTTTCCAGAATTACCGTGAGGTCAGCCTCTGGACAGGCATAACGCACAGATCGGATCTCTTCGAAAACTTCCTGGAAGTTGGAAGTCTTAAGCAAGCCTATATTGATGACCATGTTGAGCTTCTTAGCGCCGTGGGCAACAGCCAGCTCAGCCTCAGCCACCTTGATCTGGTGATGATTGGACCCCAGGGGAAAGCCGATAACCGTTCCGACTGGGAGATCATCACCCAGAACCTGAACACAACGCTGGACATGGGCTGGATTTACACAAATACTGGACAGAGAGTATTTACTGGCAGTCTTGCACATTTTATTAATTTCAGAAATAGAAGCCTCTGGCGCTAGCAGGCTAAGCTCCACTATGCTGGACCAGTTTACATCTGGAGCTGCTTCAATTTTTGATGACAAAACACCGCTGTCCTGCCAGTTTTCCAGCAAGACTTTGGCTCTTTTATGATACTCTTTGTTTACCAGATTCACTGGGGCTGTTCCCTTCCGTCTGAAAAACTCCTGATTTGTTCTGAAAAATAATCCTCGGCTTCATTCAACCAAGCAATTAGGTGAATCTTTGGGTTTATAAAATTTGAATGAGTCTCACATCGATGATCAACACAGCATTGGGACCAATACGTTTACCACTACCCTGCTTGCCCCAGGCCAATCCTGGAGGGACAAAAAACCTACTACGCCCACCGACACCCGTGAGGAGCAGACCCTCGCGATATCCAGGTATGGCTTCTTCAAGGGAAAAGTGGTCTGTCTCACCGGTTTTATATGTGTCATCGAGAATGGTGCCATCAATGAGGCTAATACGCTGGTGAACCTCCACAGAGCTTTCAGGTGTTGGGACTTCGTCTGAGACCACGTCGATTTCTAGTATTTGTAATCCAGTCAAGGTGGTTTTCACATCAGGCTTACAACTGTTTTTGACCAGGAAGCTATCGGTGCTTTTTTGATTAAACCCTGATGAGCCCTTGGTTTGTTTTTTGCCTCGAGCCATGCTCAACTCTCTTCCACAATCAGAAAGGTTTTGTCCGCCATGACCTCACCTTCCAACGCTACAATGAGACGCCAGGGACCGCACTTATCCTCAACGGGTTCCCAAATGGTATCGCCCAGAAAGAACTGCCAATCGTTGCTGCGGACGTAGACCTCTCCAGTGAAGGGTGGGGTGGGTTGATCATCCTTATCCAGAAAAGGCGGATGCTCTATGGTGAAATGGATCTGTTTGCCCCGAGCTTTTTTGATCTGAAGGATGTATCCAAATTCCACGCCGGGAAGAGCCGGTATCTTGTCCGTAAACTCCTGGATTTCAGGCAATACCCTAGCTTGGCGATCCCAGGCCGTATAAAGTCCCCAGCTCTGAATTTTCCATGTGATTTTTGGTTTTGCCATTTCTTCCCCTCGATTAGCGCTGATCAGCTCCAGCTCCACTGGCATAATTGACAAAGTGTTGATCCGTGGTGGTTTTGTATCCTTTAAAAAAGGTTCTGGCTATGAGGTTAATCAGGGGATCACTCATTCCGTTTAGGAAGGCATAATTCATGTTATCTGCCTCGTGATGAGGGGCGTGGTGCACCCTTGAGAGGAGGATACCAATACGCGCAAGAAAGTGAGCTGTCTTGGAGTCAGAGGTGTGGCACAAGTAGTGAGATACTTCAGCTACGGAAGATAGGATACCGATGTAAACCATGGTGTGGAGAAAAAACGGGGGGACGCTTTTATTCATCAATAAGGACAAAATTACTATGAGAAAGGGTACCAGCCAAATCTTTGCGCCGGTTTCGTTAAAATACACGACTGGAAGCGGGCGCTTTGTGTATTTGGGGGTCTGGTGGTGGAGATGAAAGTTGGCCACGAGGGGTCCGTAGAAAGAATCGTAGCTCTCTTTATGGTCCATGATCATGTGGACCAAACCATTGAGAAAATCCGTAAGAATGAAGGCCAGAATAAATGCCGCCATCTGTCCGGCGAGGCTTAAATGGACATCCCAGATGAAATAAATGAGTACAACCTGCAAAGAGACATTCAGAGTAGCGACCAGCCTGCTAAAAGAGGTGTAAATCTTATTGGAATGATACAACTCCATGGCTGCGTTAAACTGCGACTGCTTGATCTTGAGATTATTGATTTGCGAGTCCTTAGTCTAAAACCTCTGTGAGGAAGCGGGTGAATCGATTCCATGATTTCTTATCTGCATCAGCTCGATAACGATCAGAGCCAAAAACAGTAAAAGCATGGGGTGCGCCACTATAGGAGATCATTTCATGTGGCACTTTATGAGTTTCAAGTTCCACGGCGAGATTAGCAAAGTCTTCCATGCTCACCGAGGCATCAGCGGATCCATGGAGTACCAGAATTTCTCCCTTGGTCTGGGAGTAATCTTCACCCTCCGGCGTATCCAGGCCACCATGAAAAGCAACGAAGCCCTTCAGGCTTGCTCCAGCTCGTGCATATTCAAGAATGGCAGATCCACCAAAACAGTAACCAATAGCCACTGCATTGTCTACGTTGGCTTTTTGTTTTTTGGCTGCCATTAAAGCACCGCGTAAACGGGTTCGCATTTTGCCCCTGTCTTGATACAACTCAGTCGCCCTGGCATGTTTGTCCTTGAATTCTGTGGGGCGAATGCCTGCACCATATAGGTCGGCCGCAAAAACAGCATATCCAAGATCTGCAAGCATTCCGGCACGTTTAATTTCATACCCTGTGAGACCATCCCAGTCATGGACAAGGAGAACGAGGGGTGCCTCAAGAGATGGGCTTATATAGTAGCCTTCATATTTATCCCCATCGATTTTGTATGTAATGTTTTTACCTGACGGGTTGCCGGCTAGAACCAGGCTAAACATTATTAAGGCACCAATTATATGTTTCATAATGCATCTCCTTTTTGCCAGAAACTGAACCATCAGAGCTTTTTTAATTTAGCCTGTTATGGTCGATATGAAAGGAGGTAGAGGATGGTCATTGAGCTGTCCTTCTAAATAACACCCGCCTTAAGTTGGGTGTTGTCACAACCCTCACATTGAATATCACAGATAGCAGAATCTCCACAGGCTTATTTGCTTGGAAACAGGGAATAATCACTAAAGATTGTGTGGCGATTAGCAAAGAAAGGTCGACATGTCCGATTCAGAATTTTTACATAGTGGTGATGAGAAAAAAACTCAGGTGCAGTCCATGTTTGATGGGATTGCCAGTCGCTATGATTTCTTAAATCATTTCCTGAGTCTGGGCATTGATCTGTATTGGCGAAAACAGTCCGTCAAGGCTCTTGAGCTGAAAGATGGGCATATACTCCTGGATGTAGCCACCGGCACAGGAGACCAGGGTTTTGAGGCCTTAAAAGTTGCCAACATCGAAGTTGTCGGCCTGGATTTCTCTTTCAACATGCTGAAGTTGGCCAAAAGGAAGATCGATAAAAGAGGCTTGTCCCAGAAATTTGAAGTGGTTCAGGGAGATGCTGAACACCTGCCCTTCCAGGACAATGTTTTTGATGCGCTCAGCATCAGCTATGGTATCCGCAACGTGGGAACCATTTCAGCAGCACTCAATGAATTTTACCGTGTTTTAAAACCCGGTGGCCGGCTGTCTATACTCGAGTTTTCAGAACCGCAAGGTTGGTTTTTTGGTCGTCTCTATCGTTTTTATTTTGATCATATCCTGCCAAAGCTGGCAGGGATGATGTCCAGTAAATCTGCTTATACCTATCTGCCAGAGTCAGTCAGACATTTCCCGGATCGTACTGATTTTAAAGACCTTCTGTCCAGTGAAGGTTTCCAGTATGTAAATCACCGGGATCTTACTTTTGGAATGACTGCTATTTATCGTGGGGTTAAGTAGCCCAATATGTCAATTAACACCCGACTTAAGTCGGGTGTTATTAAAAATCTATTTAGAGAATTCTACAGAAAAGATCGAAGTATTGCCAAATACTTCCATGGGTTTGACAGCATAGTCAATTTTGACCTTCCCCAGGCCTTTCAAGTCAAGTCGAATACCAGTTCCCATGGTGAAGGTTTCCAGGTCATAGTTATGGCGATAACCAGCCCGGAAATAAACCATCTCCTTCACGGCATACTCTGCACCCAGATTGAGATGCTCGGGACCATCGTTGGGATGCTCGGCATCCAGAGCTAGAGTCAGACGACTAAACCTGCTGGGAAGTAATACATCCCCAGTACCAATGATATCCATGCTGACGCCAATGCGAATCATGAGCGGTAAAGGCCAGGGCTCAGTTCTAAGATCTACATCAGAGCTATAGTTGCCATTGATATCTTCATCTGTGTCGGCCTTCAAGATCAAATCACGTCCGCTATACTGAAAATCACCACCAAAGTTGGAGAGGGTCATTCCGATCTTGAGACCATAAAAATCGGTTCTAAGGATGGAACCCACATCAATTGCCATGGTTGAGGCGCTCTCATTGTAAGCATTCAGCTGAATAAATTTTCCTGTGAGACCCATGGACAGTCGATCCGTCACCTGGCGGGCATACGCAGCGCTGATAGCCAGATCCATGACGTTATAGACTAAACCGGTACCCTCTGGATTTTCAAGCGTACGGACGGGTTGTTCACCCATGGTCAACGCTGAGACCGAAAGGCCGATTCTTTCATTTGTACGTCCAGGTAAGATGAGGCTGACATAA
This sequence comes from Fidelibacterota bacterium, assembly GCA_018650795.1. GTDB lineage: Bacteria > Fidelibacterota > UBA8477 > UBA8477 > JABMPR01 > JABMPR01. The sequence continues at coordinate 43,744 of JABIFG010000279.1, forward strand.
TCATTTGAAATGTCCATGAGCCAATCATTATGGCTGGCTGAGACCGTCAAGCTTTGAACACCTAGCATGCCCGCTGGATTCCAGAAAAGAGAGCTACCATCATCGGATAGCGCCACAAAGCCACCGCCCATGGCTGTGGCACGCCCGCCAACACCCATTTTCAAAAAGGGCGCTGCTGTGGTAGCAACTTTATCAAACTCGGCATAGACCAGCGATATCATCGAAATGAGCAGCAGTAATCGTCTCATTTGATCACCAGAAATCTTCCTGCAGTCTCATGACCATCTGGCGTTTCAGCGTGATAGAGGTATACACCGGGGGCAATAAATTGATCGTTGCGGGTGCGCATATTCCAGAAAGCGAAACCGGAACTGGTCTGTGTGTCACCGCCATGCTCCACGGTATCTACAAGCTCACCTAGGATGGTATATATCTTAATCGTACAGCTTGAGGGCAGATTGGTAAACATGAGTTTTTTGCCGAACTCGCTGGTTTCCCAGGCATTGGTCACAATGTATGGATCCGGTACTACATAGACATCATCGAGGGGATTTTCTGACTCTCCATTACCAGTAACCGTCTTGTCCAGGGGATTAAAGTGATAGGTGATTCCTGGGCGAAAGGGTTTATAGGTGAGTATTGTGAATTCATCTCCCTGGGTAGGGGCAACTGCTTGAATGATTTCAACCTGGTTGTCCTTATTTATTGAAGTGTCTGGCTTATTGTTGGTCAGGAGGTACAGGTAGTTAGGTATTGTATCTCCAGTAACTAGATCGACATCTATTTTCTCCAGAATGAGCATATCGACATGTTTCTCGTACCAGCCACCTGATCCAGACAACCACCCCAGACCACCGGGAACCAGATCCCACCCTGTAGGGCTATAATACATGGGTCGAAATTCAGCTGGCATTCCATGGTTAAATTCGGCCAAAATCAAATACTCTGTGACATCGATGGGGTTATTCGGATCTGTGACCACTTCAACTCGTAGTGGGAGATGTTGGGTTTGACTACTATAGTCACCTGAAAAGGCATCTAGCCAGAGAGCATCTACACCCGTCTCATAGTCAACAATGAGACGCCAATCGTCAAAAGTTTCAACCACATCACCAACAGCCTGTCCCGAAGGAACCAGATTGGGGTATTTACTCTCAATGCGCCAGTCGAAGGTACAGGTGTCAACTTCAACCTTGGTCCAACCCAGAGTTTCAACCCCTGAGGCAGGACCTTCCAGATAGATCAATAAGCCGTCCAGTGAGATGGTGTTTTCATCACTGCCCTCAACAATAAATTGTTGATTGATCAGGGTATCACCGGTGAGCTCATTCAGTACAGAGGCTGCCTTACCATCTGCTGATTCACCGTCAATGTCGACAGTTACATTGTCAAAGGTAATTAAATAATTCAGGTTTTTTAATGCCTCAGGGTCTTCCACCTCTATGGTAACAATTCCCTGGCAAACCCCGCCTAGCGCTTCAAGACCACCATAGCTTAGGTCATTGGCAGTTTTGCCTGGAGTCACTCGGACAGTATGGTTTTCATGCCAGGATTGTCCCTGGGCGTTCATATAGGATGGGGTTGGATTAGCCAGATCATCTTGATTGCCCCTATCGTAGGCTGAAACACTATACCAGTATTCAACCCCGTTCACCAGATTGGAGTCCGTAAAGGTGTGGAATAAACCGGTATTGTCACCCAAGTTCTGGGGAAAGGCTGGATCTGGACCAGAGACATTGACGCCATAGCGTTCAATATCTTCTTCTTCGCTATAGTCAAATTGGGCGATAGGATCATATCCAACTGCGTTACCATAGGAATCGGTGATGGGTCGGCCCCAGGTAAGTCCAGCATCAGAGCTACGATAGATACGATAACCTTCAAAATCCTGATCACCTGTCCAGGCATCACGTGAATTTTCGGCGCTGGCATCCCAATAGAGGGAGACCTGTCCATCTCCTGGAACTGCATGTACTTCAGGTGGATCGGGAGGTCCAGAACCCTGGAAATAAAGTCGATACATGTCCTGGGCTGTGCGGACATTTACCATAAGATCAGTGGTGTCTGGACTATAAGGAATATCCCCGGCGTCACCCATGATAAGACCAAACGACAATGTGGTCATTGAGTCGGCTTTTAAATCAAACGGACCACAGGAAATCACATAGTTAATACCATTTCCAATCCGGGGTGGTTCACCGGCGTCTGAAAAAGGAGGATAGTAGGCTTCCACGGTCGCAGCATCCTGGCCTGTGTCATCAATCCGTGAATTACTACCGTGAAAATAATACGAAGAATCCACAAGGTGTTCTGAGTTCTGCTTGCTGCTCATGAGCGCCCACATTTCCTGGTCCGTGGCAGGTGAGGCTTCTCTGGAAAAGTGATGAAAATCTGTAATCCCGATTTGACCCGGTGTGTCAAAGACCCTGATACCAACCATGCCAAGTGGGTCATTGGTGCCAGTCCAGGCACCATCAGGGGTATTATTTAAATCATAGACATATACCAAATCCTTGATGCCATCATTGTCGCTATCGACAAAGTTCAGGTAATCATGGTTGTCGAAATCTGGTCGAAATTTTGCGTATAGTCCAATATAGATACTGTCCAGATCCTCGCCACCATCATTGAAAATTTTCAAATCCCAGAATACGAGATCCTCGGCATAATTACGCCCATAGGAATGACCGGTTTGTTCAACAGTGATGCCGTGGCTGCCCCGGGGATTCTGGGCGTCGTTATAAGTGGCAAAAAGATCGCGATCCGAGCTGAACTGACTGGGGGCATCTGGAAGACTTAGGGCATTGGGGTGATCATCCAGTTGAGTTTCGGTCAAACTGTTCACGTCTACCCTGAAATATCCTGGCCAGCCCAGGTCTGGCCAAGTCTGGGTGAGATCACTACTGGCCATAAAAGGCGTATCGTCAGATTCGGCGACGACCTCACCTGAAAACTCAACACCTCTGGCATCATCCGGAGGTAGCCAGTCCAAAATTTTTGATTGGCTTTGGGTTTCTGTCTCAATCACATTATCCTCGTTGACACCGACCATAAAGCCCAGGCCAAAGGAATACTGACGCTCATAGGCAGCCGAGGCTGGCCAATGGACGGCATTTGTGAAATAAACATGGAAGCTGGACAGGGTACCAAAATTCCCTGTATTTATTTGCACCTGACCTTTATCCATAACGCCAACCGCTTTTTGGAAGATGCCAGCTGATTTTTCCAACGTTGAATAGTCGTTGGAGCGGTGACACGAAGCACAGTCCTGGGCTTGTGCTGAAATTATGAACAGCCCGAGACCGAGTGTTATGAAAATCATCTTTTGCATTACCACCCCACGCTAAAGCCAGCTTTTATGGATCGGCCACGACCCAGTTTAGCTGGATTTAAATTACTGTCATCGCCTCCCCCAACCAACCCGGAGCTACCCTGGTCAAAAGGTTTTCCGGTCCTACTGTTCACGGCCAACACATTTTCATGATTAGTAAGGTTCATTATTTCAAAAAAGAGCGCTGGTTTTAGACTACCGAGACTGAACTGCCGTTTCAAGCGCAGATCCAGACTGTATATCCAGGGTTTACGCGCTGAGTTGACTTCAACCTGTATGGTAGGATCCACATAGGGCGTGTAAGGTAAGCCACTGGCCACATTCAAAAGCAGGTTTGCATTGACATTGGCGAGGGGTCGCAGCCCCATAAAGACATTGCCACTTTTTGGGCCGCCCCTAAAGGACAGATTCAAAGAAAGATCATGACGTTGATCAAAATCCAGATAGTATTCTTTGTGGGGAATCTCTTCGTTTTCATAGGCTGAAAAGTACCCGGCGATCGGGGTCGAATTATTCCCGCGGGCCACGGAAAGTGTATAGCTCATGTGAGCGCTGAAGTTTCCGCTAATTTGCCGGTCCAGACTAAAATCCACACCCTTCACACTGGCGTAATCTGAGTTGGTATAAACCACCACTGGTATGGAGATAATGCGATAGGATTGTGTGGACAGGAGATCTCTAATGTCTTTTGACCAGACTGTGGCAGTCAGTTTTGATGCAGGCGAAAGGGCGTGTTTGACACCGACCTCAAAAGCCACCGTTTTTTGGGGTTTGACACCAGCATTTCCCACGAGGGGTAGTGCCGCGGAGATATCCTTATCGGCATTATAAGTCATGGCTTTGAAGTCAGGACTTTGGAAAAAGTGACCATATGAAAAATGAAAGACGGTGTTTTCCGTCACGGGGTAAGCCAGCCCAATCCTGGGGCTCCACTTGCTCTCAAGGGGCGCATCGATAACAGGTGCTGAAACCCAATTCTGCAAACTGGAATCCCAAAGGGCAAAACGGGTGATGTCTTCCCACATACCAATCCGGGGATCGATACGATCAAAGCGTAGTCCGAGATTGAGGATGAGGTAATCATATTCAATTTTATCCTGGAGATAAAAAGACATCTCCGAGGGGGTGTAGGTTGTATCGTCTTTAAAGTTGGTGCCACCCAACCAGGGGTCTTCTTCAGTATATATGTCGAGCTGGTGGGCAGAATAGTTAAATCCACTTTTTAAGAGGTGGTCACCTGTGGCATAGGTAGTATTAAAATTCAGGCTTTTGGTGTGACTCAAATTGTTGGTGTAAATCCCCTGGTTTCCAGAAGCATAAAAGTAGACTGATGCATCAGTCAGAGGGCGCTCATAATCCTCAGGGTTTTGGTTGGCTACACCGATTTTTGTTCCAACCGTCTGGCTGGACAGGTGGAGATTGTAATACCAGGCTTCGGAAAGGGTGTGAGTCAGGTTGACAGAGACCCTGTCATTCCCTTTGTAGGTATGGGCATTGCTCTCGGGGAGATATTTCCAGCGGTGTGAGTAGTTCTGATATAATCGACTTGAACTATTCAGGTGGGCTCCCAGTTTTATCTGATCCGTAAGTCTATGACTGAGGCGTAACTGGATATCCTGACTGATATCACTCCCATGGGGCAACGGACTTTCCTCTGATGCAAAGAGACCAGACAAATAGTAATTGGTTTTGCCTGGCAAGGGACCACCGAGACTAATGCTGAGCTGTCCGCTCAGGGGCATTCCAACCAAGGGTACCATGGCTTTAGGGTAAAAATCATCTGGAGCATTATTGTAATAGTCAAACAGACCATCACGTAAATCAACATAATTGAAAGCTGTATCTTCATCGGCATAGCTGGTGTCCAGGTATTCAAAGGCACCCTGCTCATGATACTTGTAGTCATTCATTTGGTCTGATGTGTATTCAATGCGGCCGTGGAATTTTTCGCCACCCTCTTTGGTGACAATGTTCACCACTGACGACATGGCCTGACCATATTCGGCATTAAAGGTTCCGCTAATGACGGTCATTTCCTGAATGGCATCCTGGTTCACTGTCCCACTGAAATCTCCCTCCATGGGATCGCGAACAATGACGCCATCAATCATATATAAGATTTCCTTGGTCCGACCTCCACGTACGTGGATTCCCCCATCTTCGTCTGTAGTAAAGCCGGCCTGTGTGGCCAGAATATCTTTGATGTTGTCCACGGGCATGGCGATGATATCGTCAGCGCTAATGACACGAATTGTGGCCGTAGCATCTCTTTGAATCAGGGGTCTTGTGGCTACAACATAGACTTCTTCACGTGCATCCAGAGTGGCGATTTCAAGAGCTGCATTCAAGTTGGTCGTAAAATCTGAGACGATCTGGACATCTTGATATACAGCAATTTTATAACCGATCATCATAAACCTGACCGTATAGTTTCCTGGGGGTACGTTCAGAATAAAGAACTCACCGTTCTCATCAGTGGCTGTACCCATATGGGTTCCGTCGATAACCACATTCACGCCCACCATGGCGCCCTGATCTTCAGATGTTACCGTTCCGGCAATCTTTCCACCGACACCTGCAAAAACGAGCTGATGTAGACACAGAAAAACCAGATGAAGTCGAAGCAAGCGAGGGAATATTTTCATAGTTATTAATTCAGGCCGCCCCGGAGCGGGGCGGCCTGTTCTGTTTTGATTTATTTGAGCATAAGCATGTTGCGGCTGACCTGCTCATTACCATTGTTTAATACAGCAATGTAATTTCCAGTAGCAACAATCTGCCCTTTACTGTCTCTGCCATCCCAGGTCACCTGATAATTTCCAGGTTGGATATTTCCCTGAGCTAAAGTCGTGACGGTTTCACCCTTGATATTATAAATCATCAGTGAGGCTTCTCCGGCAGCATGCATCTCAAAAGAAATGGTTGTCGATGGATTGAAGGGATTGGGGAAATTCTGATGCATGGTCATGCTGACTGGACGGGACTTGAATTGATTATCAATTGAAGTGGTTCCGTTTGCTGTTACAGTGTAGTTATCAAAATAACCGGCTAATCCATCAATACCATCCTGTTGGAAAGCGAAGACACCAGGGTGTCCTGTATAGGTATGGAGATCAGTGTCATCCACATAGGTGCCAAGATCGACTTCATCATAGAAACACTGGTATGAAACACTGTTATCAGTGGAGTTGGTGTTGACAACAACCTTCATGTGGTGCCAGCCTTCTGTCTTATCAACGCCAGAGGCATCAATTGAATTGCTGAAGGTGTAGCTGAAGGTTGAAAAGTTGAGCTGATTGTTATACAGACGGAAACGATTGTCACCATCAAAGTCAGCCACAAGCTTAACATAGTAACCGTATGAATGGGGGCCTTGACGTGAAGAATCGGCATAAGCAACCAAACCAGTATAGGCTGATGTGGTGGCATTTTCATAGACATATACATCGGCTTCAACGGTATAGTTGGCATCTGTTATTGCGCCATCAAGAAGAATGGCAGCACCTGAATAAGAATAATCCAGATCCTGGATGTAA
>JABIFG010000280.1 GCA_018650795.1 Fidelibacterota bacterium
TCCAACGGATCTTCCCGGTGAAAGAATCCAACTGAAATAATTCCTAATGACCTACCTTGAGAGGGTTATAAACCTTATGCGACTTACTAAAAGCTATCCTTCCATCCTCATTCTCCTTGCATTACTACTGGTGATTCCCGCTCTTGGGCAGGATGATGATTATGAACCCATTGATAGTGATGAATGCATTGACTGTCATGAAACCAGCGACATGGAAACCATCATCCAGGACGATCTGGATGGATCCATCCATGAAGGGATGGAGTGCCTTGATTGTCACATTTATCATGATACCAGCCCACACACTGAAGAGGCTGAAAACTTTGTAGCAGGTTGTGAGGGTTGCCGTGGTTGTCATGAGGATGCATCAGATGAATATCAGGCTCATGGGCGTTCAGCAAAAGGCGAATGTCTTGATATGCCAACTTGTTCAGCTTGCCATGGTGATCACAATATTTTACCGAGCTCAATGAAAAATTCCCTGGTTAATCCTTCCAATCTGGCAAACACCTGTGGTAACTGTCATGAGAATATTGATCTCGTTAATCGCTACGATATTCTGATTGACCATCCAGTAGAGATGTACAATAGTAGTGTCCATGGCAAGGCGACAGGTGATGGAAATACTAAAGCTGCTTCCTGTGATGATTGCCATTCATCAGGGGGAACCTCACATGAGATTTACCCGCCCACAAATCCAGAATCGGCTATTTATCATCGCAATATTCCTGAAACCTGTGGGAAATGTCATGAGGATGAAGCCAAGGACTATTTGGAAGGTATTCACGGTAAGATGGCTGCTAGAGGCATGGCAAATGCACCGGTCTGTACCGATTGTCATGGGGAACATGGCATTATTTCTCCAGATGATCCCCTCTCACCGGTTTCAAAACTCAGGGTAGCTTCAGCCACCTGCGAGCCCTGTCATGAATCAACCATTCTTAATGAGCGACTCGGTACCAAGCGAGGTGAAGTCAGTAACTATGTTGACAGTTATCATGGATTGAAAAGTATGGCCGGTGACATCCACGTGGCCAACTGCGAATCCTGCCATGGGGCCCACCGAATTTTACCAAGTACTGACTCAACTTCATCTATTCATCCAAAAAATCTAGCCACAACATGCGGTGAATGTCACCCTGGTATGAGTGATGAACTCGCGGCTGTAACGATTCATGGTCTGGGAAATGAAGACCCAAGAGCCCCTCTGGCCGTGTTAATCGAAAAAATCTATATCATACTAATCGGTGTGGTTATCGGTGGTATGTTCCTGCATACGCTACTGGACTATCTCAAACATGTTCGTCTCCAGATGAGCCAACCTTCTGTGCGACGTATGCGAGGATTGGAAGTGGTACAACATACAGCTCTCTTGCTCTCCTTCTTCACCCTGGTGATCTCTGGCTTCGCATTACGCTTCAATGAATCCTGGATTGCAGAGTTCTTTTTTGGTTGGGAAGGTGGATTTGAGTTCCGAGGTATACTACACCGCTACGCGGCTGTCTTTATGATTATTACCTCTGTCTGGCACTTGCTCTTCCTCTTCACGAAACGAGGCAGACAATTCGTCAAGGATATGATCCCTGGACTCAGAGATTTTAGTGAATTCTGGGGAATGATGCTGTACTTCTTTGGTTTCAGATCTCATGAACCACGATTTGGCAGGTTTGCCTATGCAGAGAAACTGGAATATTGGGCAGGTGTCTGGGGCAATATTCTCATGATCGCCACTGGACTTATCCTGTGGTTTGATAACTACTTTATCCAGATGTTCTCCAAAGAGTTTCTGGATGTGGCCCTGGTGTTTCATTACTGGGAAGCCTGGCTGGCTACACTGGCTATTCTCATCTGGCATCTTTACAACACCGTCTTTCGACCCAGTGTGGCACCCATGAACACGAGTTGGTTAACAGGTAAGATGCCCAGGCAAATGTTCGAGCATGAGCATGGTGGTACTGAACCAGATCAGGATATCAATCCACCAGAAGTTAAATAGATTTATCTTAGACTGATTCAGATACCCATCTGATCTTAATATCAACGCCCTTACTGAAATGGGACTTCAGTAAGGGCGTTTCTCTTTATAATCGTGGCTTGGATTCATTATCCATGAGCCCTTGATTAAGTAATTCATTAAGCTAAATTCGAGTCACAGTCACCTACTTCGCTGAGAGATAATTCGCGAGACGTTTATGCGGAATTGCATAACAACCCTTCGGGTGGGTAAGAAATAGTGTTGAAACAAAGTTCGATGGGTGGCATTTTACCCCACTACCCGGCTTGTACTTCAACTCCAGATGAGGATAAATTAATGAAACATCCAACTTTTTTTGAAAAAATCGAAACCATAAAATTACAAGATGATCTCTCCAATTTCTTAGGAACTTTTGAAGATGGTTATGTAGAATTTACTTATCTGGATATCGTTAAAAGTGCTGGACACTCTTGTCCGACCGTGCTGGGAGCTTATTTAATGGCCTCAGAGGGATTAAAAGCGCTTTATAAGAATGAAATTGCAAAGCGGGGTGAAATAATGGTCGAATTTGCCCAAAACGAAAACGAAGGTGTGGCCGGTGTTATCGCCAATGTGATAACCAATATAACCGGGGCCACTGTTAATCTAGGATTTAAAGGGATTGCTGGTGATTATGATAGGAGAAATTTAATGCAATTTGAGGCACCCATAAAATCAAATGTTAAATTTACCAGAAAAGATTGTAATGATTCCGTGGACGTTTTTTATGACCCCAGTTCAATTCCAGGCGATCCAAAAATATCTATGTTAATGCAGCTAATTTTGCAAGAAAACGCAACATCCGCCCAACAAAAAGAGTTCGGAATACTTTGGCAACAGCGTGTTGAAGCAATTTCAAACCGTATCGGGGAAGTCATTAAAGTAGATTAACAAATGGGCTTTGGGCTACATTTTTCGTGAATTGCGCCTTTATATTTTTAACGAGTTGCGTAGGTACACTAACGACAACTGAACTGGTAAAATACCAGCCTAACATGCTGCTTCAAGCTGATCCACTCGAAGGGATTGCTTAAGGAAAATGATGTCGCAGGATACACAAATAATACAAAGCTATGCTTCTTTGCGAGGCAGCTTAAGCGCAGAGCGTTAGGCACCCAAGGGTATAAATGATTAGGAAAATCCTACTTCTCCTGCAGATAATCATGATTGTCAGCCTGAATGCATGCCTGCTTTCCAAAACAATAATGCTAGACAAAGCTCCACGAAATACTGTATGGGACCCAGATTTTGAGACAGGCTTAATTTTTGAATCAAGCAAGCCAAGGAGTCTTTTAATACGAAATGGTCCTCAAGTCACTATTCGTGAATTGCTAACCAGAGAAATCGTCTATGATGAAGAGCTGAATTGGCATACCAACACCTCAATTGCTTTAGACCCCGGTAAGTATATAATAGATTTCTATGTGGAATATTTGGGTAGTCACATCTGGAAATATAAGGGGTTTTTTATAGTTGATGACGCTGCACCAACACACCTGATTTTAGAGACGCCTAGATTGGTTACGGCTAAACCTAAAGTTGTTTTTAGGTAAACAACCCCAAGTGGCTAACGAGGACCAGACTACGTTCCTGGGGAGTAGAAATGAAACAGCCCCACTCTCAATACAAATGACAGTGAGGCTGGCCCTTAAAAGATGTATCTATTAATTCAACTCTAATAGACATCCCTCAAATGTTTGGCATCATGACACTTCAGAGTACAGGTTCCATGTCCAGGCTCCAGACCTTCAACCTTCTTCTCACCATTTATACTGCTAATATGGGACTGATTCAGGTCAATCAATCCTGGTGAATCAATGCTACCATGTGGGTTATGACAGGCGGAACAACTATAACCTGCTCTGTTTATGTGCAGATTGTGAAACTTGAAACCATCATTACCAGTAATCTTGCGTTGGTCATGACATTTAAAACATAATTCCTGTTCATCTATGCTGGCATAGGGAAAATCACTGTAAGATGCCTTAAGAATATGTGGCAAGTTGGAGCCGTGAGGACCCTGTGGACCGTAGGGGTCATCGTTGCCATGACAATCAGAACAGGTAATCAGGGACTGTTCACTCCAGCCGTCCTTCAAACTGGGAACTCGTTGTGACATTCCAACGTTTTCGATGGGATGGAAACTTCGATTACCAACACCTAGCAGCCGTGCTACATCATTACCTGAATTTACATTCTGATTTTGACCATGACATTTGTAACAGACTTCGTACTCGTAGTCAACCATGTCTTTTTTGAAGCCAATGGCATCTACACCTTCAACAAAGGCCAGACTTCCATCCAGGACCGGTGAAATATTTTTTTCAGTGACAGCGTGTGGATTATGGCAATCGCCACAGCGTACAAAGCGATCATCAGCCAGACCAAAGTTCCATGGAGAATCTGTATCTGAATCATATCCAACATTGGTGACATTGGGATTAATCCGGATCGGGTGCGTAAATGGTTTTTCAAATACTTCTTCCAGATTTTTTATACTGGCAATTTCTGTACTCTCATCAACTCCTCCATCATGGCAGGACAGGCACAGTGTATTTTCATCTGCTTTGAGTAGCTTTGGTTTGGTGGGTAGAGTATGTATCTCATGACACTGCAAACAGGCTACTTCCTCAAGACCAGCGTGAAGAGGATTCTGCGGATTCCCGTGTGTGGAGAGTTCCCAGTTCTGCATGTGATGGCATTCCATACATATTGCTGAACCCTGATTTGAAACTCTCAAAAAATGACCCTTCTCATTGTTATGAGGATCATGACAGGTGATACATCCCACCTGGTTTTGGCTGGTGAGTAAAAGTTTCGAGGATTCATCAGGCCGGCTAATCTCTTTCCCTGAAGGTGGGAAATTGAAAAGGTGCATGTTGTAATTGGCAGGGGCCTGTGTTTCTGGAGCCGTCATATTCACCTGGGGATGTTTCTGGTCACCACGATGTGGGAAACTGCGAGCCATGGAACCATCATGACAGGAGAGACAGTTACGACTTCCTGGATCCAGTGGGTGTACATGTCCGTCACCACTATCCAGCTCCTTGTTTAGATCAAATTTAGGTATGGATATTTTACGGTACCATAAAGGTTCAACTGCCGTGGCTTTATTGGGTACATGGCAGGAGCGGCAAAGGGAAAAATCCACGAGAACGCTATCTAGACTCAGCGCATCTTTATTCATCATCAGGTTGTGAGGAGTGTCTGCAATCTTGCTCTTATTCTCAAGATCCTCAAACCCTTGCCCTGAAAGGGAGGCAGAGATTAAACATAGTACTGGAATTAATTTTAGATTGATCATAGCTGCCTCACAAAACGCATCCACAGGGAGAAATTGTCATCAAATACAGTATCGGGTTCACCCTGCGCCTGGACCTCAAGCGCCCAATTGAAATAGTGCATATTCACTTTAATAAATGAATTCAACCAGAGGTAATCGGGATAAACATCAGATTGATAGCGATACATGCTGATTAAATTCAGACTGCTCCCTGGAGACATGTGATAGGTAAACCTGGTGTTCAAGTGGAGCCGCAAATCATTAATCTCGCCAAAATCACTGACGGTGAAATGATCAAGAGATGCTCTCAATTTTCTTTTAACATATTTAAATTGAATATTATGGGAAACAGCATTCCGCAGCGTATCCTCTGAAAAATCCAGATCAGTCCCAAAATGGTTGAGTAGTCGGAAAGTATTGGCCACTTGAACCTTTTGCCCAGGCCACAGATCTACGGTCAGGGCAAGGCGATGATCAATATCATATCTGGGGTCTTCGCTGATGCCATCCAAACCAATAAATATTTCACCCTCAGCATGATCGCTCAAGCCTACGCGTAACTTCCGGCCCTGTAAAAGGGGCAGACGCTCTTCCAGTTCAAAACGCATATCCAGACCCGAGCCAAATCGATAAGACTCTTTATAACCAAATTGAAGCACACCTAGAGCAGATCTCTGGTTACCCAGACGCCAATGCATTCCAGTGAGAAAGGCTCTCCAATGGTATTCTGGATCTCCAGCAAGCGGTTTGACCTTGCTCCCTTCACTCAGCAGTTGGAAAGCCAGGGCTTCACTCTTTTTCCACCTATAATCAATATCATAGGCTTGTGTATTGAGATAAGTGCCACGATAGGATATCTGCTGATTGTTGATGTGTGCCCAAACAGTGGAACGCTTGGATAATTGATAATTAACTCGTTGGTATATCCGCCAATACGCATCACCACCATAATTGTAAACAGAGTTAATTGCTGTCCAGTTTAATCCTTTTAAAGGACTGCCGTACCACCGAATGGACATGTTGGATCTGTCGTCATCCCCGCTTGTAACATCATCATTTATCAAATCTTTTTCACCACTGAAGCGAAACTGCAAACCCATGAGCTTTTGCTCTAGATGGAGTTTCGCAAATTGGTGGTCAATTGTATTGGTATCACGCTTTGAATTTCTGAAACCGTAGGCAACAAGCAGCCTTCCATTGTTTGGGAGACTCGAGCGAAATTGAAGACCACTCACCTGCTCTTTATGTTGGAGACTATCCTGTGCGATTTGCATTGGATTTCTCAACTGAGAATAACTGAACATCTCGATCGTGGTTTTACGAAAAGGCTGGATTTGCGCTTTGGCCTGAAATTCAGGAATAAATTCAGTCATTCCCAAATAACTCGATCCCCGGATGAGACCTCCACCACTTAAACTATAGTTGAAGCCCAGGACATTAAATTGCTGCTGGATGCCCCAATTAATTCGTTCCATATGGACCAAATTGTTGCTATCCCCAATCTCGTTAGAAATGAATCCAACCCGTCCCTCCACCTTGCCAATGCTCGTCAATTCAAGAGCAAATACCTGGCTGGTGAGAAGAACACTCATCACCAAAAATCTCAGGGATGAGGTCGTCTGATGTGTAAAATTAAGTTTCATATCCCCGCTCACTATTGTGCGTAATAACGAAAAATTTGCACCCGATTATTATATGGATCGGCAACGAATAAATGTTGCTCTTGATCAATAAACAAGCTTCGTGGCATCAGAAATTGACCTTTGTCGGTACCTGTTTCACCAAAATAGAAAAGCAGGGCACCAGTAGGATCAAACATCTGAATATTGCCAAAGGCCGCATCCCCAACGAAGAGCGTCCCGTCTACTGCCAGGGCTATCCCTTTGGGAAAAGCAAAACTCCCTGGGACCTGATCATATTCACCAAAGCTGCTTACAAATTGAAATGAGGCGTCATATTGCTTGACCTTGCGGGCCATTCCATCCAAAACGTAGATATTTCCATTTTCAGGATCAACTGTTGTGGCAATGGGACTTTGCAAAACACCCTGGGTATGACTACCCCGGCCTAATTGACCGA
>JABIFG010000281.1 GCA_018650795.1 Fidelibacterota bacterium
GACTTGCTATTGAACTGGGTGATCTGATCCATAATCCCGACCAGAGCCTGACGCTCAAAGGGGGAGACCATTTAGTGGTTCCATCGCCCTCACAAGAGGTTACCGTATTGGGTGAGGTTTTTTACCCCACATCCCATATGCATGAATCCGATAAAAGTCGTCTCGATTATGTCAATATGAGTGGAGGCGCAACCAAACTGGCGGACACCTCCAACGTCTATGTAGTGCGGGCCAATGGAAAAGTACTGGCGGCCAAACGAATTGCCTGGTTCCGTGCCGCGCATGATGAAGAGATTCGCCCTGGCGACACCGTTGTTGTGCCACTGGATGTGAAACCCACGAACTTTATGGCAAGCCTGAAAGATATCAGTCAGATACTCTACCAGTTGGCAACAACAACGGCGGCACTACAGACTGTGGGGGCGATTTAAATGGTGCAGTGGCGTAACTCTTTATTGTTGATTGCGCTGTTTTTTTGTGGGCAGAACCTGAATGCGGCTGACTTTTCGGTACAGGTGGGCAGTCATGTTCAGCAAGTGGATATCTCTGGTACATCGATATCACAAATAGATTTTCCATCAGTTTCTGAAGATGCCAATCTGGTGTTTACAATTGATGCAAGTGGCTGGAACTTGCAGGATACAGAATCAGCAGCTTTTGGCTTTTCGATTGAACGTCATGATAAAGAGAGTACAGTCAGTACGGATGAGTATCGGCGTGCCCTAATGGTGGTACGTCCACTTAAAGTGGAAAATGGTGTGATTTCTCTGCTGCCGGATACCGAGGTTCGAGGGTGGGGTTGGAAGTATCTAAACCAGGGAGAATTGGCTTGGAGAACAGTATCCAACCAGACTGAAGTTGCTCAATATATTTCGATCAATGGACAATCTATTGTCGTGGATTACCATAACTTGAGAACTGCTGCGAGATTATCTGCAGTGTCTAATCCAAATGACTTTGACTGGGAGTATCGTCTGCTTTGGAGTGATCATCTGAGTCAAGGTTCTCTACAGCCCCTATCTGCTTCTGAGGTGATAGATACCTGGCTTCCGATATCATTGGATAGCAGTTTTACAGATCCGTTGTCTCAGGGGTATGGGGTTAACGGGCGTTTTACCGTAGGTCAGGTAGCGGCAACCAATGTGGATGTTCAACTCAATCCGGGCTGGAATTTGATTGAACTACCCTATACTGTCTCGTTGGGAACGGGCGGGATCCCTGTTCAACAGTTGGAGTCTGTTTGGCAAATTGATGTCACGTCTGGAGGCTTTACCCAAATAAACCCTCAAGAGATCTCAATGCTCCAGGCCAGTACCCCCTATTGGGTCAAGTTATCAATTAATGAAGTACTTACCTTGAGTGGGGTGACGATGCTGGAAGAGGTTAGAGTTACAGAGGGTCCGCAGTGGAATTTGGTCTCAGTAGCTTCCAATACGGCTGTTTCATCTATCTATGACCAGCTCAGCACACAAGGCTTCTGGTATTGGGATGGTGAGCAGTGGATGTCAGCTCTTTCAGGTGTTCCAACCGTTTTGAATGGTTTTGATGTGTTGCAGCCAGGTTCAGCTTACTACTACAAGTAGTGCTGTATTTTAAAATTGCCAGACTAAGCCGGCAGAGAGATAACCGTACGGGTCTTCAAATCGATGGTTAACGCGTGCATTGTAGAGTAGGGGACGGTCTCCTAACAAAAAATTGCTGTAAGCACGCCCGTGTAAGTAGAGTGTAAGATCCGGTGTAGGTTTAACAAAGAGCCACCCATCAAGCTGGTGGTTAGTGGTCTGATCGGCTACGTTGAGGCTGATTTTTCCCTGTTCACTCTGATAGCCGCTACGGGTAATGGTGTAATAGGTATATTCAAAGGCATAACCGAGGTCATCATAAGGCCACCAATCTACCCCGGCACTGAGTAGTAGATGGTTCTCATCCCATGGATTGGCCTGCGGAGTTTGTCGGTCCAGTTCAGTCAAGTAATTACGGGCATCAGCAGCGCCCTGGTTCAGTAGAGTCGCTAAATTGGTCAAAGTGTCGGTGCTTTCACCAGATAGATTGGCAAGGTAGTTGA
>JABIFG010000282.1 GCA_018650795.1 Fidelibacterota bacterium
ACTCCTAACTCCTAACTCAATTTAATTCCAGCCTTCCAGAACCACCTTGCCAAAGGCATGTTCAAATTCAAGGTGATCATGTGCTCCACGAATATTCTTAAAAGAGAAGACCTGGTCTATTACCGGAATCAGGGCTTTTTGCTCGGCAAGTTGGAGACACTCGTAGAAGTCAGAAACCGAGCCCATAGTGGATCCCATTATGGTCTGACGCTTGTAAAATAAGTGTCTGAGGTTTACCTCGCCCCTTACACCTGTTGTGGCACCACAGGTCACGATCCGACCACCCACAGCCAGGGCTTTCATTGAGTCCGCCCAGGTGCTTGCTCCAACATGCTCAAAAACTACATCGGCACCTCGGCCTTTGGTCAAGGCCTTGACCTGTTTGGAAAAACCCTCCTGACGATGATTCAAGACTTCATCAGCGCCCAGAGAAAAGGCCAGTTTCTGTTTTTCGTCTGATCCACCCGTGGCAATAACCCGAGCACCCAGATAGCGACCCATTTGGACTGCCATGCTGCCCACACCAGAACCAGCCCCTAAAACCAGGAGTGTTTCGCCGGCTTTGAGTTGAGCTCTATTTTTCAACATGTTCCACGCAGTAAGAGAGGCCAGGGGCAGGGCTGCGGCTTCAACAAAACTGAGGTTCTTGGGCTTGGGTCCAATATTCACAGGAGCAAGACACATGTATTGTCGCTGAACACCGCCTTGTGTTTCACCCAGTATCCCATAGGAGGCACACATATCTTCTCGACCAGATTTACACTGATCGCAATCACCGCAGAAGGTCCCGGGTTGAATAACCACTTCATCCCCGATGTTCCAGTCCTTCACTTCAGAGCCCACTTCAGCAATCACACCAGAGGCATCGCTCCCGGGGATATGGGGTAGAGGTATACTTAATCCCGGCAATCCTCGCCGTAGCCATAGGTCAAGATGATTGAGGCTGGCTGCTTTTATTTCAACCAACACCTGACTATCATCGGGACTCGGCTTGTTCATCGTTGAAACATCTAGTACGTCGCTGAGTCCGTGCTTTGAAAACTGGATTCCAATCATTGTTTTTCCTCATCCGGTTGGATAATTACTCACTCCTGCTGAGTTTTCCGTTTCATCTGAATCATGAAAAAATAACTTTATCCATCTAATACGGGGATAAAATGTTTAAAAAATCAGTCTTTCTTCTATTTTCAGTCTTGTTGCTTATATCGTGTTATCCGCTGGGAACCTTTCAGGGTCCTGAAGTTCTGCCTGTGGGAGCTGAAACCATGGGTATCGGATTGAGTTGGATGACCAACATCACCTCCCTGCAAGACTCCAGCTCAGGTAATGAAACAGCTTTTGTAGCAGACGGCAGCTTGCTCTTTCGCAGAGGCTTTGCACATCATACAGAAATCGGTATTAAGTTTGTCGGGCGACCCTGGACCCGTGGAGCACTTTTAACTGATGTAAAATGGCAAGTGGTTCAAGAGCCCCTTATGGTCGCCGTGGACTTTGGTCTGTCATATTGGACCAATATTGATATTCTGGCTTCTGTGGGATACCACCCTGCTCTTATTGTGGGAAACGAGCAGCTTTTTAGTGTGTTCCAGTATAATTATGTTCGCTCAAGCGCCCGCATTTTAAAAACTCAAGATCTGCTGTTGGGTTATCATATTCCAATGTCAGATAATGATTATATCTTTACACCACTCTTTGGCCTACACCAGGATAAGTCTGATCCAGGCAATATCTTTTACTCGCTTGGTTTTGGCTTTGCTGGTCCCGTAGACGACTGGTGGCGACCTTAAATTTTACTTCTCATACCATAATGATGTGATCTTGGAAAACGCCCGTTTGCCACCGATCAAGCGTTGGGAAACTATGGAAAATAGCAAATATGCCAGGGCAACTCCCACTGCTGCCCAAAAGTACATTGGGTTCCCTTTTGTAACGCTGTAGGCCGGCAAATTGATAGCTAAAATGAATGGGATCACCAGAAAAAAAGTGAAAGCGGCAGCATACATATAGTCTGTAGCCACCGGGGTTTCAAAATCAGGATCAATCACACGTAACAGGGCCAGGCCGGTGGGCATGGTTCCTGTACAGGCTCCGTAGATGATCAGGGCTCTATGGAATTGGTAATCTTCAAAAATGCGTGAGCTGATCCAGATTACAGTTATAAAAGTAACAAACCCACCCGTGACAGAAATAACCAGTATTGGCAACCAGTATTGGACGACAACAGTCAAAGAAATTGCACCCACTGCTGCTGCAACCATAATATCAACACTGTTGCCAGCAATGCGTGTCAAGGCACCATTATCCAGAGTGTGTTCCAGTTTGAGCTTTATCATGATCGTTTTTACGATAAGAGCTACCATCGCTGCGAAAACAAAACTGATGCCCCACAGATTCAAGGCTAGATCATTCCCCAAATTTCCAGCAAACGAAAGCAGACCACCCAGGCCCTTGAGCATTAAAAAACTAAAGAGATAGACCATAAGCACCACAGCCATATTGTAACTGGCTGAATCAATGGCTTCAGATTCCGTCGTAAGCCTGGAACCTACCTGGAGCTTCTCACCACGACCCATGACGCCAGATCGAAAACGTCTGGCCTGAATTTTTTCCACTTGATCTTTTCCCAGCCAGCCACGCCTGATGCCCATATTGATCAGGATAACCCCACCAAAACAAGCCCACATATAGCCTACGGCGGCAAAGGTGAGACCCACATCGGGAGCTCCTTCAAATCCCATTTTGACCCAGCCCTCACCGATGGCATAAGCCTGGCCTGGTCCTAAGGCAAAACCCAGTGGCATAAAGAAACCAAAGGCCGGGTAAAGCTCTTTCATGACTGTGCTCATAAAGAAGAAGGTCAGGAGTAAACCAATCAGAGATTGGAAAGAGTATTGTGAAATAATCGAAATGGATGTACCAAAAACACTCTTATCACCCTTACGCTTGGTATAGGCTGGTTTCCGGAGACTCATTGATATAAAGGATATGCTTAAAAGATGGTAAACTATTGCTCCCAAGCCGATTTCAGACATACCAACAGTTGGGGCGAGAAAGTTATAGAAGGGTAGCAGTATGAATCCAGCTGTCAGAGCATTGGGAATAAGATATTTTTGAAAGAAATTAATGCGGGCCCTGAGAAAGGTTGCCATAAGTAAGGCTATTGAAATAACGCCAAGATCCAGAAACATATTCCATGGAAAGTTCATATATACCATCCTGTTTTTAGCTGCGGTTGACTAAAGGGTAACCTAAAGCGGGTTCAGTTTACCTGTCTGAATCATTAATTACAACGCTAAAACACTTCTGGCTGACATGGGGTTCAATGTGTTGAGGTAATTTTGAGCGTGTCTAACTACCTGTCATGTCGTATCAAAATAAAGTGAGGGGATGCTCGTTCTCAAGAAAACGTGCTGGTGGTCTTTTCCAAACCATGCAATTTGAGATACTCAACTAAAAGGTGTAGGAGGCCATGGTCAGTTCGACCCGCTCGACCCAGCCTTTGTTTGTCCAGAATTTGTTACCGCCTGGATTGTCTTTATTGATAAAGATGTGAACCTTCTCAATTCCAGCAGACTCAATTCTTGCCAGACTAAGCTCAACAAGATGATTACCAATACCTTGTTTTCTGAATTCCGGCAATACCACAAGGTGATGAATAGAGCCAAAGCGACCGTCATGCCCACCCAGTATTCCACCGACAATCTGACCCTGGTTTTCAACCACAAAACTCAGGCCCGGGTTTCGCTTCAGAAAAGAAACAAAGCCCTCAAAAGTATCAGCATTTCTGATGGTTATTCCCGGTGTTGCTTGCCACATTTCATAAAGCGCGGGATGATCATTGGAGACCGTTTCACGATATTTAAATGATGTTTGCATGCACTCGGAAGTCGCTTACGATTCGACTGGGTGAAGAATCTTATTTTTAAGTACCTGCTCATCCGCATGATAGGATGATCTTACAAGCGGTCCTGATTCTACATAATTGAAGCCAATTTTGAGCCCATAGACTTTGTATTCTTCAAATTCATCGGGATGAACATATCTGTGAACAGGTTCGTGTGCTTTGGTGGGTTGTAAGTATTGACCCAGTGAGAATATCTGACAACCCGTCGCCCTAACAGCGTCCATGAGAGCAAAAACTTCTTCCTTGGCTTCGCCAATTCCAACCATAATGGAGGTCTTGGTTTGCAAGCCTTCGGCTACTGACTGTCTGAGTACATCCAGAGATCGTTGATACTGGGCCTGAGGTCGAATTCTACGATGAAGTCGCTCTACCGTTTCCATATTGTGGCTCATGATCTCCGGTTTGGCATCCAGTACCGTTTTAATGCTTTCAGGATTGCCTTGAAAATCTGGTGTGAGCACTTCAATGGAACAGCCCGGAACTTCAGTATGAATTTGACGAATGGTTTCGGCCCAGATAGCGGCACCATCATCATCCAATTCATCACGATCAACAGAAGTGATGACACAGTGATGTAAACCCATCTTTTTAACGGCCTCTGCGGTCCGTCTAGGCTCATCCAGGTCAACAGCTGATGGTCGGCCCGTTTTGACCGCGCAAAAGCCACAGGAGCGCGTACAGGTGTCACCCAGAATCATGATGGTGGCAGCACGTCGCTCCCAGCATTCGCTGATATTGGGACACATGGCTTCCTGACATACTGTATGAACCTGATTGCTTGAGACAATGCTCTTCAGGTCCTGAAAATTTGGGCCGCTACGTAATTTTGTTTTAAGCCAGGCGGGTTTGGTCTTCGTCTTCATCGTGGTGTGAATATAGAAAGCTTGGAGTGTTTCCCTAAAAATCCTTTTGGGTCGTATCCCTTGACAAACTCTCACTGGTTTGAGTCAAGTAAAACACTGAACTCGATTATTAAGACCAGGGCCACAGGGCTATGAATTCAGGGTCAGGCATCATTCAATTCACACCTCCTGAAACACTTAGCAAAAGGCCATTGGCGATACTTAAATAAGGTCTTGCTTTTCAAATGATTAATCGTATAATTACGATATACGATAGGAGGCGCTCGTGGCTCACGCAAAAACAGACATTTTTGAATTACAGGACAACCAGGTTGCGGATATCGCAAAGGCGCTGGGGCATCCGGCTCGAGTGAAGATCCTCAGAATTTTGAATGAGTCAAGTCGCTGCATTGTCGGGGATCTGGTCGAGGTACTGCCGCTCTCACAATCAACCGTCTCACAACACTTAAAAGAGCTAAAACGAGTCGGTCTGATCAAGGGGGAAATTGAAGGTCCCCGGGTTTGCTACTGTCTCAATGAAGAGATGGTCGCCAAAACAAAGGCTGCCTTTAGCGGGCTGTTCTCAGAGTTTAAATGTTGCTGACCAGCCCAACATCACACATTAAAAGAAAGCAGTAAAATGGAAAAAACTATTGATCCAAAATCAGTTGTAAAAAAGAAGTACTCCGAAGTCGTAAACGAAAGTTGTGGTTGCTGCGCACCCACCGCCAGGAGCAAAATGGATACATCCTTTAGCATGGCTGAAGATTACTCCAACCTCGCAGGCTACAACCCTGATGCTGATTACAGCCTGGGTTGTGGTGTTCCAACCAAACATGCTGAAATTAACTCTGGAGATACCGTTGTAGATCTTGGGTCCGGTGCCGGAAATGATGTTTTTATCGTGCAGAATATTGTTGGCTCAAGTGGTCTGGTAATCGGTCTGGATATGACCCAGGATATGGTTGATAAGGCCAATTTGAATAAGCAGAAACTGGGTCTTGAAAATGTGGACTTCATATTGGGCGATATCGAAGCCATGCCAATTGATGACAACCAGGCTGATGTTGTGATCAGTAATTGTGTCCTAAACCTGGTACCCGACAAACAAAAAGCCTTTGCTGAAATCTATCGCACAACAAAGCGAGGCGGTCATTTTTGCATCTCCGATATTGTTTCTGAGGGCAGGATTCCGGAATCATTGAAAGCGTCCGCCGAACTCTATGCTGGATGTGTGGCTGGAGCTCTACCAAAAGAAGAGTATCTGGATTTTGTCCGGCAGGCTGGTTTTGTGAACCTGCAGATTCGCCAGGAGCGGAATATTGATGTTCCCGAACAAGTCGTGCGGGAAGTTCTAACTGAAGAGGAGTGGAAAACCTGGGAGAAAAGCGGTACGGGTCTGGTTAGCATCACCCTTTATGCGGAGAAACCCGCCAGCTAGTCGTTCTTTAATTTCAAATCATGTTCTATCCAGGCGGGGATTTAAATCCCCGCTTGGTTTTTCAGAGATGTCCAGCCCCAATTAGGAAAATATATCTTCAAGACTGCTGTTGTTAACAGCCCCTTCAAGGTTTGAGGCCACCTCCTGAATAAACTGTCCACCCATTGCACCATCGACCAGGCGATGATCAAAGCCCAGGGTGAAGACACACATCTGGCGGATGGCAATCTCATCACCCCCCTCAGTTTCAAGCACAACAGGTCTCTTTTTTATTGCGCCAACACCGAGTATCGCCACGTTGGGTTGATTGATGATGGGATAACCTGCCAGATTACCAAAAACTCCAAAATTGGTAATGGAAAAGGTGGCTCCTTCCAGGTCTTCAAGAGTGAGTTTCTTTTTCCGTGCCTTGCCAACAATCTCTGAGATCGCATCTGAAATCTCTAATAATGATTTTTCCTCGGCATTTCTGACAGGGGGAACCACCAAGCCTTCTCCAACTGCCACAGCGATACCAATATTCAGATGTTTGTGTTTAATAATTTTTGCGCCATCAAGCGAAGCATTGATTATTGGAAAATTCAACAAAGCGTCTCGTACTGCCATAGCTATAAAGTGGGTCACAGTCAAGGAATGACCGACCTTGGCTTTGAACGCTGTATTGTGGTCAGCAATAAAGGTCATAATTGGAGTCATGTCAGCTTCACTGGTCACATACACATGGGCTGATGTATCAATGCTGTTGCGCATATGTTTGGCAATACTCTTGCGCATACTGTCCATCTCGATGATTTCCACATCTTCAGGAGAAACTCTATCGGCCAGACCCGTTTCTTCCAGTCCTTTAATCGTGTTGGGTTGTTTGGCATCAGTACCACGAGTTTGAAGATAGAAAAGCACATCCTTTTTTGAGACACGACCGCGGAATCCGCTACCGGGAATCTGTTGCAGCTCTACCGGGGTAATGCCTTCCTGGGCAGCAATGCTTCTCACCAGGGGAGAATACACGCGACTATCATCAAAAGTTGCTGGCGCCTGAATGGCAATAGCTGGTCTGGAGCTGGCTTGTGATTTTGAAGGGGCTTGGCCTTCTGGTGCAGGGCTTGATTTTCCTGCGGGAACTTCAACAGAATCTGAGGTTTCTACGCGAGCAATAATAGTATCAATGTCATAGGTCTGGTTGACTTCACCGATGATCTCAACCAGGATACCTGATACGGGACTGGGAATTTCTGCATCGACTTTATCCGTGGCGATTTCCAGTAGAGTCTCATCCTTATCGATGGTTTCCCCAATAGCTTTTTTCCACTCGAGAACGGTTCCCTCGGTTAAGGATTCACCCATTTTGGGCATGACGATATCGAATATCATAGAGTCACCTTTTTACATGTTCCTTCAAACAGCGCTGTCTTCCTGAGCCTGTTGAAGGATAAGCGATGTCCATTAATGCAATGAGTGTTACACTTCGACGCGCTCAGTGTGACACTCAAAAATTTTAGACTCATTTAATACCCCAAAAGTCTTTCTGCGGCCAGGCGGATATCTTCGGTCTGGGGTAATATTTCGTCTTCCATATCCCAGTTGAAGGGTACGGGTGCATCTTTGGCAGCAACACGCAGCACTGGACCATCCAGATACTCAAAATACTCCTCGGCAATAATAGCTGCTATTTCAGCACCGGGACCGGCAGTCAAAGTGTCTTCATATACAACCAGAGCTTTACTGGTCTTCTGCAATGATTGCCCGATGGTAATTTTGTCCAATGGACTCAAGGTCCGTAAATCGATTACTTCGATGGAGGCACCCATGCTTTTTTCCAGATACCTAGCTGCCTCTATAGCCTTATAAACCATTAAGCCGTAGGTGACGATCGTGAGATCTAGACCCTCGCGAACCACGGCAGCCTGACCAAAGGGCAAGAGGTAGTCCTCATCTGGTTCTGGTCGCTTGGCAAAGCCCTGGCGATACATACCCTTGTGCTCCAGGAATAAAACGGGGTCATCGATACGACAGGCATATTTGAGTAATCCTTTTGCATCGGCCGCATTGGATGGATAAACAATATGGATACCTGGCAGGTGCATGAAAAAGCCCTCAATACTCTGGCTATGGCATAAACCACCATGAATGTAGCCGCCTACGGGAGTTCGAATAACTATGGGGCAGGAAAAGGTATTATTGCTGCGATATCGAATGGTGGCGACTTCATTTCTAATCTGCATCATCGCAGTCCAGATATAATCCCCGAATTGAATTTCAACCACAGGCTTCAGGCCAGCAACTGCAGCACCAACAGCGGTTCCGACAATTGACGCTTCAGCCAGGGGTGAATTAAAGACACGCTTATCACCAAATTTGGTTGAGAGACCTTTTGTGGCAGTAAACACACCACCTTTCCCATCAGCCACATCCTGCCCGTAGAGGATTATTTTATCATTACGCTGCATCTCTTCATGCAGGGCGTGGTTGACTGCATCAACGATGACGATGTCAGATCCCGTCGTTACAGGAGCTGAATGGGGGATGGAAACGGAAGCTTCATCAACAACATGGGTTGAGGCATCCGTTTTTTCAGGATTGGGAGCCAGGAGTGCTTTTTCAGCCACTTGATCTACTTCGAGTAAAATCTCATCCCAGACCTTTTGAAATTCTTCAGAGCTGATAATGCCATCCTGCTCACACTGGGCTCTGAATTTTTCAATGGGATCCCGCTTTTGTTCTTCTGAAAGTTCGTCAGCATCTCTGTATTTGCGGTGATCATCAGAAGAGGAGTGGGGTAAAAGTCGGACTACATTTGAAACCACAATGGCCGGACCTTTACCAGCACGAATACTTGATATGGCTTCTTTAAAAGTGTTGTAGGATTCGAAAAAATCGGTTCCATCTGTTTCAAACCTATTCAGGTTTCCATAGCCACCGACCATATCATAGACAGAGCCTTCGGCTGTTTGAGATGATTTTGGTACTGAGATGGCAAAGCCATTGTCTTCGATATGAAAGAGAACCGGTAACTTCTCTCTGCCAGCCCAGTTGAGGGCTTCATGGAATTCCCCCTGACTTGTGGTTCCTTCTCCAGATGACACATATACCAGAGACTTTTTGTTAGTCTGTCGAACCGCCATTGCTGTTCCAACAGCCTGCAGATACTGGGTACCCGTTGGACTGGATTGGGAAACAATATTCAAATCTTTTTGGCCATAATGTTGAGGTAATTGACGACCACCAGAACCGGGATCATCTGCCTTGGCCAGGAATCCCAGAAAGAGCTCTTCTGTGGTCATTCCCAGACCCATGACCATGGTCTGATCTCGATAGTAGGGATATGACCAATCCAGATCCGAGTTCATTTGCATAGCACAGGCAAGCTGGGCTCCTTCGTGTCCAGAGGCACCGATATGGAAGAAAGATTTACCCTGTCGCAGAAGTGTGAGCATTTTTTCATCAGTACGACGCGAGGTCGCCATGGTTTTAAAAATGTTGAGTAACGCTTCCTTTTGAAATCCTTTAAGGCTTGCTGACACGCAAAGACTCCACTCTTATTCTATAACTTTATCGAATTCAAATACCGCCTGGAAGGCTTGAATCAATGGCTGAGAGACCTCTTCTATCGTAATCTCAGCGCCAAGCAATTCCTGCATGCTCACAACCCCCTTACCCTTGATACCACAGGGGATCATGCCGTTGAAATATGACATATCCGGTCTCACATTCAAGGCAAATCCATGCATGGTAACCCAGCGGGATAGCCGCACACCCATGGCACAGACTTTCTGGTTTTTCACCCACACACCGGTCATCCCGGAGATACGTTCTCCTTTGATATCATAGTGTAGAAGCGTTTTGATAATCACTTCTTCTAGATTCCGCATATACCAACTCACGCTCTTCTTGTGGTCTTCCAAATTGATAATTGGATATCCCACGAGTTGACCGGGACCATGCCAGGTGATATCTCCTCCTCGATCACTTTGGATGATTTGGGCATCACGAGCATCAATTAGATTTGATTGATCTGAGTTTTTTCCAAAGGTGTAAACTGGGGGATGCTCAAGAAGAACAAGGGTGTCCAATATCTCACCGGCCAGCCTGCTGGCATGTGTCTGACGTTGATATTCCCAGGCCTCTTCGTAGGGGACCAGGCCCTTTTTTATAATTTGAAGTGAGCGCATTTGAGTTACTCGTTTGGCTTGATCAGGTGCACCTCGACTCCGCTCGGTGTGTCGAACTCGGGTTGAGACCAGCTCGAAGCGTGTCTTCTGATACTGCAAAAACTCCAGACTGTCACCTCGAGCGGAGTCGAGAGGTCTTGACATCTCTTTTTTATTTTTCTTTGAATCAAAACAACACCGCCAGCTTTTTGCAGATTGCCTCCAGCAGTTCTGTATCCTGGTCAGTAAAGGGTGATTTGGCATGGGAGTCAATATCCAGTTCGGCGACAAACTTACCTGCTTTCATAATGGGAAAGACTACCTCAGACTGAACATTTGAGCTACAGGATAAATAATTGTCCTCCAGGGATACATCTTGAATGATGCGACTCATTTCAGAGACAGCAACCTGGCCACAAATCCCTTTACCAAAACCAATTTTTACATGATCTGTAGGTGCCCCTACATATGGACCCAGTATGAGGTTGACACCAGAATCATCAACGACATAAAAACCGACCCAGTGGTAGTGGTCAACATTATTGGACAAGTATTCAGAGATCTTCTGTAGAATCTCATCCCTGGTTTCCAGGTTATTGATGATGGAATCTATAGAGTTAAGAAATGGTTTTATGTGGGGAAGTGAAGTCGTCATGATATCCTATTTGTTCAGCACTCATTCTAAGCGATTTGAGTTCTCATACCAAGGAGCTTCCTTTTAAATCCTGACAGACTTTGTTTTACAAAATCAATTATCCCAATTATTTGGGAAGCAGTCATGACACCATTATTATAGGGAAACGCTTGATTATTATCGGCCTGTTGGAGTCGTCCCAGTTTAATGGGATAACCCCTATCCCATTTTAGAGGTGGATACCACGATCCAGAGCTAGTCCGGAAGCCTCCATAATCATTTCTGATAAAGTGGGGTGAGCGTGAATGGTTTCAAGGATGGCTTCATGTGTTGCCTCCAGAGAACGGGCAATTCCTATTTCTGCGATAAGTTCGGTCGCTTCGGCTCCAATGATGTGTGCGCCCAGGAGTTCTCCGAATTTGGCATCATAGATGAGCTTGGTAAATCCATCAGTCTCTCCAGCAGCCATGGCTTTTCCCGAAACACGATATGGAAACTTACCAATCTTCACTTCGTAGCCGGCTTCTCGAGCCGCCCTTTCGGTGAGTCCAATGGAAGCCACCTGGGGAGTGCAGTAAGTACAGCCTGGTACATTGTCATAGTGCATGGGCTTCACATTTAAACCAGCAATGTGTTCCACGGCGGTGATGCCCTCATGTGAGGCTACGTGGGCTAACCAGGGTGGACCAGCCACATCGCCAATGGCATAGATGCCTGCTGCGCTGGTTTGCATATAGGCGTTGGTCTTAATCCAGCCTTTTTCCAGCTGTACACCGGCTTCTTCCAGTCCCAATGCTTCTATGTTACCCTGAACACCAATGGCTATCAGGACCTTGTCAGCGTCCAGCTCCAGAATATCATCTGATTTTGTTTTTACTTTGACGAGTGCTCTTCCTGCGTTGACAGAAATCGATTTCACCATGGACTCTGTATGTGCTTTGATTTTTTTGCGTTTGAACATTTTTTCCAGCTCTACAGAAACTTCCTCGTCTTCGATGGGGAGCAAGTGCGGTAGCATTTCAACGATGGTAACCTGGCTACCCATGGCGGCATAAAAATCAGCGAATTCAATGCCGATGGCCCCTGCGCCAACCACCACCAATTTTTCCGGGATATTTTCCAGGTTCATAGCTTCTTTGGACGAAATAATGGTTTCACCATCATATGCAGCACCGGGCATGGGTCGGGGACGAGCACCAGTAGCCACTATAATCTGATCCGCACTAATCTGCTGATCTTCGTTGATGCTAATCTGATTGCTACCCAGAAGCCTGGCCGATCCATTGATTACATCTATTTCATTTTTTTTCATAAGGAAAGCCACCCCTTTTGAAAGGGAGCCGGCAACCTGTCTTGACCGTTTAATCACTGATGTGAAATCCACATCAACATCACTAACCATCACACCAAATTTCTTGGCTTTCTGGGCTGAACGTAATACTTCGGCACTCTTCAAAAGGGCTTTTGTAGGAATACAGCCCCAATTCAGACAGATTCCACCGAGCTCAGAACGTTCTACGACCACTGCTTTTTTGCCAAGCTGGGCAGCTCGGATCGCAGCGACATATCCGCCTGGTCCACCACCGATGATTGCGATATCATAATGTGTTGAGTTCATATATAACCTTATTTCGTGAACATTCGATTATCCCTTCAGGGATTCGAATCCCCGCCTGGTTGAATATAAATATTCTCTCAATGATTCCAGCTTTTCAATCGTTCCAATGTCAATCCAGTAGGCTTTATCCATGGGATATGCATTTATTGCTTCACCCGCCTCGGCTGCTTTCAAGTAGGCCGGGATGGTAGAAAACGATGCTCCCAAATCATCCATATAATCAAAAATTCCAGGGGAAATAACCTGGACCCCATTAAAAGCCCATGTTTTAAAACTGGCGGCGCCCCATGAGATGGACTCATTGGTTTTTCGGTTTTCCCAACCACACAAATTCTGGTTTTCGTCAAACCTTAAATAGCGTGAGGTTTCGCGTTCGGCTACCGCCAAAGTGGCCAGGCTTTTTGTGTCTTTGTGCCAGGAAACAAGTGCTTTCAAATCCAGATCGGTATAGATATCGCTATTGCAGACCAGAAAGGCTTCTTCGTTCTTAAAATGCTCTGAGGCATATAGCAACCCACCGCCCTGGCCCAAGAGGTCTTTTTCTTCTGAAATATGGATCGCTAGTCCAAAGTTTTTGGATTGGACAAAATCGATCACCTGCTCAGCAAAGTGATGAACATTGATTACCACCGCATCAACACCAGCGACTTTAAGTTTGAGAATATTGTGTTCTAAAAGGGTCTTGTTGCCGGCACTGACCAGACATTTGGGATGTCTATTAGTCAGGGGAGCAAGCCGCGTACCCCGACCGGCAGCAAAAAGCATGGCCTTCAAGTAAGACTCCAGGAAATCATCGCTTTTGCCTGGTGTTTTGAGTCTCGGCATGTGTCATGCAGCCCGCCAGGTCGTAGCTAGTAAGCGCAGGTTGGTCGAAGTATAGACCCGTGTAGTCCATAATAGCTTCCATCAATAAATACCTGGACATTTCGACTCCGCTCAATGTGACGATCTGTGAAACCGTGCTAATTGTGGAAGACTCACTCGTTATTCCAGTTCACGGTGATGAAGCACCACATCAATATCGTGAGTCTCCTTCAGGTGGGCAGCCAGCCTATTTGCTGAATGCACGGACCTGTGTTGACCACCAGTGCAGCCGAATGAAATCATCAAATCGGTAAAGTTTTGCTCTTCATAACTGGTAACGGCAGCATCTACCATGGTAAACATGCGCTTTAGCCAACGATCCATGTCTGGCTTATCGGCAAACCATTCAATTACTTCCTTATCATTGGCTGATAGTTTTTTGTAGGCAATTTCTCGTCCTGGATTGGGCAAAAATCGACAGTCGAAGACAAAGCCACCGCCATGACCGCGTTCATCAACTGGAACTCCATGCTTATATGAAAAACTGGAGATGCGAACTTTGAGCCGCAGGTTTGCCTTACCAAACTCCCTTAATGCGGAGGATTGAATCAGCTGTTGAAAAACATCCATCATAACCGGAATATCAATGGGTAGATCGACCTTACGAACAAGGTATTCGAGATTCCTTATGGCATAAGGAATGCTCTGGAGAAAGTGGGTTTTCCGTTCATAAAAACCTCTATATCCATAGGCGCCCATGGCCTGCATGATGCGAATAATGACAAAGGCATAGTAATGCTTGGTAAAGGCTTCGCGATCAATTGGAATTATCTCTGCCACAGCGTTCAAATAGTGATCAAGCAGATGCTCTCTCACTTCAAAAGGCAGATCGGCCTTAGCATCGAAGAGTAGGGACGCGATATCATATTGCAGAGCGCCTTTGCGACCTCCCTGATAGTCAATAAACCAGGGCTTGCCGTCCTTGAGCATGATGTTTCTGGATTGGAAATCACGATATAAAAAGTGGTTCCCGTCGGCTTGAAGTAGAAAATCAGTGAAGGTTTGAAAATCCTGTTCCAACTTCTGTTCGTTAAAGCGGATATGGGCCAGCTTGAGAAAATAGTACTTAAAATAATTAAGATCCCACATCATGGACTGTCGGTCAAAACTGTGATGCGGGTAGGATTTACTATAATCTAAGCCCTGACCACCTTTGATCTGAAACTGAGGCAACAGTTCTACGATTTGCTCATAGGTCTTGAGCAAGCGGTCGGGAAAGTCTTTGCGTCCCTCGCGTACTTCCAGTAGGTAGTCAAAGAGTGTTAGATCACCGAGATCTTGCTGGAGATAAATATCCTGATCCAGATCTTCGGTATAAATTTCCGGTACGCTAAGCGCTTTGGAGCGGAAATGCCTGGAGAACGTTACAAAGGCATCATTTTCCAGGCGATCCAGATTTTTTGCACCGATCACAGAGCGCTTAGCATTACTCAAGCGGAAGTATTCGCGATTGGATCCGTGTGCTGGCAAGGGGCTCAGATCAACAACATCTTCCTTAAAATGATCTTCAAACAGCTTTTTTAGTTGGTCGGGCATTTTATCTCTCTTTAAATGGCATCCGTTTTTGTCATCCCGAGCGGTGTCGAGGGATATAAATATAACTTCACTTTTTATCAGTAGTTTCTCGCACCTTGACTCCGCTCGGCGTGTAGAGACTATTTTTACAATCTAAAGGTTTCTCAGACTGATAATACTCAAAAACTCGGCCCTTGTTTCAGCTTCGTCATGAAATTCACCCAACATGGCTGACGTTGTAGCAAATGAATTCTGCTTCTCCACGCCGCGCATCTGCATACACAGGTGACGACCTTCCAGGACCACAGCCACTCCAGCAGGGTCTAACAGCTCATTCAGGGCTTCGGCCACCTGGTGGGTTATACGCTCCTGAATCTGAAGTCGACGGGAATACATTTCAATTATTCTGGGGATTTTTGACAGACCAATTACTTTTCCCCGTGGAATATAGGCGACATGTGCTTTTCCAAAAAAGGGCAGCATGTGGTGTTCACACATGCTAAAAAACTCGATGTCCCTCACCACCACCATTTCAGAACATTCATCCTCAAAGATGGCATCATTCAACACATCCTTAAGGTTTTGATCATAACCTCTGGCGATAAATTTCCAGGCCTTGGCCACCCGGTGGGGTGTACGAACCAGACCTTCTCTTTGTGGGTCTTCACCGATTTCGGTTAAGAGCTGGTGAGTCAGGTTTTCAATTTTCTGTAAGTCTACCATTTATTTCTCCTGTCCAGTGGACAATGCTTCGGTTTCAAAATCTGCTAGAGGATCGATCTCCAGATAGCGTGAAAGATAGTGTACGCCAAGGTAAAAGGGACCGGTATCCACCAGGGCGACAATCAATTTAAAGGTATATCCTGACACGATAAAAATGAGCAATTGGTTGAAAATGGGTTTTGCCATATCTACAGGTAAAGCTTTCGCGTAATAATGTGTCACCAGAATCACAGCCACCGTATCTACCAGTTGACTCACCAGAGTCGATCCATTGTTTCTCAACCAGAGGTGCTTCCCTTTCGTGAGAGTCTTCCAGAAATGAAACATATAGACATCCACAAACTGAGCTGCCAGATAGGCAATCATGGAGGCCGTAACCGCACCAAAAGTTAAGGCTCTAACCTCATAAAAAACAGGCAAACGCCCTGCTGCATCCCTGGCGATTTCTCCTGTTGCTGTCAGGGTTTCAAAACCGGGCATCACACCGCCCAGCCACATGATAAACATGACCCACAGATTGAGTATCAAGCCTACAAAGACGACAAAATTTGCTCTTTTACGACCGTAGAGTTCACTTATCAGATCCGTTGCTAAAAAGGTTAGTGGATAAGGCAGGACGCCTATCGCCACAGCAAAAACGACATCACCATAGTTTTCAAAACTCAGTGTGAACAACTTGATAAAACGACTAATCCCCAAAATATTGAGCATGGCCAGGGTTCCCAGAAAGAGCCCCGCCAGAACGAGAAAGACCCGCTCTCTCCTTTGAACAATTTCAGGAGATGGGTTGGTATGTGATGCCGTCATATATCATCCTTTTGAGGAGTAAAAAGTACAGACCATAAAGCAACTTAACTGATGTTTAATCAGGACCGAAATAGTCTGTGTAAATGGTTGGTGTTTCCTGGAGTCGAATGCGATGCAGTGTTCCACCTTTAAGTTGACTTGCTATCTGCTCCCACATCCAGACCACCATATTCTCTGTTGAGGGTTGCTTACCCTTAAACCAAGGGACATCTATCTCTATTTGAGAGTGATCGACCTGCTTGATGACATGTTCCTTCACCACCTGTTTGAGGTGCCCAAGGTCCAAAAGAAATCCTGTAGCAGGATTAACCGCTCCTGTCACCGAGACTGTCAGTTCATAATTATGTCCGTGGATATTGAGGTCTTCACCAAAAGCTGCCAGATTTTCTGCTTCACTCAGGGCGGGATTACCATAGCGGTGGGCGGCACAGAAGTGAAAAACTTTATTCAAAACAATCATTATAATTCCTTTATCCTATGCTTTGAATTTATTGTTGTGTGACCCAATGTCAAATCAACAGGCGAGTAGCTTCCCAGATTCTCCGGGCCGTGACCTTTTTTAATAAAAAGACTCGTCTTCCCAACGTGTGATACGCCAGGTGCCACCAGGATCGCTTACAAAATCAAAAATGGCATTCCCGGAAATGAAAAACTCTCCACCGATGGATAGATCGAAGGTTTTGGTCAGGCTGATTCCCCCGCTCCCAGATGTATCGGTAGCAATGGTGGCGTTCCAGACCAGGGTGAAATGATCAAACCCTCTAAATAGCCGCCCCGTAGTTCGTAATTCGGTATCTCTGCCCCAGTAATCATAACCACCTGCGCCACCTATATCAGGATCGAAATAGATAAACACAAAACTGGTATCAAAGAGCTCGCTGTATACCAAACTGTCACGGTAGATATAAGCATAGCGGAAGTTTTGCAGGACCTCATCAGGAGATCTTTGTTCTGTGAGGAAAAGAGAACTCTCTCCTTCCAGAATACCTTCAGTGGGCGCAAATGGATTCCAGCAGCCCGAGAGATATATTGAGCTGAGCAAAATAAACAGAAGCGTTAGCTTGGATGGCTTCACAATCTAATGTACCAGCGTTTTGAGGTCGCTCCAGCAGGGCAGTGTGTCAGATTTCAAGTCCTGCCAGACAGATATTTCATAAAGCAGATCAACATTTTGTACCAGCGTTAACGTTGCTTGACCCTTGAACTGTTCCGGCAGAAGGGGCTCCGCTTCCCCATAGAACAAAGTCAAGTGATAGTCCGTGATAATTTCATAGCGATCATCAATGGGTGATAACTGTTCGACTTCCCATTCAAGACGTGGAAGACCTTCTTCATTGAGCATTTCGAAAAGTTGGGTGATGAAATTTTCTTCTTCCACATAACCCCAGTTATCAAAAACACCTGGCTGGGAGCTGGCCACACCCTGGTCTGGAAAAAAAGCAAAGGACGCTCCTGTTTCGCCGGAGCTCCCCAAAACATCCAGATGATAATTTGGTTTATGGGCGGGAAATGCATTGGAAAGATTTTGCAGCACGATTTCAGGTGAGGTGGGTGGAATCCAGGCATAGGGATCCTGAACATCGGTGGGGGGCTCAGAATCACGTGGGGTGAAAAGCTCACAACCCGAGAACAAGAGTATACCTAGCAATGTAATCGTGGACCATATCATTAGCTGAAAGTACACGATGTGACACTAAAAACAAATCACATGTTGTGCTTTTCCTGTTTAGCGGTCTATTTTCCACCATGGAGCGTATTAAGACATGAGAGTTTTCGCCTGTATGGCCACCTCTCTGGATGGCAAGATCGGACCGGCCGGTGTTGACCATTTTGTGCCTATTGGTTCGCGCTATGACATGAAAAATCTGATCTCACTCAGGGATGAAGCCGACGGGATACTGTTTGGCGCGAGCACCTTCAGAACCTGGCCAAAGGTCCACCATGGGAACGACCCCAACCGGAGCGCACATCATTTTATAATGAGTCGTAGCCTTGATCTGGATTTTCAGGCCGATCTTTTTCAGCACCCAGAAATCCCCATCACTATTTTCTCCGGCTCAGAAAACACCGTCCCAAGCCAAACGATACCAGAACATGTCGACATTGTATCCGCTCCTGATCATCCCAGCCAAATTGATTTCATTCTGAGGTATGTTACCAAATGTGGTGTGAAATCATTAATGGTCGAAGGTGGCGGTCATATTATTCACTCTTTCATAGCCGCCCAAGCCCTGGATGAGCTATACCTAACTCTAGTTCCTGTTGTTATTGGCGACAAGAGGGCTCCCGCTTTGCTTGGTGGACAAAGCCTGGCCGCACCACCCCATATTAAAATCCTGGAGAGTAGGCAGATCGGGAACGAAACCTTTCTTCACCTCGAGTTCAGCTACAGTTAAAATCCTTGTAGTAAAGCTGCGGTTATCACATATGTTCTCTCCCATGATGATCAGACAGCCACAAACACCCCTCGTGAATTCCCGTCAAACAGGCTTTATGCTATGAAAAAAAGCCTCCTTGTTTTTCTACTTTTTACTGCTGTGGTCTGGGCTGATTATCCCGATCAATCCAGGGTTGTCAGAACTGCTGAAATGTGGGGGGGCATCAGCAGTAATAGTAATGTTGTGCTTAGTGATGATGGAGAATCATTACAGCTAGCCGACGGGTCAGTTACAGGTTTCTTCACTTTAATTCCCGATACTCTGCCGGCTCCTTTTGACCGTGGCCTGCCGTCGTGGAACGGGACGGCATTTCATGAGGATTCGGGCTTCAAGGTTTCTGTGCGTTTTAAATATTCTACCACCTGGTCACCCTGGTTAACTGTAGGCTATTGGAAAAATTATATCTGGCCATTCTACGGAGAGACGTCCTACGCAGCTGGAGAAATTGACTATGACTATGTCGTTCTGGACGACTTTCACACGATCTGGCAATGGCGAGTAGAGTTTAAGAGGCAGTTAGCAACACATCCTTCGCCGTCCATCAACAAGCTTAGTTTTTTTGTAAGCGACCAGAGAACCACTGACAACCAGAATATGTCAGCGATTATAAACGATGATCCACCAGAAATATACATTCCCACAAATTTTGTCTGTCAGTACAATGTTGATCCTGAAATTGGTGGAAGTATCTGCTCACCCACGTCTACAGTGCTGGCTATCCGAAGTTATGATATCGAGGTAGATCCCTATGGTTTTGCCCTTGATAATTATGATGATTACTGGAACCTCTTTGGGATCTGGCCGCGGGCAGTCCAGAATGCTGCGGGATATCATCTTGATGGCGCCGTAACCCGCTATCGCACCTGGAGTCAGGCTTATGATACACTGGCGGCTGGCGGACGGGTCATCATGTCAGTTGGACCCCCGCTTTATGCAGGACACCTTATGATGTTGGCGGGCTTTGATAGCCAGGGTGACCCCCTGGTTCATGATCCAGCACAACAAAATGGCGAGGGTTACGAATTCAGTAAGTCTTCTATATCCCAATCCTGGTTCACCAAGGGTGGCGTGGGCTACACTTTCTTCTCCGATGAAACTATTGTTGCTCTGGATGATGGGCAGCAAAACACCCGGCCCGACCAATTAGAGCTATACGAAAACTTTCCCAATCCATTTAACCCCTCTACCAGTCTGAGATTTACACTGTCTTTTGCTTCTCACATTAAGCTGAGTGTTTTTGATCTCGCTGGTAAACAGATCGATGTGTTAATCAGCGATTATCTACCGGCTGGAAATCATCAGATTGTCTGGAATGCTCAGAATCAGGTAAGCGGGGTTTATCTCGTACGCCTGGAGTCTGGTACGGAAACACAGATTCGTCGCATGACCCTGCTGAAGTAAGCCTCACCTCTTTATACTAGCCTAAAAAGGCCAGAAAATTGGCGCCATGACAGAAGCAATTACCCAAAAAATCAAATTCAAGGGCACACCGGCTTTCACATAATCCATAAACTGGTATTTACCTGGACCATAGACCATAAGATTAGTTTGATAGCCAATCGGGGTCATAAAGCTGGCTGATGCGGCATAGCAAATAGTGAATATTAGCGGTCGGGAGTCAATACCCATATTATTGGCTGCTGCAATGGCAATGGGGGTCAGCACGATGGCTGCTGCATTATTAGAAACCACCGATGTGATTATGGCCGTGATAAAATAGAGGCTGGAAAGCAGCACATAGGGCGCTAGATCTGCCGAGAATGTTTTTGCCAGGGAAGTCACGCTCTCACCAATCAGGTGCGCTGCACCACTGGTTTCCATGGCCGTTCCAAAAGGAATAAAGGCGGCAATAAAGATGATGACTGGCCAATTAATGGCACTGTAAGCTTCTCTCGTTGAAATGTGCTTGGTAACCAGCAGCAGGAAGGCACCTGCCAGAGCGGCCGCCAGAATATCAACAAGTCCTGTTGCTGCCGAGAGCATGATAATGGGAATAATGATGACCGCCAGCCAACGGATTCTTTTTTTGCGCATATTGATTTCATGATGCTGCAGAATGATCAAGTCTGGATCATTACGCATTTCTGATATCTGGTCAGCTGGCATGAGCATAAGCAGGGTATCAGCAAAGTGGAGGCGAATATGGGCGATCTTTTGTTTGATGGTAACGCCTCTGCGGCCAATGGCCAGAACAAAAGCCTTGTATTTCTTGCGGAAATTCAGATCGCTCAGGGATTTACCATAGAGTGTTGAATCGGGACCAACCAAGCCTTCAACCAACACATTGTCTCCAGCCTGAAGTTCTTTTTCACCCAACTTGACCTCTGAGAGCGCTAAAACTTTTTCCTGCTGAAGAAATTTTAAAAAATTCTCCAGAGCCCCCTTTGTTAACAGAATGTCACCTTGAAGCAGAATGAGGTTTCCAATATTGCTGGTAAGTTGAATACCATCTCGAATTACAGCCAGAACGGTAATGTCATAGCGCTCATTCACCTGGCGGTCTCGACAATTTGACCCAATCAGGGGTGAATCATTATCTACTTTGAATTCAGTGAGATAGGTAGACATATGATATTTACCTACCAGGGTACTCACGGGAGCACGAGAGGGTAAAAGCTTAGGTAAAACAACCAGGCTATAGATGGATCCGACTACAAGAAAAATGATCCCCATGGGTAAAAACTCAAACATTCCCAGAGCCTGGAGACCGTGCGCTTCACCTACAGAACTGACCAACAGATTGGTTGAGGTCCCGATGAGGGTGATGGTGCCGCCATAAATAGCCGCATAGGAGAGCGGTAAAAGTAGTTTTGAGGGTGAGATTCTAAATTTTGAAGCCATGTGCATGGCTACCGGGATAAAGATTGCCACGGCTGCAACATTGTTGATAAATCCCGAGAAAATGCTTACTGTAACGAAGAAGAGACCTATCCCCAGCCACTTTACCTTCTTTTCCATGTTGATGAAATATTGGGCGAAATTTTCAAGGATACCGGTTTTTACCAGGGCGTGACTAAGTACAAACATCACGGCAACAGTAAGCACAGCCTTGTTGCTAAACCCTGCAATGGCCTGATCACTATCTACGTATCCCGTAAACCAGAGTACCAGCAAGAGACCCAGGCCCAAAACATCGATAGGGAGGACTTCCAAAACCAGAAGCACTAGCAAGAGAATCATCAAGACGAATATTCCCGCTATCTCAAATCCCATATTTCTCCTTATTTTCCAGTCTTAACGCTTTCAAAGACGTCACTCCAGAGCGCCATATTTTACATTGGACGAGCTGGTCTCCATTATAACAAAAGTTATTGTGTTTAAATAATTTGTGCAAGCAATAAGCGTTTATAGTATGGAACGAATCTTTGGGTGAGAAATCTCTTGATAATATATTTGATGACCCCTTCCAGTAGAAAAAAATGAAGCCTCGATCCTTAAGGAAAAGGCTTGGTGGGTCAAGCCTGTTTGTTAAATTCCGCACTGATATCAAAAGGATATAACTATATACAAAATGAGGAAGTGACTCATGAAAAAATTTGTTACCCTGTTAGTCTTTGCGCTGATTTTAATCGGTGGAGTATACGCCGATAAGGTCGCTGTGATCTCCAAGGTACAAGGTGAAGTCCTGATACAAAAGGCAGAAGATTTTGATTATAACACACCGGTTACCATGGGTATGATCCTGGACAACAACGATCAGATCAAAGTAAATGATGGTTTTGCTGTGATGTTGCTTCTGGATGATAAAAGCCAGGTGAAGCTTCGTGAAAATACAGAAGTAGCTGTTACCATGGTAGAAGATATTGGTGGTCCTGGATACCATGTTCGTCTTGAATATGGTCAAGCCCTGACAAAGTATGCCAAAGGGGCCGAGTTTGGTTTTCAGCTACACACGCCAACCTCTGTGGCTTCCATCAAAGGAACCGAGTTCTGGACCGTTACGGATCCTGAAACTGGTGATCAAGTGATTGTTGTCGAGGGCCAGGTTGATGTGATGAACAACCTCACAGGCATGATCAGCACCGCTGGTCCTGGTGAAACCGTAAGCTCAACAACAGACGGATATATCCAGACGGGTGAAACTGAAGAGGGGACCATCCCACAAGATCCTGAAGATGATACTATTGATGCGGAAGAAGATACTGGAGACGCTGGGTCAGACTCTACAGAAGTAGACACCGAACTGGTTGATGAAGAAGAGCCAGAAACCGATGACGCTGCGGGCGACATGCCACCCCCCCCTCCCTCTACAGCAGGCGAAACAGCTCCTGAAGCTGAGGATGAAGAAGCTGGAGACGACGAAGAAGGCGGTGGACTCTTTGGTGATGCTCTCGCCATGGATGCCGCACTGGGTGCTGTAACCATTGATGGTCAGCTCTATAACCAAATTGCACTACGTCCCGATATTTCTATTGGAAAACTGGGCGTCGGACTGGATATCGTTCTCTATATGGATCAAAATGGTGACATTAGGAGCGATGACTGGGATGACTATACTGACATTATAGACAAGATCATGTATGTCCGCTGGGGTCAGCCTCAAGATCCTCTCTATGTCAGGGTTGGAACTCTTGAAAATGTCGTTCTGGGTTATGGTCTATTTGTGAATGGCTATAACAACATGATGGAATACCCCTCCGTCCGTAAAATTGGAACCCACATTGGTTTCACCCTTGGTAATTTTGGTGTTGAAACCATGGTCGCCAATGTAAAAGAGTTGGTTGGCCTGGCCTCATTTCGTGGTACTTATAGTCTCGGGAAATTGAAGTTTGGTGCTACCGTTGCTTCGGACTTCAACCAGTATCTGGGCTTTAAAGATACCGATGATGATGGCCGTCCCGATCTTGTGGATGACTTCCCAGACAATGATACCTACTGGCTGGATTCAGATGGTGATGGTTATGCCGATAGAGATCCAGAGGAATACGATATCGATGGTGACAATAAAACCGATAGCCACCCCAACCCTATTTACAATTTTGATGATGCCATTGAAGGTCTCAAGCCAGAGCCCTTTAACCTGGCTGAGAATAAAGCCACGCTCACAGGTGTAAGTTTTGATGTGGGATATCCTGTATTTAGTTCAGGTTTTCTGGATGTCATGCTCTTCGCTGAAGCCGGACAGTACATCGGAAATCACTACAATTATACCGATGGTGCCGCAGGACTGGATTCTGTAGAAGTAACCCATGGTTGGGGTTTAACTGCTCCCGGTATCCGTGCGACAGTCATGAAAATTGTTAATATCGGGCTGGAATATCGAATGACCGGCGAAAATTTCGTCTTCTCCATGTTCGATCAGAACTATGACATTGATCGTGTGAGTATGCAGTCCTTTCCGCTGGCAGATGTAATGAAGCCTATCACACGCGACATGAGACTCATGAACACAACACCCATGCAGGGTGTTTTTGGAAGCGTGGGTGTAGACATCCTAAGTTTGGTAACGGTTACTGGTGCATATCAGCACATGATACAGGATGGATCTGACCCGGTTAAGGGTGTATATGGATCCATTAACCTGGCTGAAAACCTCATTCCAAAACTGGCTGGTGCATCTGCATACCTCAATCGTATGAATGTCGATGATCCCTGGGATATTTATAGCGAAGGGACATTGCTGGGTTATAAAGCAGTCTTTGCTCTGGGTGGTGGAGCTACATTAACCTGGGATTTCCGTCAGACTTTCCGTGACCTGGATGGTGATGGAGAAATCAACATGGATAGTGGCTCAGATGAAGTAATCAGGACCACAGTTATTGAAACTGGGTTTTCTTTCTAAACACAACACTATAGATGACAAAAAACGCCCTGCCTTTGCGGGGCGTTTTTTTTGACATCTCTTTTCAACCGAACAGCGAGCCTTGTGACCCTTCAGCGAAAATGAGCCTGTCTTCCTAATCCTTTTAGTACCTTCCCCTTATGACAACATCTGAGGAGGGCGTCTCGTGAAATCAAACAAATCGATTATTTATAAGCTGGTGTTGTTGGCGATCTCAACAATACTCTTAGCCCAGCCACAGACCACCATTGAAACGACCAAGATGTCGGAGACCCTGTATCATTTTAAGGTCACAACTTTTTATCCTGTAAGCACGCTTGCCTCCATCGGTCCTGATGGTATTCTGTTGGTAGATCCCGGCATGGAGCAGTCACACACAGAGCTCATGAAAGTTTTGTCTGAACTGAGTGACATGAAGGTGACCAAAGTAATCAACACCCACTCCCATGATCACCATACCAGCATGAATAAGTACCTCGGTGAATCAGCTGAAATTATCGCACATGCCGCCAGTACAGAGCTCATGCGGGGTGATCTAGATGTCTTGGTTGAATGGCCCAAAAAAGCCTTCCCCTCAACATCCATTGACAGCGAAACCAGCTTTACCTTTAACGGTGAGGAAATTCGATTGATTCCTGTCGACGGGGGACACTGCAAAGATGACCTCTTGGTATATTTTCCCGAATCAAAAGTAGCCTGTACCGGTGGTGTCCTAAAATCGGGCTCGTACCCCATGGTTGATTTTGCCCGTGGAGGTGATTTTAGAAACTTTGCCGTTCTGGCTCGGAACGCGCTTACCCTTTTCCCTCAAGATGTCACTTTTGTTCAATCCCATGGCGACAACTTCAATTATACCCAGGCCAATGAATATGTTGAACGACTTGACAGAAGCATTCCATTGATCAAAAAAGCCGTGGCAGCTGGAGACACTCCCAAAAAAATGATTGATGAAAACATTCTTTCGGTAGTAGCTGATAGCGATCATGCTTATCCAAACCGAAACTTTTGGATCCAAACAATCCACCGGGGATTGTCCATGGAAAATAATGGGGTGAAAAAATCTTTAACCGCTCCTCTTTACCACGCCCTGGAAAAAGGCAACGGGAATGATGCCAGTAAAGTTTACAGGGAACTCAAAAAGTCGAATCCTGATGAATATGGTTTTAATGAAAATGTTCTCAACACGCTGGGCTATTATCTACTTGGGAAAAACCGCCTGGAAGATGCTGTTACGATTTTTAAACTAAATGTTAAAGAATATCCCAAGTCTTTCAATGTCTATGATAGTCTTGGAGAAGCGTATATGAATAAGGGTAGTCTCTGGCGGGCCAGGCGGAACTATAAAAAATCCATTCGGATCAACCCCAAAAACCAAAATGGCCTAGACATGCTGGAGAAACTCTCCTCGCAATAACACCACTCCGCAACACGTAACATAAAAGAAGAGGCCTCGAAATTCGAGGCCTCTTTGATTTCTCAATTTAAGAATAGTTTAGCTTGGTGTCTGGAACTTTGTTTTCTGTTCCTGATAGTAGCTGTCTTCTGGCTGAAGCACGATACATTCATCCATCACAGCAACAGCTTCATCGATACGACCAAGCTTCCAGAGAACCTCACCTTTGGTATCCATGATTTGTGCCTTATCTCTAGCGCCCTCGTCTTCAGCCAACAGGGCGATACCCTGATTTATACGCTCCAGGGCGTTCTCAAGATTTAAGTCAAGCTCGGTCATGCGCCAGGCATAACCATTCAAAAGACCTGATGTTTCTTTCTGAACGCCAGACATAAAGTCAACATAACGACGATAGGTATCTGCTTCAGCAGCATTGTCTTTCATCCCACGATAAAAGTTACGTAAAGCATCATAAGCCTTTGGAAGCACTTCAGTATTAGTTTCGTTGTTGATAAATGAAACCAGTGTCTCAGGGTCTTGATTCTCTTTGGCGTGATACAGTGCCATTTTAAGGGCCGCCGTTGAGTGTAACAAGGGCTCTACAGATTCGAGCCCAAAGAGTATTTCCCAGTAGGTCATGGCAGCCTGGAGGCCACTCATAGTTTCTACCTTACCCGCCAAAGAAACTAGCAGGTCAGCATTGTCTGGATCTTCCTGAAGCTGTCGCACAAGATCAGGAACCGTGTTGATTCCATTGCGAATGCGGGTCATTTCTGCCAGATATTCAGCTGGTGGTCTGTAACCTACAATACGATCAATTTCGTTGCCCTCTTCGTCAACAAAGACATAGGAGGGAATAGAGTGAATATTGAAGCGTTTTGACAAATCGTCGTTTTGGGAAGAATCAACATTTAAATGATAGGAAACAAAATTTTCAGATGTATATGCTATGAGAGCGGGGTCAATAAATGTTTCGGCGTCCAGCCGATTACAGGAGCCTCACCATTTTGCCCAGAACTCGTAGCCAACTATTTTTCCGTTAGCCTCTACTTGAACACTAGCATCAGTAATCCATGGGTAAACCGGTTCTTTTTCTGCACAGGCCAGGATCATCATTCCGGCTATCGCGACGAACCACACTTTTCTTATTTTCATAACAATCCTTTCAAACTCTCAAATCAAAAATATAGTCATGTGAAACTATTGTCAGTGGCAGGAGATTGCAACGCTCATTCCGGCTCAAATCATCTTTGCACCTGGCAAAAGCTAAGCGCTATCATGGATTGAAGATAAAAAGCCAACTGAAGGTGGCTTTTTTATTTATCTGTGTGGATTCGGTGGGCTCTAACGCCCGACTTAAGTCGGGCGTTTTAGAAAAGTCTAGTGAACAGTGTGCTCAATGGATTTCTGTAGCTTGGGATCACCCATGGCAATGATGGGATCTTTGCCCGACTTCATGGACACCCACCACAGAAAGATACCACCAATCCCAAGGAGTG
The DNA here is from genome assembly GCA_018650795.1 of Fidelibacterota bacterium. Lineage (GTDB taxonomy): Bacteria > Fidelibacterota > UBA8477 > UBA8477 > JABMPR01 > JABMPR01. Next base: position 27,609 of record JABIFG010000282.1, read on the forward strand.
TAGTAAAATGCATCCACGAAAGCTGGAGGTGGTTGTCATTAAACGTAGGGTTGATCATCCAGAAGTGATCAACATAGTGCATAAACAGAGCCAGGCTGGAAATAGATACGATTAACACCGGAATCCTTTTTACAGCCCTGAAAGCCAGAACTATAAATGGCACAATAAAATGAAACATGATCAAAAAGAGGCTGACGTACTTCCAGCCATGCTCCCAGCGGTGGAGAAACCAGATGGTTTCCTCGGGAATGTTGCCATACCAGATCAGGAAGTACTGGGCGCCACCGATATAGGCCCACCAGGCCGTAAAGGCGAAAAGGAATTTTCCCAGATCATGGGTGTGTTCCGCGGTTACGATTTCACCTGCTCCATTATTTCGTAATCTTATCGCCATTATGGATAACAAAGCAAGAGAAGCCAAAAAGCCCCCTGACCACACATACACACCAAAAATGGTTGAGTACCAGTGGGGATCAAGACTCATGAGCCAGTCAAAAGCGAAGACTGTTACCGTAATGGCGTACAGAACTGTGCCGCCGGCAGCCAGACGGCGCATTTTTCCAAGACTTGCCGCATCACCACCATCTTGAGCTATAGACAGCTTTCTCAAGCCGTGAGCCAGCCATGACCAAATTGCAAAAATGACGATACCGCGGATAAAAAAGAAGGTTGTATTAAGATAAGGTGCTTTCCACTGCAGGATCTTATCATGCATGACATGGGGATCGTCCACGTGTGACCAATGAAATAGATCGTGCATTCCAAAGAAAAGCGGGATCATCAGCAAACCCATAATGGGCAGGGCGCAAGCCAGGTTTTCAGCGACGCGTCGCATGACCACACCCCAATAGGCTCCAGTAATGTGATGAATGAGGACAAAGAATAGTCCCCCCAGTCCTATTGTGGTAAAAAAGGTGAAGGCGGTGAGATAGGCCTGGAAGAATTGTGCATGATCCATAAATGCACCTATCACCGAAAGCAGCAAGCCGACACCACCAGCAATCAAAGCCTTCTGGGTGAATGAGCTAGTCTCTAATAACATGTATGTGTTTTTGTCGAATTTCATAGTGCGCTCAAGACCTTTAATTCTTTTGTAGTGATCGGAGGTAGCCGATTATAGCCCAGCGATCTTCTACGGATACTTGCGCTTTGAGTGATGGCATGTTGAGCCAACCAGCTGTGATAGCGTTGAACATGTGTCCATCGCTCAAATTTATGATGCGCTCATCATAAAAATTGGCTGGTGGTATAGGGTATTTATAGAACAGTATTTTACCCTGGCCGTCGGCGTTTATGCCGTGACAGGCAGAACAGTAGATATCATAGCGTTCTTCACCACGCTTAAGCATGTTTGCAGTAAATACCATGGGGGCCGAGGCTATAAGTTCACCGGCAGCATTTTTACCGTGGTAGTAAGCATCATCAGCGCGTAATTCATCGCGAGCCACCGTTCCTTCTACGGGTGTCCGCATGGTTGCGCCATCCACAAAAAAGTTACTCTCAGACTGAGCCTTATACTTTTTTTGTGAATCCATATTGGGGTTCAGATGAACCGGGGGCTTGTCGGAATAATTTCCGCGACCACAAGTGACAATCATTAAAATTGAAACGGTCAATAACATCAATCGAGTAAGTCGTTTTTTCATGATTATCTCCTTACTCGCCAGCCACCAGCTCAACATCGGTACCACCAATTGAGCTGAGAAATTCTTGAATTTTCTGGTCGTCAAACTGTTCATCGTCTGACTCAATGCTGACATAGAAAGCATCGTCGGTCACTTTTGCAAATTTGTCTGAATAGAATACCGGATGATGCAAACGGGGAAGCCTGTTTAGGTGGAACATACCAAAGACAGCCCCAAAAGCGCCAAAAAGCACAAAGAGTGCAAAGGTAACGATGACGAAAGCCTGCCAACTGAAGAATGGCTTGCCTGATATCACCAGGGGATATTCAACAGCTGCAACCCAATACTGCAGCCCCATACCAATTGTCGCACCGGCGAGAGTCATTCCACCAACAATATAGCCGAGAGGGGAACGCTTGAGACCCATGGCATCATCCATCCCATGGATCGGGAAGGGAGAGTGACAATCAAAACTTTTATAGCCAGCATCACGAATTTTCTTGGCTGCCTCAATAAGTTCAGCAGGATTCGCAAAGCGGGCGAGAGCACCTAATGTTTGACTCATTTGGCACCTCCATCGTGTGGATAGTTATGGGGATCGGCTTCCGGCAGCACGCCTTTAACTTCTGAGAGCGCTACCATGGGTAAAAATCTCAGGAAAAGCAGGAAGAAAGTAAAGAAAAGTCCAAAGCTTCCTACAAAGGTCAAGATATCCCAGATAGACGGCGAGTAATAATCCCAACTGGAAGGGAGAAAATCACGCGATAATGAGGTTACTGTAATCACAAAACGTTCAAACCACATGCCGATATTTACAAAAATAGATGCGACAAACATAACCGGGATACTGCGGCGTAATTTCTTAAACCAAAAAATTTGGGGCGTGATCACATTACAGGTAAACATAATCCAATAAGCCCAGGCATAAGGTCCCAGGGCGCGATTGATAAACGCAAAGACCTCGAATTCATTCCCCGAATACCAGGCAATAAAAAATTCTGTCATATAGGCATAGCCCACCATGGAGCCGGTAACCAGGATGATCTTGTTCATTTTCTCAAGATGGTTAACTGTGATTATATCTTCGAGGCCATAGATCTTTCTGGCAATAATGGCCAGGGTCATAACCATACCAAAACCCGAGAATACTGCACCCGCTACAAAGTATGGCGGGAAGATAGTGGTATGCCATCCAGGCACCATGCTGGTTGCAAAGTCTGTTGCCACAACGGAGTGAACAGATAAAACCAACGGTGTCGCCAGCCCAGCTAACATGAGATAAGCTTTTTCATAATGTTGCCATTGACGATTTCCACCTCTCCAACCGAGAGCAAAGAAGCCTAATACCTTTTTGCGTACTTTTGTGGCGCGGTCTCTCAGGGTGGCCAGATCGGGAATAAGACCAACATACCAGAAGAGAGTAGAAACTGTGAAATAAGTTCCAACGGCGAAGATATCCCATAGAAGCGGGCTTCTAAAGTTGGGCCAGATCAACATCTGGTTGGGAATTGGAAACATGTAGTAGGCCAACCAGATTCTGCCAACGTGAATACCTGGAAAAACCAGAGCTGTAATCACAGCAAAAATTGTCATTGCCTCAGCAAAGCGGTTAATGGCCGTCCTCCACTGTTGTCTCAATAAAAACAGAATGGCTGAAATCAGGGTTCCGGCATGACCAATACCCACCCAGAACACAAAGTTTACAATGGCCCAACCCCATCCAACGGGGTTGTTCAGGCCCCAGATGCCAGTGCCTTCCCAGGCCAACCAGCCAATGGCTCCCAACAGAACCATCATACCGGAAACGGCCATAGCAAACAACAGATACCATTTCGGTGGAGCTGGTGTTTCTACGATTCCGCTGACTTTATCCGTCAGGGTGCTGAAGGTATGGCCACCAGTAACTAGCAATTCCTCGCCCCCGATTGCTTCAGTGGCAGCGGAATCTCTTTGGGGATGTTTATTTAATATACTCACTTTTGAGTCCCATATAATTTCATTGGTTCAAGACCTACGCCGTATGCTCAACTGCAGCATGTCCAGATTCCAATTCAGGATTCGGATTGCGCAGCTTGGCACCATAGCTGGTTCGTGGTTTCAAGTTCAATTCACCTAACAATGAATAGTCCCTGTTCTGTGCTTTTATTTTGGAAACTTCGCTATTGGGGTCGTTAATGTTTCCAAAAGCAATGGCATCGGTGGGACAGGCCTGCTGACAAGCAACTACGATATCGCTTTCTTCCAATTCCCGGCCTTCGTTCTTAACTTCGATCTTGGCAACATTGATTCGCTGTACACAAAAAGTACATTTCTCCATGACACCGCGGAAACGGATGGAGACATCAGGATTCATAGCCATTTGTACAATCTCTGGCATATCCTTGGTGAAGTTGAAGAAGTTGAAGCGTCGAACTTTATAGGGACAGTTGTTGGCGCAATAACGAGTTCCAATACAGCGATTATAGGCCATTTCGTTCAGACCTTCTTCGCTATGGGTTGTGGCTGCTACAGGACAAACACCCTCACAAGGCGCCAGCTCACAATGCTGACAGGCAATGGGCTGAAAGACCATTTCGGGATCTTCAACATCACCTGTATAATAGCGGTCCAGACGAATCCAGCTCATATCACGACCGTTATTCACTTCTTCCTTGCCAATAACGGGAATATTGTTTTCGCTCTGACAGGCAATCGTACATGCGCTACAGCCGGTACAGCTGGTCAGGTCAATGGACATGCCCCATTGGTTTCCTTCCGAATAATCATGCTCTTTCCACATGGATTTGAGCTCATTATTTTCTGCGAAGGCCATGGCAAATTCTGGGTCTTTCTGGTAATCAGCCAGTGTGCTCTCGCGGACGATGGTCGGCAAGCGCTCCTGAATGGCTTCTGCAGCCAGTTTTTCTTCATCAAAACCATGATTATCCTGAACACAGGCCAGGGTATGAGTGCCGAAAGCTTTTTCAGCTGAAAAGCCGGAGGCAATACTCATCCCGGAGGCATTGCGCAAGACACTTACGTTGGCACCAACACCAGTAGAAACACGACCAATTTCACGGCCATAACCCAACTCAAGAGCAAGAGTATTGTCAGCCATGCCTGGTTGTATCCAAACAGGCAGCACTACATCAACACCACCGCTTGAGATCTTCAGGCGGTCTTCATTTTTTACACCAAGATTCATGGCCGTATTGGCTGAAATCAGTGCAACATTATCCCAGGTCAGCTTAGTTACGGGATCGGGCAGTTCCTGCATCCAACCATTGTTGGCATATCGACCATCATGGTTGGAGAAGGAGCTTGTAAAAATGACTTCCATATCACCCGCAGAAGCCGTCGATGAATAATACCGACTCATGGAAACAGCGCCTTGAGCTCGAGTCTTGTTTACTGCTACAGAGGATTCTCTGCTGGAGGCAAGAAAACCATCATGAACGACTTTGCGCCAGGCTTTTTCAAAATTAGATGAACCTATAATATCTTTCCAGGTTTCTTGAACCACGCCGTAAGCCCAAACTTCTTCATCGGCTACCAGGTCAGCCAGGACATCAACATTGCTTTTACCATCAAATAGTGGAGCGATGAGAGGTTGAATGACTCCAACACCACCATACCCAGAGACATCTCCCCAGCTTTCCAGGAAATGTGCTTCAGGAATATGCCAGGTTGTCTTTGCTGAGGTTTCATCTACATGTGAAGATAAATGTACAGAATATTTAACCTTTGTAAGGCCTGTTAAAAAGTCAACATCGGCGGGTGCTTGATAAACTGGATTACCACCCAGAATTATCAGTGATTCCACCTTGCCGGCATTCATTGCTTGGCCCAGCTCAACAAAAGACTTCAGGCTGGAAGCCTGCATGTCAGGGTTTAAAGTGTAGCTTACTGTTTTATTGGTGTTGCTTAACACATCATTTATCAGAGCAATCAGTGTGTGCACTTCAGCGGGCTGGCGACGGCCACCCAGCACCAGCGAGTTACCCTTGTTGTGAATCAAGTCTTTGGCAACAGCGCTAATCCACTTTTTATCAAAATTGGCGTTGACGCGTGGAGCACGAATATTCAATCCTTGTGCGCTAAGTTCGTGTGCCAGGGCTGCAGCAAACATACCGACCTGTCCACTCTGAACTCTCAGGCGATGATCTGCCATGCCGCCAGTAATGGTATAAGTTCCCTCAACCACATAGAGACGATTCATGCTGTCTTTTTCAGAACGGACCTTTCGACGAGAGGCAAAATCCCGTGCATGGGGAATGTCATTGCTATCCATTTGGAGAAAATCAGAATCCAAAGACAATACGACATTAGCGTCTTTAAAATTATATCTGGGTTGAGCCGGGGTCCCTGTTGCAGCCCCAACGCCAGCAAAAACATTCTCATCACTGACACTGTCATAGGTAACCCATTGCGCCTGTGGGAACTTCTTCTTGAAGGCCTTACTGAGGCGCATCATTGTGGGAGAGGTGAAACTTTCAGAGAGGATGGCCAGTCCTTCGCCACCATTTTCGGTATATTGATCCGTCTGTTTTTTCCAGGCTGCCCGATAGGAGCTCCAGGTGGAGTTTTTGCCTTTATTTAATACCATTTGCGAGCGGTCTGGATCGTACAGGTTGAGCATTTCAGCCTGCATAAAAACATTTGAAGAGCCGCCAGAAGCTGGATGGAGCTTATTGCCCTCTATCTTAGTGGGACGACCTTCGTGACTTTCGACCAACAAACCAAAGGATTCATTTCCAAAAGGCATGCTGGTGGCGTAATACTGTGGTTTTCCAGGAATAATCTCTTCTGGTTTAACCACGTAGGGGATGATTTTCTCGACAGGTCGTCGACAGCTGGTTAAACCAGCCAGCGCCATGGAAGCACCCATCAAGCCTAAAAATTTTCTGCGTGAAACAGGGTTTTTCAACTCATCGGCACCCTCTGGAAATTCTTTTTCAACCAATTCCTTGAATTCTGGAGTTTCGGCGAGATGATCCAGGCTACGCCAGTATTTTTTACCCTGTGTGCTGGGGTTTATTGCGTTACTCATCGGTGACATCCTGTACAGTCAGTGATCGGAGCCTTGATATCCAAGAGCTCCTTCTGTTTGGCGGCAAATTCAGCCTGGTTTGCCGGTGGCGTCCAGGTCATGTTGGTAACTTCGTTAGCGGGGCGCAAGTGATCGTCCGGGTTGCGATGACAGTCCAGACACCAGCCCATACTTAAGGGTTTATGCTGGGCGACCACATCCATTTCGGCAATGTTGCCATGACAGCTAGCACAACCCACACCTACTGTGATATGCGCGGAATGATCAAAGTAGACATAATCCGGAGATTTATGAACTCGGATCCATTCCAGGGGAGTCCCAGTTTTAAAGCTTTCTCGGACCAGGGACAGTTTATCACTATCGGCCTTGATCATGTTGTGACAATTCATACAGGTTTTTGTCGGAGGCAAGCCGGCAACGGGAGAGGTCTCCACGCCAGTGTGACAGAACCGACAATCTAAGCCAAGGTCCCGTACATGCACTTTGTGGCTGTAGGAGACGGGCTGTGCAGGACGATAACCAACATCAGTATACCACGGTGAAGCATAGTACCAGATCAGACCCACAATTACAACCGTGGTTAGACCGGCACCAACAGCAGCATACAACGGGGCTTTATTCGTCCATTTGGGGAATATCTGAGCCAAGATTTATCCCTTTATTTCTTTTCCAGAGTTTGGGTTTTGAGGGGTTCTAATGGCCGCCGGTAATTCACCGGCTGCCTTACGTTTTTCCCCACCTTCTAACGGCCAGCATGATACATTCCTGTCAAAATAATGACAAGTAGTTTATCATTTTCAATACATTAGAAATCAGGATAAATAATATCACCTAAAAGCTTCTAAAGTCACTTTCTCTTGTACCTGTGAAAGCGGGAAACAAGAATATCCTTAAGCTACCTTCCACGACCCCGCATGGTTGGATCCAGGGCGTCTCTCAGACCCTCTCCAAAGAGGTTGAAGCCAATTACCATAACCGCTACAGCCAGGCCAGGGAAAACAGATATCCACCATTCTCCGCGTAGGTGCATTCTACCAAAAGCAATCATAGAGCCCCAGCTAGGCTCTGGTGGTTGAGCTCCCAGACCGATAAAGGATAGTGATGCTTCAGCCATGACGGCTCCGGCGATACTCATGGTAAAGGCCACAATCACAGGCGCCAGGCTGTTCGGTAGAACATGCCGCATGATGATTCGCCACTGTGAATACCCTAGCGATCGGGCTGCAACAACATATTCCTGTTCAATAATGGTCAATACTTGAGATCTCATAATTCTAGCCATGCCTGGCCAACTCACCAGACCAATAGCCAACATGGCCACTTCAATACTGGGACGTGGCACAGCGGCTGTAATTCCAATCATAAACAGGAGGGCCGGAAACCCGAACATCACATCAGTAAAACGCATGATAATGGTTTCAACCCACCCTCGAAAGAATCCGGCAATAAGTCCAAGAATCGCCCCGATAAACATAGAAATCGAACTTGCAATAATGCCTACTTTGAGAGAGATGCGCGCACCATAAATAATTCGAGAAAGTACATCACGCCCCTCTTCATCTGTCCCCAACCAATGTTGTGTTGACGGCGGCTGAAGACTGATATCCAGGTCTGCATCGTAAGGATCATAGGGTGCTACCCAGTGGGCAAAGACTCCTACAAAAACCAACAAAGCCACCAGGAAAAGGCCGAACAGAGCAACCTTATTCTTGCGAATCTGTCTGATGGTTTCTGATGTGATGCTACCGCGCATACACTTCTTCCATGAGATGATTTGTTTCATCCACATGCGGCGATTCGAATCGCCGCCTAGATAGCCACATCATTTTTTATTCTCCAAGCGGATGCGCGGATCAATGACGCCATACAGTATGTCCACGATAAAATTGGCTGTTACAAAAATCAAAGCCGTAACCAGAACTGCACCTTGGATGACGGGAAAATCACGTTTCAAAATGGCGGTCAGGGCGAGACGTCCAATACCGGGCCAGTTGAAAATGGATTCTGTGAGCACCGCACCAGACAGATAGGATCCGAAATCAACACCAATGATGGTCACAACAGGAATGAGGGTGTTTTTCAAGGCGTGCTTGGCTACAACCATAAAATTAGACAAGCCTTTGGCCTTCGCGGTACGGACATAGTCCTGGGATAACACTTCCAGCATATTCGCCCGGGTAACTCGCGCCAGAAATGCAGCGCTACGCGTTCCCAGGGTGATGGCTGGCAGAATGAGATAAGGCAGACAACCATAGCCGGTGAGATAAGGCCACCCCACGGCTCGAGCTCCAATCACCAGGAGTAACCCTACCCAGAAAACCGGTGCTGATATCCCCAGCAAGGCGATTCCCATGGTTGTACGATCCAGCCAGGAATGTGGTTTTATGGCTGACACCACCCCCACAGAAATTCCCAGTAAAATCGAAACGGACATGGCTCCTACAGCCAACAACATGGTGGCAGGAAAGCGTTCCATGATCATTTGGGTTACAGGTTTTTGAGAAATAAATGATACCCCTAAATCTCCGTGGAGTAGACCCCAGAGATAGTGACCGAATTGTTTCCAGAGAGGGTCGTTTAGATGGAACTGCTCTCGCAATCGCTCCAGTGTTTCCTCTTCATAGCGTTCGCCCACCATGGACAATACAGGATCTCCGGGAACGATATACATCAGTATAAAAGTCAACAGGATGATTCCTAAAATCACAGGGACGAGCTGCGCAAAGCGATTAATAATGTATTGAAGCATTGAAGTGTATTATAAGCGAATGTCTAGAGGTTACAAAGGGCGGGTTTTCTGGGAAGCAGGTCGCATTGCAATACGACCTGCTTCCTGGAACACAAAATGAAATCCGTGGCAAACCCGCCCATCTTCATTAATCTGTTCCCATGTCTACTCTGGATCAAACATTTCTGATTAATCTGGCGCTCAGTTTCCTGGTTGGCTCGGTCTGGGTTACAACGGTGACCGTTATTGCTGAACGATTCGGAAGTAAAATCGGAGGGTTTATCGGCGGTTTACCCTCTACGATTGTGATTGCCCTGCTTTTTATTGGCCTCTCACAATCCACTGCTGCTGCCTCTCAAGCCGCGGTGATGATTCCTTTGGTAATGGGGGTAAATGGTCTCTTTATCCTGATCTATCTGTCTCGGGTTCATCGGGGTTTGGTTAAAGCCCTGCTCACTGCGCTTTTCTTCTGGTTTATTGTCAATGGAGCGATCGTACTGGCGGGTCTTGATGGGCTCTGGTTTTCAATCGCAGGTTGGTTGATCATACTTGGTGTCAGTTATTACACAACAGAACATGTTATGGAAATAGCCTCGAAGGGGGGTATTCGGGTACCCTATACCCTTCAACAAATGCTTATCAGGGGAACCGTGAGCGGATTTATCATTTCCATGGCTGTGTTGGTGAGTCGCCTCGCCGGTCCGATCATTGGTGGTATCTTTTCGACTTTTCCAGTCATTTTTATGTCAACTCTCTACATTACCTATCGTACGGGAGGGCCTGAATTTTCAAGGGCTGTTGCCAAGACACTTATGTTGAGCGGAATGATCAATGTTGGGGTTTATGCCATAACAGCTCATTATGCTTATCAAAACGCTGGCTTGTTAGTTGGAACGCTTATCTCTATAGGCATATCTGGAGTCTCTGCTTCGTTTACATATCGGGTGATACGTCGCCTGACTCAATAAAACAGTTTTACTCTCTTTTTAAACCGAATTTCTCCGGCTAGATTCCAACCATGCAAGAAAATGGTCAGATAGGTTTTAACCGAGTACAGCAATTCATGTTAACCATGGCAGCTTTTGTGGTTGTCGTGGCTGGAATGCGCGCTGCACAAGACATCCTGATTCCTTTTCTGCTTTCTCTTTTTATAGCTATCATCGTGACGCCCCTCTTGAACTGGTTGCGAAGCAAGGGCATGCCTACCTGGGCAGCCATTTTGATGATTATTCTGGCTATTCTCGTGGTTGGTTTTCTCATTGCTGTCCTGGTTGGATCGTCTCTGACAGATTTTTCCAACTCACTTCCGTCCTACCAACAAAGCCTACAGAACAAAACAACCGATCTACTCACTTTCTTTGAGGAAAAGGGTTTTAAAGTCATTGACCAAACGTTTATGGAGTTTATTGATCCCGGTGCTGCCATGCGTCTGACCTCCAAGATTCTCACCGGTATGGGAAACTTGCTGGGTGATACCTTTTTGATTCTTCTTGTTGTGGTCTTCATGCTTCTGGAGGCAGCCACTTTTAGCCAAAAAATTGAGAGAGCCTTTCCTGCAAAATCCCCACAGATGGATCGTTTGAACACCTTTCTCCAGAACATTAATCGCTACATGGTGATAAAAACCTGGACCAGTCTCGGGACTGGAACCATCGTCACGGTCTGGTTAAGCATTTGGCGAGTGGATTACGCACTCCTCTGGGGCCTACTGACCTTTCTCTTAAACTATATCCCCAACATTGGATCCATTATGGCTGCGGTTCCACCGGTACTCCTGGCTTTGGTGCTGCTGGGTCCCTGGACAGCTCTTGCTGTCGCCCTTGGCTATCTGGCTGTCAATATGGGTATTGGTAGTTTTTTAGAGCCTCGACTCATGGGTAGGGGTCTCGGTCTTTCTACCCTTGTTGTTTTTCTGTCGCTCTTGTTTTGGGGGTGGGTCCTCGGTCCTGTAGGAATGATTCTTTCTGTGCCTTTGACCATGACAATGAAAATTGGTCTCTCCAGTTTTGATGAAACCCAATGGCTTTCTGCTCTATTGGATGGTGGGGCCAGCGTTAAACAAGACTAAATCCTTTTTTTACATCTTTATTTATTGAGTGTGTTTAGCCTGGCTTGTCCAGGTTTTTTATCGTTAGCCGTAGAGTTGGCGTAATACCTTAAGGGACTTCATCCCTCTGACAGATTCAATATGATGAAAAGTAAATTGCCAGAGAAAATCCCATAGAGACCGTCTCTCTCTTGCGTTGAGTGTGGTTTTCTCTCGTTCACTCCAGTTGATATCAAGCAGGCCTTGAATGGCTTGAAGCACCACTCCACTTACAAAAACAGAGCCCTGGCCGGGTTGATGACATTTCACGCATTCAAGTTGTGAAGTTCCATTCCCCAGTGAACCACCTTCGACCAGCGCTTCGCGGCACACTGAACAATGTCCCACATGGGGACGAAAACCCAGCTCGCGGAGTAAGTGGGTGTGAAAAAACCAATATGCCTCTGCAGGGCTAATTTCCTGATTACTGAGCCGTGACAAACTATCAACAAGCAATTGAAACAAGCGGGGATGACTCTCGTCATCTTCAACAGAACGATCCTGCAACTCAACCATAACCTGAGCTAAAGTCAGACGGTCAAAGTCCTCTTCAAGTCCAAAAAAACCGTCGATTAGTTCTCCGGATTTAAACAACTGTAGATCAGATGTCGCTTTCGCATAATAGATCACCTGGATGTGACGTGTCGGCTGAAACAAGCCCATGGCCTTGCTTTTGGGAGAGCGAACCCCTTTGGCAATAAGCTTTAATCGTCCAGCCTCACGAGAGTATAGCGTAATAATCTTGCTGGTGTCCCCGTGGTTCAGCGTTTTGAGAACAATAGCCTCTGCCTTTTCTATCATGAATTAGTACAATCTCTTTTTAACAGCCTGCCCGCACGTAGCCTTTTCGGTGAAGGCTGGTGAATCAAATGAGGGTAGCGAATTTATAACGCTTACTGGGTTGTTATTTATTCGTGGGTTTCGTTGAGCTCGTTCTATGGAGTTCATGGGCTTGACATTTCACAATTGAGTCGGCGTACGAAGATTGTTGCCGACAACATCGCGATAGAACCAACAATAAAGACCGGGGTATACCCCACCCAGGCGATTACAAAGCCAGAGATCAGGGGAAACAGGGCGATGGTAAGGTTAAACGCGCCATTTATACCAGAATATAGTGCCCTATTGTCATTTTCAGATATCTCGATCAAGACACCTTCTTGGGCAATTTTACGGGCGCTCATGGCTACCCCACTTAAAAAGAACACAATTAGAAAAACGGGTTTGGCTGCAAAAGCGGAAAATACCAGCGCCAGGACTGGCAAGCTAGCACCAATGAGTATCCAGATCAACAACACGCCCTTGAAATGATATTCTTTTACAATCCTAGACCATAAGAAATTAGAGAGGATCATCCCAGCAATTTGAACCAGCAAGAAATTACCTACATCAGCAAGCGCCAATGAATAAGTATCTCGTGCCAATACCACATAAAAGGGCAGTAGTGTGGTGGCGAAACCGGTCAGGTTATTCATTATGATATAATTTCTCAGATTGGAATCACCTTTCAAGTATTTTGGGATAAACTTGATGATATCAAAAAAGGAACTACTCTCAAAGCGGTTAGCGATTGGCTTTTCCCGCAGGGCGATGAATCCCAACGCAGCCAGAAAGAGTGCTCCGGCAGCAGCGGCAAACAAGACTTGATAGTTCTCTGGATATTCAAACCGCTTTAACAACTCTCGTGTAATAAGCGCCGAGGCCAAGATTCCCAGGCTTGATAAAAATTGACGAACCACAAAGAACCTTTTGCGAACATTACCGGCAATGCTTTTACCGAGAATATCTGTGTAGGAGACTCCAGCAAAGGCACCACTGGTGGTAAACATTAACATCCAGCCATATACCAAAAAGATCACCACAAGCGGGTCAATATCAGTGATGCTGGATAGTGTCCACGCTACACCTCCCAGTGCGATGACCCGAAGATATATACCCAACAACAGATATGGTTTTTTACGCGGCTTGGGTGTGAGAAATCCAGCGAAAACCAATTGTGTCAACATTGGAACGCCCACCATGATCGCTGTGAGTATTCCGACATGGATTTGATTCCCCCCAACCCTGAGGATCATCCCGGGCAGTACCGTATTGATTTCTGTAAAGGTGGAAGTAAATGCCAGCCAGGTGGCGTGCCACACAAAAGCTTTAAAATTATGCTGGGTATGGTCTTGATTCATGCCGGCAAGATACTAGGCAGGGTTTCGAATCCCAGCTCTGAGATTGAACTCAACTGACATCATGGATTCAATCGTCTGCCTTTGATATTACACCAAGAGCCTCTTTTCCAAGCAGTCGGATATCATTTTCAATCTCTTCGCCTTCCAGTTCTTCAATGGTGAACCATCTCAACTCAACAGATTCTCCGGCATCAGGCGTAACATCAAAGGAGGATGCCCTCGCAAAATAAATCATATCAATATGCTGGTGGAAGGGGTTGATATTTTCCAGAAGTAAATGTCGGGGGCCGGGGATTTCCTGGGCGTTTTCTGAATGTATGGTCGGCGCAGTATGGATAAGCTCAACATCGAGACCTGTTTCTTCTTTGACTTCACGTATGGCCGCTACATGGGGAAGTTCATCTCTATCGATGTGTCCACCTGGTGGTAACCACATTTTTAAGCTGCGGTGCAAGTGTAGTAGCGTTTTTTGTTTATATACAACAAATGTGGTGGCAGTAAAGTGTCTCGTGATCTCCATGAAGTCTCCTGTCTTATGTGCTTCGTAACATTAAAATGGGTGTGTTTGATGCGGTTTACAAGCCTCTTCAATCTTGCCACTTCGAGTTATTGGCATTGACGTATGGGTGGCTCTTCTTTATAATGCAACTTCGCTGTGGTTTTGTCTTGGAGGATGTTAGAACTGAAATCAATAAAAGAGTTAAACGGTCATTTGGAATCCAATCAGACCCCTGGGCGTCCCGCCTCAACGGAGGGAAATTTTTATAACAAACTGGGGCCAGATGTCATAGGTCCCGGCATGAATCCCAGGATTCAACGTCTTCGGAAATTGAGTTTTGAAGCCGAGCCCTGTTTGTCTATTGAGCGAGCTCTCCACCAGACAGCCTTTTATAAAAAGCATTTCGGAAAACACTCTATTCCTGTTTTTCGAGCCTTAACCTTTCTGGACCATTGTGAAAAAAAGACTCTTTTTCTTGGTGATGATGAACTCATCGTTGGCGAACGCGGACCATTTCCCAAAGCCGTTCCAACCTTTCCCGAATTAACCTGTCACAGCGTGGAAGATTTTCATGTATTAAACACCCGTGATCAACAACGCTATACTATCAGCCAGGTGGATATCGATACATATGAAAAAGAGGTTATCCCATATTGGCAGGGCAGGACTCAGCGAGAGCGAATTTTTAAGCATGTCCCTAAACCGTGGCTCCAGGCATACGAAGCAGGGCTATTTACAGAGTTTATGGAGCAGCGGGCTCCGGGGCATACAGCCCTGGATGGGAAAATTTATCAAAAGGGCATGCTTGATTTTAAGCGTGATATCCAGACCCACATAGATTCGCTAGATTTCCTGAACGACCCTGAAGCAACAGACAAGCTTGAACAGCTAAAGGCGATGGACATCTCCTGTGACGCTGTCATTTTGTTTGCCAACCGCCACGCGGCCCTAGCCGAGGAAAAGGCCGAAAAAGAGACTAGCTCACAACGTAAATCGGAATTGCTGAAAATTGCTCAAGTTTGCCGTCGGGTTCCTGCCCATGCTCCCCGGACATTTTGGGAAGCGCTGCAGATGTACTGGTTTGTTCACCTCGGGACTATTACTGAGTTGAATGGATGGGATGCCATGAACCCTGGTCACTTTGATCAACACCTCACCCCTTTTTATGAGCAGGAAGTCGCTGAGGGCAGCTTGACCCGCGAGGAAGCAAAAGAGCTACTCTGTTGTTCCTGGATCAAAGTGAATAATCAGACAGCTCCACCCAAAGTGGGTATTACAGCGAAAGAAAGCGGTACCTATAACGATTTTACAAATATCAATATCGGTGGTTTGACCAAGGATGGTAGCGATGGCGTCAGTGAGGTGTCCTACATCATGTTGGAAGTCATCGAAGATCTTCACTTGTTGCAACCTGGCACTTCGGTTCACATCAGCCCCAAAACACCAGATAGTTTTCTACATTCTGCAGCAAAGGTAATCCGGCAAGGACATGGCTACCCATCTGTCTTTAACCCTGAAACTTATATCCAGGAAATGGTGGGTATGGGTAAATCTCTCAGTGATGCCCGGGAGGGTGGCTGTAGTGGTTGTATTGAGGTGGGTGCTTTTGGCAAAGAAGCTTTTCTGTTAACAGGATATCTAAATGTACCCAAAATTCTTGAAGTAACACTCAACAATGGTCGCGATCCACTTACTGGTAAAATAGCAGGTCTTGAGACCGGCGAGCCTGAATCTTTCCGTTCGTTTGAAGTGCTCTATAGTGCCTTTCTTGAGCAGCTCAATTATATCGTGGATCAGAAAATTCGGGTGAGTAATTATATCGATACCATGTTTGCGAAATATGCACCAGCTCCTTTTCTTTCCGTTTTAATCGATGACTGTATTTCCAAGGGTCGTGACTATTACAATGGCGGTCCCCGTTATAACACGAACTATATCCAGTGTACAGGTCTGGGAACGGTAACCGATAGCCTTTCAGCTATTAAAACACATGTTTTCGAAAAACAGAGCATTGACTTGATGGCGCTCCTGGATGCTGTATCAAAAAACTTCGTGGGCGAGGAGAAGCTGCGACAGACGATTGTAAATTGGACCCCATTTTTTGGCAATGACGATGATAACGCGGACCGTATCGCAGTACGGGTTTATGAGGATCTTCTTAAGGCCATCGATGGGAAACCCAACACCAAAAGTGATGTCTTCCATCTCAACATGCTTTCAACAACCTGCCACATCTATTTTGGTAAAGTTCTGGGGGCCACACCCAACGGGCGTCTCGCCGGAAAATCTATATCTGATGGAACGTCGCCTTCTCATGGATGTGACATCAACGGACCCAGTGCGGTTATTCGGTCCTTAACCAAACTGGACCACACCCGTTCGGGGGGCACACTCTTGAATCAGAGATTCTTGCCCAGCTTGTTAAAGAGAGATACTGATATAAAAAAACTTGGTAGTTTGATTCGGAACTATTTCAAGCGCGGGGGACACCATATTCAATTCAATGTGGTTGACACAGCCACCCTGAAAGCTGCACAAAAAAACCCCGAGGATTATAAAGACCTGTTGGTCCGCATGGCTGGGTACAGCGATTATTTCAATGACATGAATGCTGATCTACAGCAAGAAGTGATTGAACGTACAGAAAACGAATCTTTTTAACGCGATTCCTCTTGATAACTCCCACCCCTAAACCCAACGACAAAACGAGCTCCAGCCTCATTTTTGACATCAAGCGCTATGCTATTAATGATGGACCTGGTATTCGAGTTACTATCTTTTTCAAGGGTTGTCCCTTGTCCTGTGTGTGGTGTCACAATCCAGAAAGCCACTCCTCATCGATACAAAAAATGTATAGCCGCGAGAAGTGTATTGGGTGCGAAGCTTGCATAGAGGCTTGTGAACAAATGGCCTGCAGACTTACGGCCGATGGTGTTGTCACAAATCAGGACCTCTGTATCCTGTGTGGTAAGTGTGCAGAAGTTTGCCCGACCAAGGCCACAGAGATGTCGGGAGAGCAACTCATGATAAAAGATATCATGGAAGTTATTTCCCGAGAAAAATCACTTATGGATGACTCTGGGGGTGGGGTGACTTTTTCGGGAGGCGAACCGCTTATGCACCCCAACCTCTTGATTCCACTGCTGGATGAATGCGGAAGTGAGGGTATTCATCGATGCGTCGATACAACTGGATTGGCCAGCGCTGAGTTGTTGAGGCAGGTTGCAAGCAAGGCTGAGTTGTTTTTGTTCGACTTGAAATTGATGGATCCTGAAAGACACCGCACGTATACAGGAGTCAGCAACAAGAACATCTTGAGCAATCTGAAATTCCTGGCTAAAACGAATATAGAAATCATCATCCGGATACCACTTATCAGAGGTATCAATGATGATGATCAAAATATTCAAGACACTGCTGAATTTATTGCCTCACTGCCAGGGCGGGTAAGAGAGGTCAATTTATTGCCCTTTCACAATTCTGCTGCTAAAAAGCACGAAAGGCTGGGTCAAAGCTTTGATTCAGAACTTTTGGGTGAGCCTGACCAAAAGCGACAGCTGGAAATTGTCGATATTTTCAAGGGGTTTGGGATCTCTTCCCGTATTGGTGGATAGCATTTAATCGCTTCATCTCTAACCTGTTTTCCAGAGAAATACCACCCTTAAAAAACGCTGTTTTTCCATATGTTAACTTTATCACAACGACACTAAAGCGCTCTCTTCCTTTTTGGAAACAACCAGCTCTTCACTTACTTTGTATGCTAATCTTGAGGAGCATGTTATAACACAAATGTTTAAACGGTTTATTCTTTTGCGACCCCTTTTTTTTCGAGGAATTATTTTACTCCTGCTACCACTGCTTTCTCTTCAAGCCCAGAGAGTTCGAGTGAATCCCGATACTCGAATGAAGGCTGTTTTTTTAATTAATTTCACCAAATACATCAGCTGGACAACCCTGGACACTGTTAAAAACTTTACTATCGGTGTCTATGGGTTAGACGATATTCTGGTTCCCTTGAGACAAATGTCAAAAGAGCGCGCTTCAGAAGGTCAAAAAATTATGGTTGAACGCGTTTCAAGTATCAAGGAAATCGAGGTCTGTGACATCCTGTTCGTCCCTATTGATCAAAGCCAAGCTTTTCACGAATTGCGTCCAGATATCCCGCCTCAAAACATTCTACTGGTTGGTGAGTCCCTTGGTTTTGCCACGAGCGATGGTGCTATAAATTTTATTAAACGGGATGGTAAAATTAAACTGGAGATTAACCGTAAAGCGCTTCAGGCTGCAAATCTGACAGCGAGTTCGCACCTGTTGAAGCTGGCAGTTCTGGTTGGCGAAGAGGAAATCCCCTTTCGTGATTAAATTTCAAGATCTCTCCATCAAATTAAAGCTGATCACTATTCAGCTGTTTACCACGCTTTTTATTCTGGTCTTCTTTGTCGGGATTTATCTCTTTAGTCAGTATCATCAATATGAGTCCCGGGCTTTTACACGTCTATCTACCCTGGCAGAGGTTTTGGGCTCAAACAGTATTTCCGCACTACTCTTTTTTGACAATGACGCCGCCGATGATGTTTTAGAGTCTCTTAAGACCCAGCCGGACATCCTCAATGCGGTTGTTTATGATCACAATGGAACTGTTTTTGCCCGCTATAACCATCCCAGTCATCCCCGTTTCACTTTTGGAGTCGTAGATGTCGAACAAAGAGCCACTGGTGATGATGGTTTTATTCTTACCAAGAGAATAATTTTTGATGATCTCAAGGTTGGTTGGATAGCCTTGCGGTTAGATTCAAGTGGTCGAAGGGTAGAGCTTCTTGAGGCTGTCCGGCAGTCCTTTTTGCTTTTTATTGCCGGCATTATACTCGCCGGCCTCCTATCTATACGTGCTCAAAAACCCATTTCAAACTCCATCGGAACGTTGGCTGAAACAGCCAAAAAGATTAGCGATTCTGGGGACTACACCATCCGGGTAAAATCAAGTGCTCGGGATGAGATTGGACAGCTCGTTGGCAGTTTTAACGACATGCTTGAAAAGATTCTTAATCATGAGCAACATCTTGAACAATTGGTCGCCGAGAGAACTGTCGAGCTGGAGGCAGCCAAAACAAAGGCAGAAGAGTCTGACCACCTGAAATCTGCCTTTCTGGCATCCATGTCACATGAGCTAAGAACACCCTTAAACTCTATTATCGGATTTACTGGTATTCTGTTACAGGGTATGGCGGGTCCTCTTTCAGAAGAACAAGCCAAGCAGCTTGGCATGGTGAAGGGGAGCGCTTCACATCTTTTGGAGTTGATTAATGATATTCTTGATATATCAAAAATTGAATCCGGTAGAGTACAGGTATACGACGAAGCCTTTAAGATAGACCTGTTACTGGTTATGGCTGTAAGCTCCCTGCGACCCTTTGCTGAGAAAAAGAGCTTGCGGCTCAGACACAATATTGAAACTGACTTGCCCAAACTCTACAGCGACAAACGCAGGCTGGAGCAGGTGCTGATTAATTTGATCAATAACGCCATCAAGTTTACCGAAGAGGGTGAAATCATGGTTAGTTGTTACCTAAAGGAAGACTTTTTAAACATCGATGTCTTCGATACAGGTATTGGTATCAGCGAAAAAGATTTGGAAACTGTTTTTGAAACCTTCCGGCAGATTGATACTGGGCTTGATCGTGTTAAAGAGGGTTCGGGTCTTGGGCTGGCAATCAGTAAAAAATTGGTTGAGCTGTTGGGTGGTACTATAAGCGTTGTAAGCGAACCTGGCGTTGGCAGTACTTTTTCGATACTTTTACCAATCAAGCAAGAGAATTAGATCATGAAAATTAATACACTTATTATTGAAGATAATGAAAATAACATGTACCTGATCACCTTTTTGCTTGAAAATAATAATCACGAAGTCTCTCAAGCCTATGATGGAAAAGATGGTGTGGCACTCGCCAAAACCGTGGAGCCAGATTTAATCTTGCTTGATATTCAGCTCCCCAAGATGAACGGTTATGAAGTTGCTAAAGCGCTTCGAAAAGACGCCTCTCTTAATGCCGTTCCTATTATAGCTATTACTTCTTATGCCATGCCTGGGGATCAAGAGAAGGCGCTCGCCGCTGGTTGCACCGGGTATATAAAAAAGCCTATCAATCCAGACACCTTCTTAAGGGAAGTCGAAGGCTATCTGGATAACAAGTAAGAGGAAACAATACCGTTGTTGGCAATAACGGTGGTGGCATTAAAATGTTTGCCGGCCTGACTCCAGGCTGGATTCTTTTCTCCCTAAGGATTTACTCTATCAAGGGCCATGCTCACAAACAACACGGGTAGATACATCAACATATAGCGAAAGAATTGTCTCGCGCTATTCCCTTCACGTCGGTTGTAAAATCGGGAAACCATTACAAGAGCACCCAGCGTTACAATTGTGGCGATAATAAGGTACACTCCTCCAGAAATCCTGAACATAAATGGTACAAAAATCAGGGGTACGTTGATCAGGGTATACCAAACACTTTGACGGAAGGACGCGTCCTCCCCAGCCACGAAAGGAAGTTGTTTTCCACCGGCTGCCTGGTATTGGTCTTTATAGCGATGGCAAATCACAAAGGTATGGGGAATCTGCCATAAAAAGATCATGAGGGACATCCACAAAATCATCAAGTCAACACCCTGGGTTACAGAATACCAGCCAATAAATGGAAGTAGTGCGCCTGGAAGTGATCCAAACAGGGTACTCGTGGTATATCTTGATTTTAGGGGTGTATATGTCCAGACATAAAGCCCACCGCAGAGAAATGTCGCCAGCGCAGTCATGGGGTTGATCAAGACGTATTGCAGGGCAAGACCCAGGGCAAATACGACTAATCCAGCCACCAGTGCCTTCCGGGGTGAAATTTGACCTGCTGGAATCGGACGGCTCTGGGTTCGTTCCATTTTCGCATCACCGTGGCGCTCGTAATATTGGTTAAGCGCAAATGTGGCAGCATTTGCCAGACCTGTAGTGAGGACTAAAACCAAGAGGGGGATCCATTGAAAAGATAGACCCGTTTCATTCAAGGCATACAAATGCGCAAAAACCACCATGAGCATAATCATGGGGATGGGTTTCAAGCGAAAAAGTTGGATATAGACTTTAAACATTAATTGTAGCAATAAATACTGTCGTCCCGAGCGGAGTCGAGGGATAACTATTTAACATTTTTATCGTCGCCTCTCGACTCCGCTCGAGTTGACGATTTCCGTGTCCTGTTTCCGAAAACACTATTCAGACAGCTCCTTGATGTGATCAATAATGGCCTGGACTTCATCAGCTGTCATTGGTAGTGGCGGCATCAGGGGTTGGTAACCCTTAACAATATCCTTGCTCGGTTCCATAATGGATGTTTTGAGATAGGCTTCATCAACGGTAATTTCTCGTTCTTCGCCATTGGTGACAACTATTTCCGCTTTGCCATAAAGGTCTTTAAATGAGGGCCCAATAAGCTTGGTGCCATCGCTACTGTGACAGGCAAAACAACCCTTTGATGTTATGAGAGCTTGCCCGGGATTCTCTGCTTGCTTTTTCAGGTGTTCTGCTGATTGCTCTTCAAGCCAGGCTTGATAGTCCGGTTTGGTCAGGACGTGAACCTTGGTAATCATTTGGGCGTGATTTAAGCCGCAATATTCTGCGCAGAAGAGATCAAAATCGCCGATCTGGCTGGCTTCAAACCAGGTATAATTATCTTTTGCTCCAGCCGCTTTTGGGACCACATCCATTTTCACACGGAAGGCGGGAACATAAAAGGAATGCACCACGTCATTTGAATGCAGGGGCAGATAAATCGGTGTGTCCGCTGGAACCGTAAGACCTTGAGCTGTGTTTTGCTCAAGACCGTTAGGGTAAGTGAATTTCCACCACCACATGCCCGCATCTACTTTAATTTCCATGGCATCTTCCGGTACATTTCTCATCTTTAGAAAACCCTGAAGGCCAAAGTAGAAGAAAAGCATGACTAGAATTGTGGGGACAATCGTCCAAACAATCTCTAGGCCGGTGTGACCATGCAGGTTTGATGGAACCGGATTATTCTTTCGGTTATACTTAATAATACTGAATATTATGAAGCCGGTAATAAAGACCAGGAAGAACATGCTCACCCACAGAATGAACCAAAAAGCAAAGTCTACATCTTGTGCAAAAACCGAGGCTGGGTTGTAATTTACGTTCATGCTATCCCCCTGAATGCATAGTCTGAAAAGGTGAGCAAAAACAAGGTTGCCAGGGTTACAAAAGCCAGGGCGACAAAGAGTTTAAATATCAGTGGTTCATGATTCAGGTGCATAAAGAAGTAAAGCACCAGTCCTGCTTTCACAGATGCAACTGACATGGCTATCAACAAAGCCCCGGTATTTCCAACATCAAGACCGGACAACAGCACGGTGGCAAGCGTCAGGACAATGAGTGCAGAAAAAACAAGGACGGGACCGCGAGGACTAAAAGACTGCTCTTTTGTATTCATATTCATACCCCCTATGCTACCAGGTAGTAAAGTGGAAAGAGGAAAATCCAGATCACATCAACCAAATGCCAATAAAGACCACAACGTTCGAGAACTCCAGCATTGTCCGGGTTAATGCTTCCTTTGGAGATCCAAAAGTAGACAATGCCCATCCATACAACACCAATGATGATATGCAATGCATGCGTGCCTGTCATAATGAAGTAAAGACCATAAAAGAGGACTTGTCCATCGGGCAACATATCAGGTCCAGGTGTTAAAAGTGGTGATCCCTTGCCCTCTGCAATTGCAGCGCTGGTCTGTAAAAATAGATGATGGGCAAATTTAGCATTCCACTCAAAGCCCTTGATAACTAAGAATGTCGTTCCTAGAGCCATGGTGAATAGAAGCATGGATTTGGCCAATTTGACCCGTCCAGCCTTCATGGCATTTAAAGACAACACCATGGTAAGGCTACTGGCCAGAAGGATAATCGTATTTGTAGTACCAATACCCGTGTTCAAGCTTTCGGCTGCAATTTTAAAATCATTCAAGTGGGCCGTCCGGTACACACCATAAACGATGAAAAAGGCTCCAAAAAGAAGGAGCTCTGTAAAGAGAAATAACCAGAACCCTAAACGGGTCCCCTCTTCATCGTGATGATGAAAAGCTTCTACCTTCACGGCTGGCTCACTCATCTCTAGCCCCTTTAGACGTTCCCGCTTTCACTTCAGTCCTGAAAGCATCATAATCATAGGGGTGTCTGGTGATAACGGGGTCTTTTTCAAAATTATAGAGTGTCGGGGGTGAAGCCGTCTGCCATTCCAGGGTTGATGAGTTCCAGGGATTTTCCTCGCTGCTTTGCTTTCCTTTAAGCAGGCCGTGAATCCAAGTGATAAACATTAGCATGACGCCCGTAACCAGTATCCAGGATCCAATCGTTGATGCCTGTTGCAGGTTGGTAAATAGGGGTATGTCTGGATAGGTGTGATAGCGCCTGGGCATACCATAAAAGCCCAAAATAAACATGGGAATAAACAGGGCATTGAAGCCCGTAAACATGAACCCAAAAGTCGCATTGGCCAGTTTGTGAGAATACATTTTCCCAAACATTTTGGGGAAATAGTGGAAGATACCACCAATAATTCCAAAAGCAGCTCCGCCAAACATTGTATAGTGGAAGTGAGCCACAATAAAATCGGTATCATGAAGATGGATGTCAGTGGACAATGATCCCAGGAACATGCCAGTGAGGCCGCCAATGCTAAAATTAAATACAAAACCAAGTGCAAAGAGCATGGGCGGTGTCAACGAAATAGATGCCTTGTAAAGAGTGGCTATCCAGTTAAAGACCTTAATGGCAGTAGGAATGGCCACAAAGAAAGTCAAAAAAGAAAAGATAATCGAAGCCACATCAGACATTCCTGAGGCAAACATATGGTGAGCCCAAATTAAATAACCAACGCCAGCAATACTGCAAGATGCGATGGCAATGCTTTTGTATCCAAAAATTGGTTTCTGGCTGTTGGTGGGGATAATCTCACTGACCAGCCCCATTGAGGGCAGTATCATCACATAAACGGCAGGGTGGGAATAAATCCAGAAGAGATGTTGAAACAATATGGGATCGCCCCCCTTGTTGGGGTCAAAAAATCCAACCGGCATCATCCTTTCAAGAACAATCATCAATAATGAAATACCTACTACCGGGGTAGCCAAAACCTGTATCCAGGAGGCGGCATAGATTGACCAGGAGAACAGTGGCATTTTAAAATAGCCCATGCCCTTGGTTCGCATTCTGTGGATGGTAATAATAAAGTTGATGCCTGTGAGAATGGTTCCCCATCCCAAAATGAAGGCTGCTGTCAACATCCAGGAAACAGAATCAAACTGTGTCCCAAACATGGAAATGGTTCTGGTTGTCACAGAATAGGGTGGTGTAAAGGTCCAGCCCGTGTCAGCCCCACCCAAAAGGATTCCCACAACTGCCATAATTGCACCAAATAAGTACAACCAGTACGAGAGCAGGTTGACACGGGGAAAGGCAACATCCTTGGCTCCGATCTGTAGAGGCAGAAAGAAATTACCGAGAACGGCCGGTGCGCCTGGAACGATAAAGAGAAAGATCATAATCACCGAGTGAAGCGTGAAATAGGAACCATACCACTCTACAGGTATTATCTCCCAACCGCTGGCGGCTGGATAAAATTTTTGGAGTTTGATTATGAAGCCAATCCATACGGCCAAAAAGAAAAATGAGAACATTGTGAAGCCGTACATAATACCAATTCGTTTATGGTCCGTCGATGTTATCCAGCTCATAAACCCACTGGTCCACCGACTACCGGTGTGACTGTTCAAGTAGTTGGTGCTGTTAGCTGTTTCCATAATTAGCTGTCCTCGTTTTCATTTGATATGGCAGGTTTTTTGTGTAAGGCTGTAGTTAAAACCAGTATGGTTATCATGATTGATGCAAGGATCAAGACCCCGGTGACTTTTAGGAAGTTAAAATAGTAACCTCGGCCTTCTGGCTCTTCAACAAAACAAAAGTTTACGATTTTACGGAGTGTGGGTGCCCACTTGCCTTCCATGGCATTGGTTACCGAAACCATGACTTCGACTGGTAGGAAATATAGGCCGCGGATATAGCGGGAGATAATGCCACTTGGCGACAAAATGATCAGCGAAGAGGCATGCATAAAGCCCTCGGCTTCATCTGGAGCATACTTAAACCCAACCGATTCAGTTAAGGTTCGGATCGTGGAGGAGTCGGCTGTCAAGAACCTAAAAGAAGATTCGGGTATATTTGTTTTACCTTCGAACAGATTGAGGTAGGACTGCTTTTTAAGGGCTGCGATCTCATGACCCTCATTGGGATCAAAACTAACTGCCACCACATTGTATTTATCTCCAGGCAGAAATGCTGAGGGGGATTGATTTATCACATCTACAATGGCGTTGAGAAAGGGATTGCAGATAGAGGTACAGTTGTAATAAACTAGCGCCAGAACAATGGGACGACCTTCACTGGCCGCTGACAGAGTAATGGGTTGGCCACTCTCATCAAAAAAGCTCAAATCCAAATCAACTTTTTGCCCCAAAAAGCTGTCATCGATACCAATTTCAGGTCGTGTTTCTATTTCTTCTGAGAACACCGAAGTGCTCAGGATAAGGCTTATAATTATTAAGTGTTTGAATAGCATGTTCACCCCAGTCAAAATAAACTCATACTTACTACATAGACCATTGATGATAGTTTTGGTCACCATCCATTGCAAGCAGGAAATTTGCGTCTGGAAATATTTGTTTCTATTTAAAGTCGAGGATGACTTAAGGTTGTTTGCGAGGCTATTCGATACTCAAGCATTGTTAATCGTAGATACTATTTCTGAGGGGCTTGTCCCATGTCTTGGTCTGTTTGGCGATATTTCAACTGCATTCCATTAAGGAAATTGCGCAGGATCTGGTCTCTTAGGGGACGGTAGTGTTTATGGTCTGGTTTGCGAAAAAAAGCGCTTAACTCATATTTACTTACTTTTAAATCAACCAGCATCAACACATCAAGCACTTCTTCGGCTCGCAAATTCAAAGCGATTTGTAATTTTTTCAAGATTACATTATTGGTAAGTTTGTGTTCTGGTTTTGGGATAGGACCATCTTTTCTGCCGCGCTTTTCAACAATAAGGCCATTCAGAAACATAGCCAACTCATCATCATAGAGGGTTTTATAAGCAGGATCTTCTTCTCTCTTCATCCAGTCGCTAATTTCTGTCCGAGTGACCTTGTGCCCAGCCAGGGCAAAAATTGCTATCATCTTATCATCATTAAAATCAAAGGTGTACCTGATTCTTCTCAAAACATCATTTTTGGTCATATCACATCCTTAATGAGCACTGCAGCATCTCCAGGACAATTCAAAACGATCCCTGTTTCTGGTGTGAAGCCATAGTTCTGATAAAAGTTCATTGCACCTGCATTGCCAGCCATTATTCCGGCGGCAATCGCACGAAAATTATTTTTGGTTGCCCAGATAAAAATATTGTCCATCAGGGCAACTGCCACGCCTTGTCTTCTAAATTCTGGAGGTACCCATACTTGCACTAATTCCCCGACATCCGCAGGTGAATCAAGCCGATAAAGTGCCGCCAGCCCCGCAGGTCGATCATCCACAAACGCGAGAAGTGTTGCTCGATCAGACCCCCGGCTGCTTCCATCGGCCTGTTCAGTCCAGCTTTCCGGGATACGTTTCAAGGCTGATTCGTAAGTAGAACCAAACGCTCCTGGCGAATCCCGGAGCGACTTGAGGCGTAGTTTTTTATAAAGCTTGCTCTCCCCCTGCCTGATGCGCCTGACAGTCAACACGAAGCTTAGTGTTTATGCTCAGGGTAATATTGGGCCAATAAACTTATGCTCTTTTTCAGTGTTTTTACACTCGCTAAATCAGCGTTTTGCTTGGCCTTCATGGCGGCCAGAATCACAGCATGGTGATGTTTCAGTCGTTCTGAATAATCTTTTTGGGACGGCATAATTCGTTGTGTTAAAAAATAATCGCTGATTGTGTCAATAATTTTTTGAGCATGATCTTCTTTATTCATGACCCAGCGGACCATCTGGTTTTGCGATTGAATATCTGTTTTACCAGTCAGTTTGATCATCGTTTTGACCGACTTTTCTACTGTGGCAGCATCTTCCAACATGAATTGAAGTCTGGCATAATCATCATAGATGCCACAGGGAATCTGACAGTGAGCCTGTGCTGATTGTGGTAGAATTAAGCCAACACTAAATAGGATGGCCAGGCTGAGAAATGTTGTTCTGTATATATGCTTCATGGTGGTTTCCTTTGGTTTGAGTGTTTTACAATAGTTTCTGGTTTTTCGGTGTAACTGGATCAGCCAATTCGCTTTTCTGTTTGGGTAAGATAGTCTTTGACGTGTTTTTCTAGTATTTCATTTCCCATAACATGTCTGATCGTCTCGTAAAGTATAACGCTTTCGCGGAGAGCTCGAAGACAATCTCCGGCATCATACTTCGTCAGAGTAGCTCTCAATTGTTTTAGATCGCCCTGGCTGGCATGTGTTTCAAGTTTTCTTAGCCCCTGGGGTCGGGCGCCATGTTTCTCCAAAATTATAGGACCCAACACGTGACCACGCAGAAAGGCAATGGCTTCGATGGCTTCGAATAGCTCGCCGCGCGCTATTTTTGTAGCGGTATAGTGAACCCATACCCAGAATCGCTTTTCGATCCATTCGTGATTTGGCCGTGGAAAGTCAGCCGGTTCCAGGTAGACCTGGCTACTTACAAAAGCTTCACGCTCCCATAAGACGATTGGATTCTCAACCTTCTCCTTGATATCATCCATGGAAACGAATTTAAGGTCAATGTGTAGTAGGGGTGGACCAAACAGGCAAATGAGCAGTCGCGGTTCTCCCACATGTTCTCCTGTGAAACTTTCTAACAGGGAATCCATGTTTTTAACGATGCTTTCACGTTCTTTTAAAACCTGTGCATAATGCTTTGGGTCTACATAGACAACAAGATCCAAATCGCTATATTCATCCAGTTCGTTTAGCAGGAATGAACCGCCAACGGCCACACCGAGGATCCGTGGATCTTTTTTCAGTCGGGGAACTGAGTTTTCAATAAATTTCTGATGTGGTTCAGGAAGTTTCGATTTTTGTGAGGTGTCTTGTGGTATGTCCACGGCGGATTATTTGTTTAACTCTCTAGATCTTCTTCTTCTGGGGGGGATTGCTCTGAGGTTTCCCCGTTTTCATTTTCGAGCTTTTGCTGTAGCTTTGCCTCTTCTTTGAGTCTTTTTTTCTCTTCTTTCTTCTTCTTTTTCGCAAGGTCTCTCTGGTGTTTTGCAAAAGCGTAATTTGGCTTAGCCATTAACTCTCCTTTTAATAATGTTTACTGAATATTAATTCATTTCTGTTGCGCGTCTTAACCTAAGG
This sequence comes from Fidelibacterota bacterium, assembly GCA_018650795.1. Lineage (GTDB taxonomy): Bacteria > Fidelibacterota > UBA8477 > UBA8477 > JABMPR01 > JABMPR01. The sequence goes on from JABIFG010000282.1 coordinate 56,187, forward strand.
GCATGTTGATCTCTGGCAAAACACAAAGCTTCAGAATAATAACCTTCTTTTTCGGTCAAGAGGATAAAAAAAATAGTTACTTTTTATCATTTATTGCGTTGAAATAATTTTGCATTGGGTCCTCACCATTTACTTTCACACCAGATTTATGTTTTTTAACCGCTCCAAGCGGAAACGCTCTAAACAAAGGATTGCCATGCCCTCAGCAAAGATTATCTGGACCAAAATTGATGAAGCGCCAGCCCTGGCTACATACGCATTACTACCCATCGTTCAAGCCTATACAAAAAACACTGGTATCGATATCGAAATCAGCGATATCTCTTTGGCGGGTCGTATCATTGCCCTCTTCCCAGAGCGTCTTTCTAAAGCACAAATACAGCCGGATGCACTGGCTGTCCTGGGCGAACTCACTCAATCCCATGATGCAAATATCGTCAAGCTCCCCAATATCAGTGCTTCAATTCCTCAACTCCAGGCTGCGATTAAAGAGCTTCAGCAGAAGGGCTATGACATTCCCGACTACCCTGAAGAGCCCCAAAATGAGGTTGAAAAATCTCTCCAGCTGCGCTTTACCAAAGTGCTTGGGTCGGCAGTTAATCCCGTACTCCGTGAAGGTAATTCAGACCGTCGTGCTGCAAGCTCTGTGAAGCGTTTCGCCCAAAGTAATCCACATCGCATGATGAAGCCTTGGCCCAAAAGTGGATCCATGGCGCGGGTTGCCCATATGACCGAAAAAGATTTTTATGAAACTGAAAAGTCCACAACGATAGATGATGTTACTGTCGTTTCAATTAATTTTTTCGATACCGATGGCAACCAAACAATCCTGAAAGAGGGTCTAGCGCTTCAAAAGGGGGAGGTCATCGATACCTCTGTCATGAATGTAAATGCCTTGAAAGCCTTTTATGCGAAGACAATTAATGAAGCGAAAAGTGAGGGCTCTCTGCTTTCGCTGCATCTGAAAGCCACCATGATGAAGATTTCTGACCCCATTATGTTCGGCCATGCTGTTTCTGTCTATTATGGCAAAGCGCTTGATAAGCACGCTACGGAGTTAAAAAAAATCGGAGCTAATATTAACAACGGTCTCGCTGATGTTGAAGAGAAGCTTGATCGACTGCCCGCGGAAAAAAAGGCGGAGATTGAGGCAGATATTGCTGCCATTTATAAAGAACAGCCCGCTTTGGCTATGGTGGATTCACGTAAAGGGATCACCAATCTACATGTACCCAATAATGTGATTATTGATGCCTCCATGCCTAACGTGGTCCGAGATGGTGGTAAAATGTGGAATGATGATGATGAATTGCAAGACACAATCGCCATGATTCCAGATCGTAGTTATGCCACGATGTATTATGAAATTATTGAGGATTGTAAAGTCAACGGACAACTTGATCCTTCCACAATGGGAAGCGTTTCAAACGTCGGTCTCATGGCCCAAAAGGCTGAAGAATATGGTTCTCACGATAAAACATTCGAAGCACCAGCATATGGCTTTTTCCGGATTGTCGACGCGGCAGGGGAGCCACTTCTAGAACAGTCTGTTGAAACAGGCGATATTTTCAGAATGTGCCAGGCCAAAGATGCCCCAATACAAGACTGGGTAAAGTTGGCCGTTACCCGAGCCAAAGCCAGTGGTTCACCTGCCATTTTCTGGCTGGATGAAAAGCGTGGCCATGATGCTGAAATCATTAAAAAGGTTGAGTTGTATCTCCTGGATCACGATCTGGGTGGTCTTGACATGCGGATATTGAAACCCGTTGAGGCCATGAAGTTTTCGTTAAGTCGAGTGAGAAAAGGTGAAGATACCATCTCAGTAACTGGAAACGTGCTCAGGGATTATCTCACTGACCTATTTCCTATTCTTGAGTTAGGTACCAGTGCACGCATGCTTTCTATTGTTCCCTTGATGAAAGGGGGCGGACTATTTGAAACAGGTGCAGGAGGCTCTGCCCCTAAACATGTCCAGCAATTTTTACAAGAGGGACATTTGCGTTGGGACTCGCTTGGTGAATACTGTGCGCTGGTGCCCTCGTTTGAACAAATAGCGCGTACTGCCGGTAATTCCAAAGCTGGTGTTCTGGCTAATGCTTTAGATCAAGCTATCAGCACCTATCTAGAGAATGCGAAATCACCTTCACGGAAAGTGAATGAGCTTGACAACAGGGGCAGCACCTTTTATCTAGCTTTATATTGGGCTCAAGCCCTGGCTCTTCAGGATTCTGATTTAGAGCTTAAGTCTCGTTTTGAGTCTCTCTCCAGACAGCTCGTTGAAAATGAAATCCTGATCTCTGAAGAGATGCTTTCTGCTCAGGGAAAAGCTATGGATCTTGGTGGATATTTTTTACCAGATTTTGACAAGACGAACCGGGCGATGCGTCCAAGTCATACATTAAACAATATACTGGAATCGTTTTAAAGTTTTCTTTTAGCTCTCAACTTCAAAACTTTTTCCCTCACCAAACGACGTTAAACTGTTTCGCCGTATATTACTGCCGGTTTAGATTATCAATTATTCCTGTGCATTTACTCATCTGACCAAACGTCTGGCCTGTCGCGAATTACTTCCATTATTCTACTTCCTGGAACCCTTTAAATTATCTTTTCGATATACCACAACATTCAAAAACAACTCGTGTGGGCGTATTTGCACTGCATTTAATTGCATTGAGGTGCAATTTGACGGCTAGGGTAGCTCCGCTAATCTCTTAGTTCAAAAATGATAAATAAAATGCTTTTGTGGATCTGATGTTTAACGACAAAGATTTCTGGCGTTTTGAAATATTTTACTTTTTCCCTTTTAGCTTATTGTACTCGAAAAGCTGATAGTTTGATTTTGTCATTCCGAGCTTTGTATAAACATTTTGCGCTTTGGTATTATCGTGGTCTACGTATAATCTTATTCCCACAACATTTTTACTTCTGTCTGTTAGAGTTTTAACAAACTCATACATTTGTTTATATAGACCCAGTTCTCTATATTCTTTTTGAACATACACGCTTTGAATCCACCAGAATAATCCATTACGCCAATCGCTCCATTCATATGTGATCATGAGACAGGCTCTGACTGTTTCTTCTACTTCACAAACTATATAGAAACCATGCGTAGGATCTTTGAATATTTCCTCAACTCCTGGAGCCAGGATTTTTGAATCCAGTGAAATAATTTCTGTCTCAAGAGCCATGGCCTTATTGAAGTCTACTATATCTCCAATATCCTTACGTGTTGCTCTTCTGACCACAGGTGGCGGCATTAGCTTTTCTTTTTTGGTTTGAAACCAATCCGGTCATATGGATTTATAACGCTGGATATAATGTTACGTAGATGAGCATTAATTCGTTTAAGATAACGAAAATACAAGACCAGTACTGCTACGATAGATGTATTCAAATTTTCTTCGTTCGTTTCGATCAACATCTTAATGTTTTTATCACAGGTTCTACCGATTTCTTTTGTTTTTGAATATATGTCAAGTGCCACGTCTTCGTCACCGGACTCAATACATTCTGGTGCTTTTTTAAACATGGTCTTTATTGAGGACTCAATTCCTTGAAGTTTTATTTTACTGTTTTTTCCCTCGAGTACTGCTGGATGCATTTCCGTTAGATCTACTATGTTTTTTATATAGTCACCTATTCGCTCTACATCAACTATTACTGTAGATAAAACTAATCCGGCTGCAATACTTTCATTACCTTGAACTGTTAAGTGAGTTATAACTTTGCGTCTTATATCTCTTTCATATTTATTGATGAGTTTGTCTTTCTTAAAAATCAGTTTTTGTATTTTCTTTCGATTATCTCCCCACAAGGCATCAGTGGCATCATTAAACATTTCAGCATCAATGTTTATTGCCTCATAAGTAAGATCCCAGGCTTCGTTTAACAAGTTGTCACTTGTCCACAAATTTCGTATTTCTTTCCACATATGTTTACCTTTAGTTTTTAACCTAACATTATAAATAGGATGGGTACAAAATATATCATCGAATACAAGACCAAGAATATTATTAAATTCTTTCTAGATATAGAAACGTAAGAGCTGACCTTCTCTGCTAAACTTATTGGAATAAACTTTAATGGATAAAAGATGATAATTCCAAATATGTTAAAAGCAAGATGTGCAAAAGATGCTGTAACTGCTACTGGATTTCCTGTGGCCAGTGCAGCAAGTAGTGCTGTACCTGTAGTACCTATGTTCGCACCCATAGTATACGGAAAAATCTTTCTCAGACTAACTATACCGGCTCCAGCGAGTGGTACAATGAGGGAAGTTGTTACTGAGCTACTTTGTACAATGAATGTCATACCCATACCCCAGGTCATACCCATTAAATCATTCTTAAATAAATATTTATTAATCACAACTTCTATTTTATCAACTACCAGGGATCTTATTGTTTTTATCAATAACCCTAAGGCTGCAAACATTCCTATAATTGATATGATCATTAGAACTATCTCATTATATGGTATGCTAACCATAATTGAATCTACAAAGTGTATTACTGGGTTTAAAATTGCTTTAAGAGGGTTAAACATCTTCATCCCTCCGACCCCCTCAAAACTTTTATTCAAAAAGATTGCTGTCCTTTGAATAAAATGAAATTTCATTTCCAGAGGAAATATAACTATCACAGCACTGATATTAAAAAAGTCATGAACGACTCCTGCTGCGAAAGCTCTTTTAAACTCGGCCTTCCTGCCAACATGTCCAAGAGATACAAGGGTGTTCGTTACAGTGGTTCCAATATTAGCGCCCATGATGATAGGAATAGAATTCTCTAAATTAACAACACCTCCAGCAACTAAACCGACAACAATAGAGGTAGTTGTTGATGAGCTTTGAATTAAGGATGTTGCAACTATCCCAATAATTAAGCCTGTAAATGGATTAGAAGTTGTTTGAAGCATTGCTTCTGCGAACTCCTTACCAAAGAGTTTAAAACTGTGTCCAAGAAGTTTTATGCTGAGCAGAAAAAGATATATCGTTACAATTACTGTTAATATCTTGATAATCTTTTGGCGTGTTTCCGAGTTCACAATATTCCTTCTGAAGCTATGAATATTTAATGGATCAAGTCAAAGATGATGACAAATTCTAATAGAATCACTATGAGGAAGGTAATTTCGGGTTTCATCAATCCAATTAAATTTTGCTTTCTTAAACCCTGTAGAAAAAATATTCATACAAGTGATTATCAAATACTGACAAATAGTATTTCACAGTTAAGCATTATGGTCAAAACCCGCAATTCATCGGTTAAAACGATTAAAAAGTAGTCACGACCCTAGACCACAAATTATTGACTGGCGAGCTTAAGCAAGCAATAGTTAGTGCATAGATATGCACACATTGATATCAAATGAGATGTCCTATATACGACCATTTGGTCGGTAATATACTATAGTAGTATTATTTTAATATATAAAGTAGTGGTAGTATAGGCTCATATTAATGTGGATAACATTGCGAATGACCACATGTAAAGCATTATAAAACCTAAGCTAAAGCCAAGATATATTATCATAAATATGCGTTAGTAAGTTGAAGTAAGGTGTGGATAGGTGTTGAGTCGATGGTAGACAAGCAACCCTTATAAACAACTCTGATGTATCTATTACAAAAAGGGTCTATGTGGATAACTTGATTGTTAATAGAATGAATAACTAAAAAACATCTTACTAAGTCATTAAAAAACAAATCACTTTTGGCGAATCTCTTTGATAGGGGGTGTTTATAACCCACAGCAGAGAAATCAAAAAAAGAATAATTTGCAGTAATATGAGAATCACAACAAATTAGTCAATGCAAGAAAAAGTAATTTCAACCAAACAAGGATGTGTGTTTGAAAGATCAGAAAATGCTGGAAAAAAAGGAACTATTTTAGCTGGATATACATTCGATCGCGTTGATCATCGATCCAGGATTGATATCTATCACGTTTTTTGTATTCCAGCGACATATTTTCAACCTCGGCCCAATGGTCAACCAAATTTATTTTACCGCCGGCAAGTCTACGATGGACAATAATCAGATGAAACTGGTCCCCACTAAACACTGGCATTGAAAGACTCTCAAGAGGGATGTTCAGAAGCAAATCATGGATGTCTTCAGGCAAAAGTGAGATATCTGTCATACCCATTTGCCCTTTACGCGATTTTATATATTCATCCGTGACATAAATTTCAACCTGTTCAGCGATAGTCGTACTGTCAGACAATATCTCATCTCTAATTCCCAGGAGCTTGTCCGATGTTGTCTGTCTGTCTTGATCATCGGCTACAGGCATGAGCAGAATGTGTGAAATATTGACCTGATCACCCTGTTTGTCATCGAGACGTAAGAGGTGTAGTCCAAACTGGGTTTCAACGATAGCACTCATCTCTCCTACCTTCAAAGCGTAGGCGGCCTCCTCAAAGGGTTTTACAAACACACCACGACCAACGAGGCCAAGGCTTCCACCATTGGCTGCGGAGCCAGGATCTTTAGAATATTGGGTGGCTGCATCAACAAAAGTGATTTTACCAGATTCAATATCCTGCTTTATGCCCAGGAGCTGAGAGCGCAGCTGATCCAGCTTATCAGGCCCCAATTCAACGGACAAGGAAAGGATGGAAAAGTCAACCTGAGGATTTTTTGCAGGGAAACTATCTTGCCAGACCTCATAGAAGTCTTCAACCTCACGACGGCTTACCCTAACTCCATTAAAAAGCTCCATTTTAACCTGCTCGACAAGCAGGTTTGTGCGTATCTGATCTTCATAATAGGATTTAATTTTGTAATGATCTACGCCAAAAGCCTCAGCAGCTTTTCTCAAACTACCATACTGCAGCTCTATATTTTGAAGAGATTGTTCAAGCTGCATTTGAACACTTCTGTCCTCGACCTCTATGGTCTCCTGGCGGGCATACTCAAGCAGGACTTGCTGGTTAAGCAATTCATCCAAAGCACGTATGCGAAGTTGTTGAATAACGTCCGGTGAGGAATAAGAGGGAAGCTTAGCTTGCATGGCAAAAAGCTGAGTTACCTGATCAACCTCAGAATAGAGAATAGCCTTCTCTCCAACGATAGCAGCGACACCATCAATCAACTGTTGAGCGCTGGCATTTAAAGCGAAAAGGGTGGTTAAAACGATAACTAAATGACGCATTTATTATTACCTATTCTGTAGAGCTTTTATATAGAACACTCTTGTTAAAAAGAATACTTCCGGACTGTCTAAGGCTATCCACAAGCTGTGTTTCAATATGGCGTTGTTGGTTAATTGAGAGGCGGGCAGCTATTTCTTCCCAGACCTCATCAAGGCTCTTTACAGAGCCTCGGTCATACCAGGTTTTGACCTCCACCAGGTGATAGCCAAGATCCGTTTTGATGGGTCCAAAAATCCCTGGGCGTTTCTTTTTAAGCAGATATTCTTTTACTTCAGGAAAAAGGTTTTCAACCTTAAACAAGCCGGTTTCCTTGGGGTGCATAGCCACAAGAGACTGCTTTTTCTCAAGGTCACCCTTCTCGATGGCACGTTCAAGTTCTCGAGCATCATTTCTGGAGGGTAGCAAGACATGAAAACCAAAGAACTCATTGCTCTGGCGCTTAAAGGACGTCAGATTCTTCTGGTAGTAGGCCTCAATTTCATCACGGGCAACGCCACCCTGGTTCTTCAGGGTCACATCCAGCTGTTTATCTGCCAGCAGCCTGCGGCGATAGGTTTCCACCCTGTAATTGAACATAGGATCCCGGTGAATTAAATTCTTCTCAGCCTCTTGAGCTAAAAGGGTTTCCCGAATCCAATTCTCTACCAACAAGGACTTTTGAAGACTGTCCAGCGCCATAAACCCAGGAAACATTAACACCAGCTCGCCCAATGAAAGATGTTCGTGATTCACCTTAGCAATAAGGTTGTCATCCTGACTGTCAGAACAAGAAAGGATTCCCGATAAAAGGGAGACAATCAGAAAAGTAAAAAGAACACGCATTTATAAGCGGCTATTTTTTGTCTGCTGTTTCACTATAAAAAGCATAGACAGCGGCATAGTTAATTTTAACAGGATACTCTTTAATGAGGTCCCTATAAACAGACTCGGTACGCTTGGTCCTTAGGTCACTTAAAATTTCCGTTCTGACGCGCCCTTTGACCTTCTTATAGGGCTTGGGTCCTTCGGGCACAAGCTCCTCTAGCTTGATAATGGAATAACCGTTACCGAGCTTTATGGGGCCGTTAATTGCACCCACCTCCATAGAGAAGGCTGTTTTACCCATGACACCGTAGCGACCCTCCTGAAAAGCCGGTAATAACCCACCATCTTCTTTAGAGGCTTTTCTTTCAGTATAACGGCTAGCCAGCTTGTCAATGAGTTCGCCAGCATCAAGACGTTTTTTCAGGGAGACGGCAAATAGACTGTCTTTTACAAAAATCTCACGCACGACAACCTTCTTTTTGTCCATATACTTGGCCGTCTTGTTTGCTTCGTAAAAAGCAAGCAGCTCTTCTTCGTTAGGGGTCAGGTTTTCGTTCACCTCTTTGGCCATAAAAGCGTCATAGGCGAATCGCTCAACAAGAGCATTTATACTTTTGGCAAAATCTTCATTCTGCTCAAATTTATTTTTATATCCATAGCTGATAATCAGGTTCTGAGTCACCATTTGTTCAAGGATGCTCTTCAGTTGGTTTTCAGAAGTAATGCGTGGCTTTTGTCCATCATCTACAGATTTTAACTCCTCAATCAACCAAGCGCTACCCAGCTCTTCACCATTTAGCTTAAAAAGCGGTGCCGGAAAGTTTAATTTTTTCAGAACATCATCCATGGGACCCTGTTTGAGCCCCGAGCCATCATAAACGACAAAGAAATCATGTACATTTTTGGCAATTACCTCAAAACCAGCAGCTTTTTTCTGTTCTTCAAGGAACTGATTTGCCTTTTGTCCAAGCTCAGCACTCTTTTCGCGACCCGCTTGTTGTTTGAGGGCCTGTTTTTCGGATTCAAAATCACCCCGCTCAAGCTCACGCTTTGCCTCAAGCTTGATGATGTGAAAACCAAAATCAGTTTCCACAACACTCGAAACCTCGCCTGGCTTCAGCTTAAAGGCCGCCTCTTGAAAAGGACCAACCATTTTGCCCCATCCAAACCAACCAAGATCTCCACCGCTTGTTTTGCCCGAAGGATCATCAGTAAACTCAGTTGCCAGCGCTTCAAAGGCCTCACCTTTTGAAATGCGATCCTTAATCTGATCCATTAAAGCCAACGCTTCGGTTTTAGTTCGACCAGAGCGAGAGCGGGAGGTGCCCTTGAACTGCAAGAGAATATGTCGTGCGTTCAGCTCAGTTCCAGAACGATCATAAACCTCTTTGATATAATCATCACTAATTACAACATCAAGAATGGCGCGGGTATAAACATCTTGGAGCAGCTGTCTTTTTTCAGCTTTCATTTTTTTGTCTAGAATGTCTTCTGATTCGCCCAGTCCGCGGGCAACGGCTACATGAGAAAAAAGAGCCTTTCTTACGTGTTCATCAACCTTGGAGTCGATGAAATCATGATCCTTTCCAGCAAAGCGTGTAGCTGGGTTTTGGGATGTGAATTCTTCCAGAGAAATATTTTTTCCATCAATTGTAGCAAGGGTGTCATTATCCATGTTTGAGCATGCAAAGACGAGCATGAGGAGACCCAGGATAAAGAGGGTCCTAGTAAAGCGAGCATTCATTTCATTAACCTTTTAATTATATTAGAGTTATCATTTATCATTATGGTCGGAAAATTTAGACGAGCGTTGAAGGCTTTCCAAGAATATTCTAAGCGAGGCCAAAAGGGACTCATCGCTGGTATGCGTCATAATAAAAGTCAGTGATTTGTTGTTCATTATCTCCACCTTTTTACCGGTTTCTCCCAGCGCTTTGGACAGAGCTTTAATGATCTCGCTTCCTTCTTGTTCCACATGTTCAGGCAAAAAATCACATTGTGCCCGAGATCCCTTAACAACAATGGATCGAATCCCCAGGGATTGTCCAATCTTTTTTACCAGGGCAGCCTCGATAAGGTTTATGGTTTCTGGTGGGAGGAGGCCAAAACGATCTCTTAACGCTTCACGAATTCCATGGATATCCCCAGCGGTTTCCGCTTCAGCAATCCTACGATAACTGGCAATGCGTTCTGCTGTGTTTTCGACATAATTTGAGGGGATCTGCATCTCCAAATCGATGGAGATATCGGGTGGGGGGAAAACGACTGCCTGGTCACCCTTAATTTCTTTAAGGGTTTCTAGAGTGTCTTTTAAGATTCGGGTATACAGGTGGTACCCAATGTTGCTGATGTGGCCACTTTGTTCAGTTCCAAAGACATTTCCCGAACCGCGAATTTCTAAATCACGCATAGCAATCTCATAGCCACCCCCATAATGGGCATGTCTTTCCAGGGCGTTGAGACGCCTGATGGCATTTACGCTGAGCTTTCTGAAACCTGGCGCCACAAAGAAGGCCCAGGCCTTGCGATGAGACCGACCGACGCGTCCTCTTAACTGATAAAGCTGGGACAAGCCCATGGCATCGGCTCGATTAACAATTATCGTGTTGGCATTTGGTATGTCCAGCCCGGATTCAACAATAGTAGTTGATAGAAGTACGTCAAACTCTTTATGGAAAAAACCCAGCATGACCCGCTCAAGCGTACGAGGGTTCATTTGACCATGACCCAAGCCGAACTTCACCTCGGGCAGCAGTTTTTGCAATCGACTTAACATGATTCCGATAGACTCAACCCGGTTGTGCACAAAAAAGACCTGACCGCCACGGTCAACCTCTCGCAGAATAGCCTCGCGAATACGGTTTTCATCAAAATCCATCACCACGGTTTCCACAGGCTGACGCTCTTTTGGTGGAGTTTTTAACATTGAGAGATCTCGAGCGCCCATAAGAGACATCTGCAGCGTGCGGGGAATAGGCGTGGCTGTCATAGCCAGAGAGTCCACCGACATTTTAATTTCTTTTACCCGTTCTTTATGTTTGACCCCAAAGCGATGTTCTTCATCTACAATGAGCAACCCAAGTCGATTAAAAACAACATCTTTGGATAGTATTCGATGCGTTCCAATTACCACGTCAAGAAGCCCTTTTTCAATATCGGATAGAGTTTGTTTAATCTGTTTTGGGGTTCTAAAGCGGGAGAGCACACCTACGCTCACGGGGTAATCTGCAAAACGCTCAAGAAAGGTCTCATAGTGTTGTTGGGCTAAAATGGTGGTGGGCACCAACACACCGACCTGTTTAGAATCGTTGATAGCCTTGAAAACTGCCCGCATGGCAACTTCTGTTTTTCCAAAGCCCACATCACCACAGAGCAAACGATCCATAGGAAAAGCAGCTTCCATGTCTTGCTTAATATCTTCGACAGCCTTTAGTTGATCACTGGTTTCGTCATACATGAAAGAGGCTTCCATGCGTTTCTGGAAGTCGTTATCAGGGCTATAGCGAAAACCCTCAACAATAAAGCGGTTGGCATATAGTTCGATAAGCTCTTTGGCGTAATTGTCAACAGCTTTGCGGGTCTTTATCTTTACCTGGTCCCATTCTGTAGTGCGCAGGCGTGTGAGTTTGGGCGGTGTTTCCAGCTGTGATTCGTAGCGATGCACGCGGTGCATTTTCTCGACGGGCACATAAATCCGATCACCAGCCTCATACTCAAGTGCCAGGACCTCACGGACTGTTTTTTGAAAGGGCATTAGCTCGATACCCAGGTATTTGCCCACCCCATAATCGAGATGAACCACATAATCACCTTCTTCAAAAGCCTCAACACGCGTAGCGGGCTTGACCGGAAAGGACCTGGGTATAACGCTGCGCTTTCTAGTTCTTCCAAAAATCTGATGGTCTGTGAGCACGGCCAGCTTGTTCTTGTGGTCTATAAAGCCAGATGACAACGAAAGACGTACGCTTTCAAAACGCAGATCTTCAAACAGCACACGTAGGCGATCAAGCTGGATATTACTATCAGCGCAAATGTAAACCCGATAATTTTCTTCGTTGAGGTGGCCCAGGCGCGCACGAAAAGCATCCAGGTTTCGCTGGAAGTCAGGCTGAATTTCTATATCGTGAACATGGCCTGCCAGCGGTTTTGACTGATAAAACCAGGACACGTCACCAGGACGCTCATCTCCTAACAACCCGGCAATGGTAGTTGAATCAGAATCTTCAATAATGGGTCGATATTGATAAAACTTAACACCAACAGGCACAGAATTAATTAAAGGGTCTACAACAGTATCCAGAAAGGGGTTCTCTGGAAAAATTGTGATCTCCCCATGTTCAACGCCAGATCTCTGTGTGGCGGGATCAAATTCCCGAATAGACTCCAGGGTGTTTCCAAAAAAATCCAGACGGAGCGGCTTGTTTTGATCGCCAGGGAAAACATCAAAAATGCCACCCCTCGAGGCATAATAGCCTGGCTCTACCACAAAGGCGTCTTGGGTAAACCCATATTCGAACAACCCTCTTTCGAGATCTGTTACTGAATAGTCCTGCCCCTTCTGTAGAACGATACTTTTTAAAGCGTCTCCGGAAAGGCCTCCGGCAAGTTCAGCAGCCTGGGTAACATATATTCCAGGACTAGCCGAGAGCAGTGCTCTCAGAGCACGGCCAGACTGTCCTGTATCAATACCATCCACACGATCACTACCCACAAAATGAACATCTTGACTAAGACCTAAAGCTACAATATCATTGAGTGCCCGTTCGGCAGACGGCTTGTCTGGCAAAACCAATACGGTAGCAAGGTTTTTTAGGTTTGCCTGTACCAAAAAGGCCAACAAGGGTGGTTCTACTCCAGAAATAGAAGCAGCAGGGAGGGCGTAAGTCCTGGCTATATGGGCGGTAAGGTCAGCGTGTTTCACGTGAAACATTTTTTTTGATAAGAATAATTAACAAAGACACATCTGCTGGTGATACACCACTTATTCTTGAGGCTTGCCCAATGGTCTCTGGGCGAATTTTGTCCAGTTTTTGACGGGCCTCAAAAGAAACCGCCTGCATAGAAAGATAGTCAATTGAGTCGGGGATGGACATTTGTTGGTGTTTTGATAGGCGCTCCACTTGCAGTCTCTCTCGCTCGATGTAACCACTATATTTGGTGTTGGTTGCAATAAGGGTGAGCAGGGCGGGGGGCAGGTCGTTCACCCATTTCGGAAGCAGGGATTGGATGTCATTAATTGTGACCCCGGGGCGTTTCAAAATGTTTGCCAGGGACTGGCTTTCTTTCACTGTCGTTTGCGTATCGATGAGCTTGTTAATTATATCGGATTTAACATAGGTAGCCCTAAACAATGCTTCTGTCTTTACGGTTAATTCTTTTTGGTTCTCTACGTCACGATAAAGAGCCTCACCTGTGAGTCCAAGCCGAAATCCTTTTTCCGCGAGACGAAAATGGGCATTGTCGTAACGTAATAGAAGTCGGTGCTCGGCCCTTGATGTAAACATGCGATAGGGCTCGTCTGTGTCTTTGGTGATAAGGTCGTCTATCAGAACACCGATATAGGCTTCGGACCTGGCCAACACAAAAGGTTCGGACCGATCAATACCCAAACAGGCATTGATTCCAGCCATCAAGCCTTGGGCGGCAGCCTCCTCATACCCGGACGTTCCGTTAATCTGCCCGGCAAAAAACAGCCCTTTAACGCGTTTTGTTTCCAGGGTGGCTTTTAACTGCGAGGGTGGGAAAAAATCATATTCAATAGCATAACCCGGCCGAATAAACTCCACCTTTTCCAACCCCGGAACGGTGCGCAGGCTGCTTAGTTGGACCTCTTCTGGGAGAGACGACGAGAACCCGTTTACATAAATCTGATCGGCGTTGCTCCATTCCGGCTCCAAAAAGAGTTGGTGAGAGTTCTTTTCCGCGAAACGAACCACCTTATCCTCTATTGATGGACAATAGCGGGGACCAACACCCTGTATGACGCCAGTAAAGAGCGGGGAAAACTTCAGGCCACCATTAATAACCCTGTGGGTCTCTTCATTCGTGTTGGTGATGTAGCAAAATTCATTGGGTGGATCAAAGTCTTGGGTGGAAAATGAAAAGGGTTCAGGGTTTTCATCGCCAGCCTGAACGGTTGTTTTAGAAAGATCTATACTTTCCCGCTTGATGCGTGGTGGCGTTCCTGTTTTGAGTCGACCTGTTTCAAAACCGAGCTTCACCAGAGACTCAGTAATGCCCACGCTAGCGGACTCGCCAATACGTCCAGCTGAAAATTGTTCGCTTCCTATATGTATCAGGCCGTTTAGGAAGGTGCCGTTGGTTAATATAAGGGCCTGACACATAAAAGTTGATCCACCTCGGGTTTGAACTCCGGTGATTACAGAGTCTGTGTCGTTGGCGATGACTGCAATGGCCTCATCTTCATAGATGTCCAGGCCCGCCTGGTTATTACAGGTGTTCACCATATATGCGCTATAGGCTTTTTTGTCAATTTGGGCTCGTGGCGACCAAACGGCGCGACCCTTGGATCGATTGAGCATTTTAAATTGGATGCCAGTATGGTCGGTAGCTTTGGCCATTTCACCACCCAAGGCGTCGATCTCTCGGACGAGATGCCCCTTGGCCAGCCCGCCAATGGCAGGATTACAGGAGGCGCGTCCCAGGGCTGCCATTTCCATGGTGATGAGTAAGGTATTTTTGCCGAGGCGGCTGGCGGCAAGAGCGGCCTCTATACCCGCATGGCCACCACCTACGACGATGATGTCATATGATTTACGTGAAACAGGCAAGACTATTTACCCACGCAAAAGCCACTAAAAATCTGATTGAGGATGTCATCCGGTGTGGTTTTTCCAGTGATCTCGCCCAGGACATCCAGAGCCAGGCGCAAATCTGAGGCAATGTATTCAGGACCAAGTTCGTTTTGTATAGAAGCGATGCTTGTGGCAATTTGGTCCCTAAACCGAATAAACACATCTCTATGGCGCTCACTATTCAACACAACACCCCCAACCCCAATATTAATCATGTTGATAACTTGTTTATAAAGCATCTTTTTTAGTGCCTCCAGGCCTTCGCCTGTGGTACAGGACAGGTTGATGTCCATGTTGTCTGGGGTTTCGGAAGCGAGATCAAGCTTATTAAAAACAGAGATATAGGGTGTATGTATAAGGTCGTCCGGGATGGTTGTCTCTGTGTCGGGGGCGTGAACCAGGATAATCAGGTCAGCGCTGTCAATTTCACCCAGGCTGCGATCAACACCAGACAGCTCTGCCTCGCTCTTGGTTTCACGTAACCCTGCGGTATCTACTAGAATTACAGAATGGCCGGCGATTACGATGGTTTTCTCGATGGTATCTCGAGTTGTACCGGCCTGAGCGGTAACAATCGCGCGATCTTCACCTAAAAGGAGATTAAACAGAGAAGACTTCCCGCTGTTGGGTGCCCCCACAAGCGGGACTCTAATTCCTTCTTCGAGCCTGCGCCCATAGAAAAAGGTTTCCAAAAGCGCTTCGGTGGTTGCTCTAATCTCAAAAAGTGGATTTAGAAGTGTCTGAGGTGGAGAGAAATCGATCTCCTGGTCTGAAAAATCCAGCTCGGCCTCAAGGATGGTGAGGCTGTGAATTAACTTGTTCGACATTGAATCAATCAAGAGCCTGAGGTTGCCCATAAGCTGGTTTCTGGCATTTTTGTGGGAGGCAGCATCCTTGGCATGTATGAGATCAGCCACTGCTTCAGCACGAGAAAGATCAATCCGACCGCTTAAAAAGGAGCGAAAGGTGAACTCTCCGGCACCAGCTGTTCGCAATCCGGGTGCACGAAGAAGCACTTCAAGCAGTTTATGTTGCAAATATGCACCACCGTGAATGGAAATCTCTACCAGGTCTTCTCCGGTAGCGGAGTGGGGTCCCTTGAAATACGTGACCACACAATCGTCAAACTCACCCTGCCCAAGGGAGGGATGTTTCAGTTTGCCAAAGGTGGCATATCTAGGCTTTAGTTTTTGAGTACTCGAGAAATATTGATTAATTGTTTCAAGTGCGAGAGGACCAGAAATCCTGACAACAGCCAGGCCGCCTATGCCAGGCGGCGTGGAAATCGCGACAATAGTATCCTCAACAAAGGGAAGCACAAAGGATCCTTCACCTTACTTCTTGCGTTTCTTTTTGGGGCGCGCTACAGGAGCAGGAGTGCTGACCGAAGCCGGTAAAGGCTGTTTGGGGGTCAACTTCTGTTGAAGGATGGACATAATGTTAAAGAGAGTGTAGTATAGATTTAGCCCTGAAGGGAATGTGTAGAACATAAAGAAGAAAACAGCCGTCATAATATAAGGCATGTTTTTCATCTGGGGGTTCGCATTGGCTGTCGGTGTCATGAGTTTCTGTTGTAACATCATGGTGGCCGACATAATAATCGGTAACAGGTTGATATCGATACCGCCAATATTACCAACGGTATCTGGAAGGGAAAGATCAGCGATCCAAAACTCTAGACCCTTAAAGGCAGCGCCCCTCAACTCAATGGTTGTTCTAAACAGGTTAAACATAGCAATCAGAATAGGCATCTGGATCAGCAGCGGTAAACAGCCGCCAAGCGGATTAACCCCAAGCTCCTTATAGAGCTTCATGGTTTCCTCGTTCAGACGCTTCGGATCATCTTTGTATTTTTCCTTAAGCGCTGTGATTTGAGGTTGAGCTTGTTGCATGTTCTGGGTTGAAGAAAACTGTTTCTTGGTGAGAGGGGCCAACAAAAGCTTTACCAGTATCGAGAAGAGAATAAGCACGATACCATAGTTAGGAATAATGCCATACAGGGATTTAAAAACCCACAGAGCCCCTTTTCCGATAATACCAAACCAGCCCCAGTTCATCATTTCTTCAAAACCCAACTGGTAGCCTTTAAGAATATCATAATCGAGAGGTCCAACATAAACACGATAATTGGACTGACTAACGTCGTTTCGCCGATCAAAGGAATCACGTATATCAAAATCAAAAATCTTCTCAGAATTATCATCACCACCAGGTGTTTGATAGCGCAGCATTTTGAACTCGGAGACAGGCCTTTCTGGAATAAGAATGGCCGTGAAATATTTGGAGCGGGCACCAACCCAGGTGGTTAGCGCTGTTTGCACTTCAGATTCACGATCTTCGTCTGCAGAATAATCAGAGGGGCTGCTATCATCCCCGAGTAGTGCATACATTTCTGAATAATATAGATCATCCTTACGGTTCTTTTCTGTTGGAGCAACACCACCAGACCAGCTTGTGGCAAAGTAACGACCGGCATTTACCTGGTCGAATTCGATCAGTTCCTGTGAAAGATCGAAATGAAAACTGTCAGGATAGAAGGTAAAGGTTCGAATAATTTTGGCTCCAGCACCCAGGGAAAGTTCAAAAGAAAATGAGGCAGAATTTCCGTAAACAGGAAAATCAAAATCATAGCCCTCTCCAAGAGAACAAACCGACAAAAGGTCCTGTGTGTCGAAATTTTCAACCTCA
Source organism: Fidelibacterota bacterium (assembly GCA_018650795.1). Classification (GTDB taxonomy): domain Bacteria; phylum Fidelibacterota; class UBA8477; order UBA8477; family JABMPR01; genus JABMPR01. Next base: position 73,658 of record JABIFG010000282.1, read on the forward strand.
TACCCTATGAACTGGTTGGCTAGAATACCCTCAGCCATATCAGAGACAAGCTGAACACGAGAGCTGTCCTTCATCAAATAGTCATTTAAATAGACTTTTTCTAGAGTACCGCCACCGAGGCTTGACAAGTGCATTTCAAATAGAGGTGTAGATACGACAACACGAGTTTCGGTAAGGCTTGCTGTTTCCAGGTCATCGACCAGAATTGAAGCCGGCTTAACAGCTGGAGGGGTTATGGTAACTGGAATTTGTTCTAGCGTATCCGATTCTGATGAAAAAGAGGACTCAATATGGGGTTTTTGTGGAGCAGTGCTACCGGGAGCGACTTTTTCCTGATACCAGTCAGAGAAAAAGACCATGAGGATAAGCCCCATCAGGGCAATAGCGACGAGCGTTCTGTTTTGTTCAGACATGGTTGTTTAAGAATCCTTATTCTTTATAACGGGATCAAAACCGCCTTTGGTGTAGGGATTACAGCGGACGATCCTCCATGTGGATTTAGGTAAAGCCTTCCACAGGGGTAATTTTTCAAATGCTTCTACTGTATAGTGTGAACAAGTCGGGTAAAAACGGCAAGTGTCCGGGAAGAGGGGGCTGATAGTCACCTGATAGAGCTTTACCAAAAGGACAAAAGGCATGTTGATCCACTTATTCATGGCGAGCCAAAAGTTGGTTAATGGTGTGGAGTGTGGGCGAAGAGGATCGGCTGGCTCGGTGAAAAAGAAACAGATATCCTCGGCCTGGAGCAAAATTCAGGAGTGAGTTCAAAACGAGCCCCTTGAAGAGCCGCCTGGTTTTGTTTCTTTCAACAGCGTTCCCCGCCTTGCGACGAATTAAAAAACCCACTTCCATAATGTCTGTGGGTTTTGTGTACAAAGTTATTCCCCGTATGGTGTATCGACGACCACGCTTGAGGTAGGTATCGACACTGGACCGGCTAATTTGTTTAACCGGAAACGGTGAGGCGTTTTCTTCCCTTGGCGCGGCGGCGGGCCAGTACTTTACGACCATTTTTCGTTTTCATGCGAGCGCGGAAGCCGTGTTTGTTGCGACGTTTGCGCCGGCTGGGTTGATAGGTTCTTTTCATTGTAAATTATTACTCCAATAAATAACATGTTTTTTAAAAGCCGACCAATATAACAAAGAGACCAGCAAAATCAATTTTTCAAAGCATTTAAGTCAAGTTCTTTTAGAGTGAATATTGTTGACTAAAAAAGCTGGTTTTTATGCCCAAATTCATTTCTAAAGAGACACTAGAAATCAACACCCGCTACGAACAGAAGACCCAAGCAGATGATTAAACCACCAAGCCATAAGAATTCTTGAGCTTCTGCGTATCTCAGACAAAAATATATTTGCACTGGAAAATCACCGCTTATTTTAACAGCGGTTTTAGATTAAACCATAGCCATATAAATGTTGATAACTTGTTAATATATCTTGGGGTGAGCTTTGGGCCACGAGCTTTGGGGTAATGTAAAGACTGTACTGGAAACAAGGGTAGCAAACCAAACCTTTCAGACCTGGTTTCAACCAATGACACAACTGGCAGAAGACCAAGAGGTATTAACTCTCAAGGTTCCTAATCAGTTTTTCTATGACTGGATGAAATCCCATTATGGCGACATTATATTAAGCACCCTGGCTGAGGTTAGTGGTAGACCCATGCGTGTTGAATACTCAATCGTGTTGGACGACAATGCAGACACTCCAATGCCAGAACCATTTTATGAACCAGAAGCGCCAACCCTTAGAGCCCAGGGCTACGAAACAAACCTGAACGAGCAATTTACTTTTTCAAATTTTGTAGAAGGCCCCAACAACCAGTTTGCCAAAGCCGCCGCAGAAGCAGTGGTCAACTCCAACGACAATAATATGTATAACCCTCTCGTTATTTATGGCGGTGTTGGATTGGGTAAGACCCACCTGATACACGCCATCGGGAATGCCTATCACCAATTCAACCCCAACAAACGCGTCTTATACATTTCTTCTGAAAAATTCACCATGGATTTTATATCCGCGATTCGCGAAAATAAAGCGGGCCTATTCAGCCAGAGGTATCGTAAAACCGACCTACTTATTGTTGATGATGTGCAGTTCTTCAAAAAGAAGGAGCGCACCCAGGAAGAATTCTTCCACACCTTTAATGATCTACACATGAACGGGAAACGCATCATCCTTTCCACAGACCGCCCGCCAGGCGAGATTGGTCTCCAAAAAAGACTCACCTCAAGATTTCTGGCTGGCCTTTCGGTAGACATTACCTCCCCGGACTTTGAAACGCGGGTGGCTATTCTACGGCAAAAGTCCGAAGAAAGCGGCATTGAAATGCCTTATGATGTGATTGAATATCTTGCCACCAATATTGAAAGCAATATCCGCGAACTACAAGGCGCTCTGATTCGTTTGCTGGCCTATTCATCTCTGGCCAAAAGCGACATCAACCTGCATCTTGCTCATAAAGTCCTTATAGATCTCACCGGTAAAAGAGCTAAACCCATTGTGAGCATGGAAGACGTATTAAATAATTGTTCAGAATCTTTCGGTGTCAAAAAAGACGACATTTATGGTAAGGGACGCAAACAGGAAGTGGCTCTTGCCAGACAAGCCGCCATGTACCTCTCAAAAGAACTCACCCACAATTCACTCAAATCCATCGGTCTGTTTTATGGCGGACGGGATCACTCTACGGTGATTCATGCCTGTAAGACCATTAGAGTTAAAATGGAAGAAGATGATATTTTTAATGCCGAGATTAAGGCGCTTTTGCGTCGTTTGTCCGGTCCCGCTATGCGAACATGACCCAAACTAGGAGATAAACACATGTTAAGTGTTGGAGATAAAGCCCCAAAGTTCAAACTCAATGACCAGGACGGAAAAAGTGTCGAGCTGTCTGATTTTAACGGACAGAAACTGGTTATTTATTTTTACCCTAAAGACCAGACTCCTGGTTGCATCAAGGAGGCTTGCAGTTTCCGCGATAATATAGAGGCCTACAAAAAACACAATATCGCCGTTCTCGGCGTTAGTATTGACAGTGAGAAATCACATCAGAATTTTATCAGCAAACAGGAATTGAACTTTCCACTCTTGGCTGACGTTGAAAAGGAAATGGTCAACAGCTATGAAGTTTGGGGAGAGAAATCCATGTATGGACGCAAATATATGGGTACTTTCAGAAAAACATTTCTGATTAACGAAGCTGGATCCATTGATAAAATTTACGAGAAGGTCAAAGTGACCACACACGCCCAGGATGTTTTAGAAGACTGGGAGATCAGTTAAGCCGACATGACAATTTCTGCCAGAATCTTTACGCCACCTGATACACCTGCCTGGGAAAGCTTTGTTGTCACAGCCAACAACGGCACCATGTTTCACGAACGTAAATTCCTGGGTTATCACCCCTCCGGTCGCTTCAAAGACCACAGCTTAATCCTCGAAAAAGGTGGAAAACTAAAAGCCATTTTTCCTGCTGCTGAAATTCAGACAGATGCAGGCAAGTCTCTGGTGAGTCACCAAGGCTCTTCTTACGGCGGAATTATCGTTCAACAGAATCTGAGTTTTCGGGAGAGCTATGATTTTGTAGAAGCAATTTGCGAACACAGCAAACAAGCTGGCTTTAATAGAATCCAAATGACTTTACCCCCGTCGATTTATCAACATACTGTAAGCAACTATCTCGACTTTGCCCTTATTAAACATGGTTTTAGTTATAAAAAACGTGATGTCTCATCCATGCTCACGATCGAGTCTTCTCCGGAAAAAAACCTGGAAAGATTTGCAGCCTCCCACAGAACGGCTGTGCGTAAGGCCGTCAAGGAGGGTGTTAGCATCCGGGAATCAGGTGATTGGGCGGACTTTTACGCTCTACTCAAAGAAAACCTGAAAATTCGGCACAACGTCCAGCCGACCCACACCCTGGAAGAGCTGCTGCAACTCAAGGAAATGTATCCAGACCGTATCAGACTTTTTGGCGCTTACTGGGAGGAGAAGCTCATCGCCGGCGTAGTGAATTTTTCTGTAAACAATGATGTGGTGCTGGCTTTTTATATCAGCCATATCGAAGACTACCAACACCTGAGGGCCGTGAATCTCTTGTTTTACGAAATCATCACCTGGTGTCATCAGAATGCATTCAAATATTTAGACTTTGGCATTTTTACAGTAAACATGGAACCCAATTTCGGACTGGGTAGATTTAAAGAAAATTTCGGTGCCAGCGGCGTATTTCGTGATACCTTTGAGCTTAATTTCTGATTGAATCAGGGAGGACGAGCTGGCCATAAAACCATTCACCCGAAAACAACACTATCTCGTGTTGTTTGTACTGCTTCTCATAACGGTAGTCCCACGGCTTCAATTTCAAGGCCCCTATCTCTACAACGGAGATCCAGTCGCCTATTTCTCTGGCGCTGAAAGCCTGCTGGAGGATGGAAACTATCTAATCGACGGTAAAACACCGATCTGGCCCATTGGTACCAGCTTGACTCTGATACCCTTTATGCAGTTAAGCAAAGCGATGGGTGGCCCTGCTGAATCAGGAGCATTCTGGCACGGGATGTTCTTTATTTTTATGGCCGTAGCATTCACCTACTTGTTGGGTAAAAGAATCTTTAATCCAGCCACAGGGATTATCGCCGCCATTTTTCTTTCGTTGGCCGAAAGTCCCTTTATACATAGCATTAATTCTGCCTCTGACCCAGGCTCGCTGGCTATGCTGCTCGGTGCGATATACCTCATGTTATTATTTCTGGACACACAGAGTCCCCGCGATCTGTTTCTATCTTTCTTTATGTTGGGACTGGCATTTGTGTTTCGCTGGAACTACGTTTTCTTCTTACCCCTGTTTCTAATCTTTCTCGTAGGTGATCGTCGCATATGGGCTTTTCATCTTTATCCCTCTTTCTGGCTATTGGGATTCTTTGGGTTTTTAGCCGGTATTTTTATTCAACTGATCACCAATTACTCCCATTTTGGAAATCCATTTAAGATTGGCTATGGCCAGCTGGATTACAGCGAACAATTTGTATTTAACGGCTTTGTCTATATAAAAAACATGTTCCGAATTATGTATCGCATGTTGTTTACCTGGGATTTTTTCTCGCCCCTGCTGGCCATGTTTGGTGTACTTGCAATTATTGAATTATGGAAGGAACGACGCCGGGATGTGTTCTGGCTGATCATGCCCTGGGTTGCTCTTGGCTCCCTTTCAGTAATCTATTTTGGAGTGAAACCGCGCTTACTTATGCCCATCATGCCAGCCATGTTCCTGATTGGTGCCGAGGGTATTGTCCGCGCCTTTTACTCCTTGAGGAAATCACCGTCACTAAGTGGTGTTTCCCCCAGGCTAACGGCAGCGGTCTTTATGCTGATGGGAATTATTCTTTTCTCACCCATGTTTGTCCGCACGCTACTTCACTCCCACGGACACTTTCAGGATAAGGTTGTGATGCAGCAGGCTTTTCGCTGGGCGGGTGATAATATGTCGAATCCTGAAGGCAGGATTATCACACAACCCTATTATGCCGGGCAAAACCCGGACTGGCTCAGAGCTGGTTGGGACGTATGGGCCTCAAAGCGCTATTCCAAACGTAATATTAAGTCGCTGGAATTCCCCGAGACCTGGGCAACAGGTGATGATTGGGCGGTAGTGAATCGGTTCTGGTTTGAGGGCAGCAGTGTGCGTTTTGAAAACTCCAGAGAAATGGCCACTCGCTTCGATTCCTTGTGCGCGGTCCGAAATTATGAGTTAAAAAAGACCTTCGAAGCTGAGTCAGAACCTCTTCTTTTAAAGAAGCTCAACATGTTGACCTATTACCCGGTTGATTTTCTTGAGTATCGTCCCCTCTTTGAAGTTTGGGGTCCCGTAGAATGAGTTCCGTGGGTGCTAACATAAAGAAAATGGCCAGTAATACCCTGGTTTACGGTCTTGGCAATATTTTCAACCGAGCCATCACCTTCTTACTGCTACCCCTCTACATCAACATGATGACTCCGGTGGAATATGGAGCCCTCAATTTGATCTATCCTTTCCTGGCGTTGATGAATGTGGTTTACATGTATGGTCTTGATGCTGCCTTCATGCGCTTTTTTATCCCCGAGAAAGACCAGGCACGCCGACAGGAAATTTTCAGCATCGTCTACCTGAGCATCCTGGTAACCACGGGGATTATTACAGCCGGTCTTTTCCTGTCAGAAGCCTCTCTTTCCAGCTTGCTACTGGGAGACGATCCCGCCACCAGCGTCTTTGCTCTGGCCTTTATCATTCTCATGATCGACGGCCTGTCCTTCATGCCAGTGTTGTATTATCGAAGCATTCAAAAACCACTGCGTTATGTGAGCATCATATTTTCCGAGGTTGTTATCAATCTGGGTCTCAATGTTTTATTGGTAGGGTTCTGGGGTTGGGGTCTTAAGGGGGTGCTGGTCGCGAATATCTCCAGCTCACTTGTAAAATTGATCGTTGCTTCACCAGCCATTTTTCAAAATCTATCCTTCACCTGGAATACTCGCTTATGGAAAGACCTTCTGAGGTTTGGCCTGCCCACCGTTCCAGCCGTGCTTTTTGCCATGGTTGTTGCTCTGGGAGACCGCTTTCTGATTAAATATTTCTTTGATCAAGCCACCGTGGGTATTTATAGCGCAGGCTATAAAATAGGTATGATCATGGCCTTGATGGTTACGGCCTTCCGTTTTGCATGGCACCCCTTCTTTCTTTCTCTGGCTGACCAGGAAAATGCACGCGAAACCTTTGCCAGAATACTGACCCTTTTCCTGATTGTGGGCTCCTTTGTCTTTCTGTTAGTATCTCTATTAGCCCCACCAGTGTTAACCATGGATTTCAACGGAAAAGCTATTATAACACCTGAATATGCCGAGGGTCTCAGAATCGTTCCTTTGATCCTGTTGGCCTATCTCTTTCAGGGTGTCTATGTGAATCTGGTTGTAGGCATGTATCTCAAAAAGAAAACCTATCTGGCTCCCCTGTTTACGGGAACAGGAATGGTGATCAATTTGTCCACCAACCTGATCCTCATGGGCGTTTTGGATTTTGGTTTTATAGCAGCTGGAATCGCAGCACTTGCTTCATATATAGGACAATCATTCCTGTTGTGGTTTGTTTCAAGACGCTTTTACCCCATACCCTATGAGGGCACGAAAATGATTAAACTGGCTCTCCTGGTGGCTGTTCTGTTCTTTTTGCCACAGCTCATTCCTGGCCAGGCCCTGCTTATCTCATTCGTGGTTGTGCTGGCATACTTTCCCCTGCTACCTGCAGTAGGTGTTTTAAGCATGACGCAGATAAAAACGGCTGCCCGCCAGTTGATATCCAGGAAGTCAGGTTGACCTATGCCCGCCTGTGATCTTTCCATTGTTCTGCCTGTAAATAGCAATCAAGAAAACCTGGATAGAATTCTGCTTGAACTGTCAGCCAACTCCCCGGATGTGAGTTGGGAGGTTATTGTCGTTGATGATGGCTCTTCTATAGCACTACAACTATCGGACACAAGCCCGGATCATTGGAATATATATCGAAACGAAAACAGACAGGGCGCGGCGGTTGCCAGAAATATTGGCGTCAAGCATGCCCGGGGCGAATTCATCATCCTGCTCTCAGTTTTTCTAAAAATCCCTGACACATATATCGATCAGCTCAGGGCGTTTATCAAGAATCACCACTTTGACATAGCTCAACATCTCGTGGAAAAGTCACCAAACGCCCAGGCTGATTACTTTCAGGTTTTTCTGGCAGGTCAAAAAGGGCGAGTCTCACGAGTAGGGAAAAATCTTCCTGTAAAAAACACCCAGTTTGGGGCTGCCATTTTTAAAAAAGAGATGTTTGTGGAAGTCGGTGGTTTTGATGAAACCATGAACCATTACGGCGGTCATGAACTAGACCTGGCCTACCGTCTTGACCAAAAGGGGTATTCTACCAGGGTGCTCATTGAAGACTTGTCTCTGGAGCGAGTCAAGCTGGAAACCCACTCCAGCGTTAGCTCCAGACTTCAGGAATATGGACGTATTGGTCTTCCTGCTCTATTGAAGAAACACCCCGAGCTGAAAAAGACAATTTTGCTTTACCCCCAGCTCTGGTATTTATTAAAAATCTTTGGAATTTCCAAAGGACTGGAAAACAGGCTCAATAAGCGCATCGAGCAAAATGTTAAGTTAAGCAAAAGACAGTATCGACTCTATCTACACCTTCTGGTGAGGAACGCATGGGACGCCCGCTAAAAATACTCTACCTGCGATCTGAAAACACTTCAGGTACGCTTCAGCTCTTTGTGGAGGGCCACCGGAGGTTGGGGAATCAAGCCAATTTCGTGACCCTTTTTCCCACAGCAGAAGGTTTTCCTGAAGACATTTGTTTGGACCTGCCCCTGTTACCCAAAACCGACAGCTTTAAAAAGGCCAAAAGCTATTTGACCGACGAAAGCAAGCTGTATGAAGACGCTGAGGGATACCCGCCTGAGTGGAAGCCGTCTTTCCAGAGAGCCCTTTTTTTTACGATGCGAGACCAGCTCTGGAAACCCATCCTGAAGAAATATTTTAAAAAGTACAACCTTCTGGACTACGATATCTATCACCTGGAAGGTGGCCATGGATTTCTGAGAACCTCAGCCTGGCCTTTCGATGAGCTAAAAAAACAAGGCAAACATATTATAGCCAACTACCACGGTGTAGATATGCGCACCCGGGGTGTGTTTCCCTGGATCGATAAGCTGGTCGATATCAATACCTCAAGCGAATTGGATCTATTAGAAAAACACCCCAATATGGAATATGTGTTTTTACCTTTTGAGGTGAACAAACACAGCACACGATTTGAGCTAAACGTACCCTTGAAAATTTGTCATGCCACCCGTGATCGTTACTGGAAGGGTTCAGATGTCATTATTGAGGCTTGCAAAAAACTGGAAAAGAGTCATGGTGTGGAGTTTGTGCTAATTGAGAATGAGCCTCATGATATCACCCTCCAGAAGAAAGCAGAATGCGACATTTATATCGATCAGGTTGCCAACCTGGGTGGCTGGGGCTATGGCATGAATTCCGTTGAAGCCTTTTCAATGGGCCTGGCATGTTGCACCAACCTTATACCAGCATATGAGACCTTCCTGGGAGAGCATCCTTTTGTGAATGTCCACAAGGAGTCGCTCTACGAGGATCTAGTGAAACTAATCTCAAACAAAGAGTTGATTATTCAAAAGAAAATGGCTGGTAGAAAGTGGGTAGAAAAAACCCATAGTATTGAAGCTGTCATGCGTTCGGTTTATGAGATTTACCATAAGCAAGGCTGGATAAGGGAGTTGCCCCGTGATCTGGCCTAAGCTAAGCATTGTCATTTTTGCCAACGCGGATCCTGGTGCCTGCATGCGAATATTAACGGGGTGTGAGCGTCTCCAACATGAGAACCTAGAGCTTGAAGTTGTTATGGTTTTACAGGGCTTAACCAAAAAAGTTGAAGCTGTCCTAAAGGATTATCAGTTTTCCTTTGATTTGAACTTTATTTCGGCAGACGAAACCACAAATCGTGCGAAGGGCCGCAATCTTGGTGTACATGCCGCAAAAAACGAAATCATTCTTTTTCTGGAGAGTGTACTGGAGGTTACCCCCGACCTCTTGTACCGACACCTCGAAGCGTATAAGACCGAATCAATAGCAGCTGTTATGGGTGAAATCTATCTGCCGGCATTTGTAAAAAAGAACCGCTGGTTCCGCTTCCTAGATAGTGATTATCGAAGCACGCGTCGTTGGGCCGCCAGAACGGGATCACAATCATCACCCCCGCTGAGATATGTAAATACGGCAAATTTTTCTATTCGAAAAAAGGCGTTCGAGGCCTTTGGCGGTTATGCCGAGCATATATATCACTATGAAGCTGAAGATATCGATTTAGCACACCGCATAAGTGCTCAAACACAAAACCAGATTCATTATGAGCCGGAAGCCATTGCTTATTGTTTACACAACTCATTGCGGAATAGTTTAGCACTGAAGTACGAGTTTGGAAAAGAGGGTATTCCTAAGCTATTGGAGGCTTACCCTGAGCTCTATCCGGTTTTGCCAAGTCGGTTTGTAAAAATGACTGGATTCCCCGACGTGTCGCCATTTTACAGGGGTTTTATGAATCTTCTTTTTATCACGCCTGTCTTTTTTCTGGCCAGGGGTGTTCGATTGTTTAGCCCAGAGTTTATCTCTTTTCGGATGATGCGCTATATGCTACAGGCGGAGAGTGTCAGGGGTCTAAAGGAAGCCAAAAAACTCAGCTGAAAGAGGCAAGCTGACACCCCTTTCATTGTGTCAACCCCAGTCTAAGCTCCAGTTAAATTTTTTTCTCAGTAATCAGATATGATTCCTCAAGCCATTTCTCCCAGATCTTTTTGGGGAGAGGCTCTTCTGCAGAAAATCTTGTTGTTACCCACGCAGTAGAACCAACTTCAAAACGCTTGGGCTTTTCATTGGCTAGTGTTTCGGCTTGTGGCATTGACCCCTTTAACTTAAACATGGCTTTAAAGCCAATGCCTTTGGCTCCAGGACCGATAAAGAGAAAGGATCCACGTTTAGTTTTGAAGGAGCTTTGATTACAAGAAGTCCCCGTAACCACTTCTTCAAAAGCTGTGGCCATTTCTCTGATTGGATAAGTCGGGTCTCTGGAATCACTCATAATTATTTCCTCTTATGTTCCCCCAAGATGCTGTGTTAATACCCCCAGGAATGACTTTTTGATGCAGCTTCAGCCGGAGGGGGGGTTTCAACCCTCTCGGACTTGGATTTCTTTTTGGAAGGAGCATCGTTTTTTTCTGCTGTCAAGGCCAGCCCAAAAGGCTCCAACAACTTGAATACCCGTAAAACCTGAAGCATGGTCGACAGTTGAATTGAGCTACCCGCCTCGATACGTTCAATTGTGCGTTTGGAAACACCAGCTTTTTCGGCCAGACCAGCCTGGGTGAGTTTTGCCTGAATCCGCTGTTGGGTTAGACGAACTCCTATTTCATTCAACACAACTTCGGTCTTTGACGAGTTTTTGATCTTCATGATGTGGGTCCAATTCTTTGGGTTTGGCAATAATAAGAATCAGGACAGGGGAATACGAGGGAAAAAGAGAGGGATCGTCAGAGATGACGACCCCCGTAAATGTGGACCGTGCGAAGGTTTCTAGCAAATATATGTTCCCCAGACGGGGACTCTAATCCCCGCCGGGAAGATATTATTATACCAACGCTTCCAGCTGATCTACCAGCGTTTCGATATACTTCAAACTTTTACGCCAGAAATCAGGATGATTAATGTCGGCCTCAACAATGGCAGTTAAATCAGCCGGACTTGCGGAACTACCCATGGAAAGGAACTGTTTGTATTTGGGTATAAACGAGTTGCCTTCTTCCAGATATTGCTGATACAAAGCAAAAACCAGCAAGTTGCCAAAATTGTAGGCATAGACATAAAAAGGGACATTAAAAATGTGGGGGATGGATGACCACTCCCAGGCATACTCAGGTGTGATAGTCACACTGTCACCAAACATTTTCTCCAGCTCAGCAGTGTATAGCTCACAAAGTGCCTGAGGACTCTGGAGTTGTTCATTGATGGCTTTGTGTGAAGCAACCTCAAAACTACTGAACATATTTTGGCGGTGTGAGCTTGCAAAAATGTCTTCCAGTTTGCTGGTGAGCATGGATTTTTTGACGTCCACGTCAGTTTCCTTCTTTAACAACGAATCTGTGAGCACCATCTCTGAGAAAATTGAAGCGGTTTCTGCAAGAGGTAAGATGGAGTGATAGTTCATCAATTTTTGCTTACTGGAAAGCATGGCGTGAATGGCGTGTCCTAATTCGTGTGCCATGGTGGAAACATCGCGAACCTTACCAGTGTAGTTCAATAAAACAAAGGGTTTCAGGTCGGGCGTTGAGCTGGCACAAAAGGCACCACCCCGTTTACTGGGTTCGACGGGCGCATCAATCCGATTCTCGTCAAACATGGCTTTGGCCATCTCATAAAAATCATTGTCAAAGGATTTGAATCCCTCCAGAACCAGCGTCTTGGCCTCATCAAAGGGATAAGCTTTGGAAGACTGTGGGAGGGGGGCATAAATATCAGCCAGGGTCATCTCGTCCATCTCTAGCATTTTTGCTTTCAGCTTATAGTAACGATTGACCAGGGAGTAGGACTCGGTGGTTACATCATTAAGCGCCTGAATGGCTTCATCGCTCAAATCATTGTGTGTATTCATGGTGCTGATAGGTTGGTCAAAACCACGCAAATCAACTTCAATACCATGGTCTTTGACGAGAGCATTGTAGAGATGGTTGATGACCAGGGTATTGTCTTCATAACGGGAGAAAAACAGCTTCATGGCCCGTTGACGAACATCAGCATCTGGATGCTGTCGCATGGCACGTAGCTGATCACCATTAAGCGTTTTGGTTTCACCATCAGTCTCGAATTCAAAAGAAAAGGATGCGGTGAGTTCGCCATAGAGCTTTTGATGGGCATTACTACCATTCAGATCTTTAAGGTTAATGACCTGTTCTTCTTTTTCAGAGAGATTGTAGTGAGCATTTTTACGTTGCTTGGCGATTTTATATTCAAAATCAACCAGGGCTTCAGCGCCTTCAAACTTTGCAAACTGCTCATCTGAAAGACCGCCTAATTCCAAGGTGAAAAAGACCAACAGGTTGGAGGTAGTAGAGGCGGATTGTTCAATTTTACCCAGGAGTGCTTTGATCTTATCATCAGCAGTGTCAACCGCATATTCTAGATGCACAAATTGGCTTAAGCGATAGAGGGGAGCACTGATGGTTTCCAGCTCATTGTAGGCGATCGCCAGGGCTTCTGGTGTGAGACCTCCTAATTTCCCGCGATACTGTTCAACAAAAAGCTCTGCTTGTTGGCGGCTATCACTTAAAACGCTATCAATTTTTGGATCATCCAGACCTGAGAAAAGTTCACTCAAATCCCAGCGAACATTTTCTGCTCCAGTTGCTTGTGTACTCATATATTTCTCCCAATTATTCAGTATAAAATTTTCACTCCAAACTAATCGAGGTGAATACCGATATTAAGAGAATTCGACTTATTCTAGACGGGCTCTTTTCAACCACGGATACACAGATTTGTACAGCTTTGTTTTTAGATGTTTTTGACATGTATTAGTTCGTCACGGGTCGGTATGAACTGAGGTTAGAGGGATAAAAAGTTTCGCGCGAAATAACACAAGAAGCATTAGCTTGTATGAAGCAACAGAACAGGAATCAAACATGGCAAAAAACCTAAATAAACTCAAAGTAATTGGTGATCGGGTGCTCATCTACCCCGATTCAGGTCAGGATCGCACATCCTCTGGTCTATATTTACCTCCGACAGTTACGGAGAAGGATTTGGTACAGGGAGGCTTCGTCGTTGCTGTAGGTCCCGGGACACCCCTGGCAAGCACGGAGGGAGAAGACGATGTCTGGCAAGCTTCAGATTCAAGTAAAGTGAAATTCATCCCCCTGGAGATTGAAGTGGGTGATTATGCGCTGTATTTGAAGAAGTTCGCTATTGATATTAAGTATCAAGACGAAAAATATATCATCGTACCCATGTCAGGGATTCTTGTGGTGGAACGTGATGATGAGAGTATTGACTTGAGTCAGATATTAAAATAAGAAGGCGAGCATAAAAATGGCAAGCAATCAGATCAACATGAAAGACCTATTCACCTTACTTGTGAATCAATTAAGTGCTGGGGCCTGGTCTCAACTGGGTAAAACCCCCAACCCAATCACGGGCAAACCGGAGATGAATCTGGAAGCGGCAGCTGTCAGTATTGGAATTTTGGAAGCCCTCCTTTTTAAGACAGCGGGTAACCTGACTCGCCAGGAAGACGCCCTACTTTCTGATAAGGTCCGCGAGTTGAAATTAAGCTTGCAGGAAGAATCAAATAAAAGATAGAAGTCAACTTTTGAATACCCCAAAACTATATCTTGTGGGTAAATGAAACAGATGCCGAACCAGCTTATCCAGGCTAACCCACCTGAGATTAAACACAGCGCTTTGTTAGGTTTCTGATCCAACAGTAATAATCACATGGCCTTTTTTATGTCCCCGGTCAACGTATTTGTGAGCTTCCACAATTTGATCGAGAGAATAACGTTTATCTATAACTGCTTTAATTTCACGCTTCTCCATAAGCTCTTGCAGGAATATGAGCTCTTCAATATCCAGTTTCAAACTACCAGAAGACTTGAGTACGTTCAGATACACACCTCCAGGCTTTAATATGTTTTTACATTGAGAAGGTGAAGCCTTGCCAACGGCATCAAAAACGACATCATACATCTCAGCATTTTTTGTGAAATCTTCTCGCGTATAATCAATAGCTTTGTTCGCACCCAGTGATCGAACCATATTCATGTTTCTCGTGCTGCATACGCCGACGACTTCTGCCCCCATATATTTGGCGAGCTGAACGGTAAAAGTTCCTACGCTACCTGAAGCACCATAAATAAGAATTTTTTGGTTCCTCTGAAGATTAGCTCTTCTTAGAAAACGTAACGCAGTGATGCCCCCATTGGGAACAGGTGCAGCCTCTGCATAGGACATATTGGCGGGTATTTTTGCTAACACACCATTTTCTGGCAAGCACTTATACTCAGCATGGGCACCAAAACTCATTTCGGTGGCCGCAAACACCTTATCTCCTGGCTTGAAAAGGGTAACATCTCCACCGATTGCTTCGATTTCTCCAGCGAGCTCCATCCCCAATATCTTTTTACGTGGTCCCCTGAAACCAATCATAAATCGCATGATCGGTTTGAACAAAACATCCTGAACCTTGCCTAATCCGGGTTTAAAGCCTCGAATTTTAGTATCCCCAATATGCACAGTGGTTGCACGAATTTTTATCAACACCTCATCGTCTTTAGGTGTCGGTTTTTCAATGTCTCGGACCTCAAGTACCTCAGGAGGTCCATATTTTGTACAGATGACTGCTTTCATTTTTAAAAAGTCTGAGTACGTTTCCAAATGTTCCCTTTTTGTTGTTCCGTGCCATATTCTAGCAATCATAAGTACTTTCTAATCTGTTTTTAGTTGCGTATAACGTCCTGAGTTTGAGCTGCTTCTGTATGAGGTGTGACTTTGTATAATCGGTGCATCCTGAGACAATATTTCAGTAAAGCATTCCATTTTAGTTAGTCCGCCTTAAGCCTTTCTTAGGCAATAGGTTTTGCTAAGATTCGTGACTGAATGTCATAGCCATCAGATTTATAAAATGCCTGTGCAGATGTGTTGAATTCCATTACCTCAAGACGTATTTCCTTAGCGCCTGACTTCTTTGCCCATAATTCAACTTTATCCATTAGCGACCTGCCAATACCTTTTGAGCGGTGTTCCTTTGACACTACAATTGTTCCCACTCTACAAATTTTATCCTTTGAGAGAAAAACCACCTTCAAATTCTGTGTGATTCTTGCTGTAATAAATCCTTGGATCTTATCTTCATGTCTAGCTACGAAAAAAATGCTATTTTCAGAATCTATTAGAGCTCGCCAAAAGTCTTTGTCGCTCCCCATTGTTGCCGGTGAATTAAATACTGTGGGTACATTATTATGGTGATCCCAGTTGATTTGATTAGAAAGAACACATATCGCGTCTAAATCAGCACTCGAAGCTTCAGTAATATTCATAATTTCCTGTTTGCCGAATGTCTTTGGTTTGAGCTGTTTCCCGAAATAGACTCGACTTGTTCGATAATTGTATCCGTCCACATCATTTTCGTCTTGCACCCCTCTGCATTTGAGTCCGCTCGAAACCTTTGCTAGAGGGCTGGCTTTTACACCTATTTATAATTTGGTGCTAGAAAAAAAGTAATTCGCAATTAGTCCGGCAACGGGCGGAAATATTAAAGTTGACGCAAGCCTGATGAGCGTAAATTTCCAACCAAGTATACCCACTTCCATCGGTATGCGTCCAACAGCCCAAAGCGACCATCCAGTTAAAAATGCCACCATTGTCCCTATATTTGCACCAGAATTTAAAAGGCCTGCAACTATTGGAAGACTTACATAGGGACCGCCTGGGGCTAAGCCTCCGGCAATGGATCCAACTAATATTCCACGAAACCCAGATTCAGCACCAATCCATTTTGAAAGCATTTCTTTTGGTAATAGTATTGGAACCATACCTGCAATCACGAAGGCAAAAAGTAATAGGGGTAAGATTTGAACAAACATTGTAAAGGCGGATCGTAAACCTATCAGATGCTCACCTTCACCACGATTATACCCAATAAGCAGAAACACTATAGCAAGCATGCCCATGATAAGAGTTGGGATTAACATTTTATTAATATTCCTTTTCGCTGTCAAATTGGTCCTTTTGGCCGATTGTTGATAGATGACCCCCCCCTAACGCTTTAGGCTTGAGCTGCCCGTATCTAAGCAGTCGATTAGTATGATATTCTGTATATTCATCTTCATAATCGTTTTGCGATCCTCTCAAGAAGGTCAGAATGAAGCCTTTGTTAGGTGTTTGGATTCCCAACTAAAAATTTCAGACTTTAGAGAACTCTATCAATCATGGACATACTATTAAGTGCAGCGTGAGCAATAATTAATGGCCATAAATTTCGTCCAAAAGCCACATATGCTATTCCCATGACCAAACCAATTATGCCAACAGTTATTGATCTTTCTGAAAGATTATGTGAGTGTCTAAATCCAAAAATTGCTGCTTGTAATAGCACTGCAAGTATTGTGGCGAACGAGGTCTTTGAAAACAATTTTTCTAACCAGTTCAATAAGAATCCTCTATCCAATAATTCTTCCAAAAAAGATTCGATTAAAACCATTGAAATTATTGAAAAGAAAAGCGGCCAGCTTCCTTTAAGATCGCCAAATTTTGTATCCGCACTCTCTGGGGTTGCATCAGGTGTTGTCAGAAAGGGCAGTTGATCTTTAAACAGATTAAAAACCAATATGAATGTTATCGCTGAAACTAGAATCAAGCCCGAGAGCAGTAGCGTTTTCTTAAAGTTATCAGGCTTGTGTAAACCTAACTCTTTCCACGTCACGCCTCTTGCCCTCATTCTCCAAGTAGCTACAACGAGAGTAGAAAATGACCAGAAAAGACCGTTTGCAAGGAAGCCTAAACTGGGGAAATATATTTCTCTGACCAAAAACATTGTAAAGAGATAAATCACCAAGTCAAAGAAAATCCCTTTATAGTCAGCTGGTTTCATGATTTTTGCTTCAGTATTAATATTATTCACCATGTTCATGCTTGTTTGAATTCCTTTTTTTCAGCCGCTTCCAGTGCACAGTAACTCTATTGTAAATACACCCAACGCTTTAGGCTTGCGCTGCTTCCCAAAGCAGACTCGCTTAGTTCGATAATTGTATCCATCCACATCATTTCGGACTTCCTCTCGTCACTCTGTGTGTCGAAGACCCCGCCGGAGGGGAACGCGAAGTGTCGGGGTTAGTCAGCTCTAAGCCTTGGGTCGTGGCAAAGGACATCGATTTCAATTGCAGCGCGACCCGCGACTCCGTGAGCAGGGGTTTGTTATACCTTTTTAGTCTTGTCAGAGCCAAAGCCCGGCTTTTCTTCGCGGACAAGCATATCCATGAATTTTGCAAATCGCCTCTGTCTGGTTTCTGGTTTCTTCGCACTTGTCAATCCGTACGCGATGACGTAACGGCTCGATTTATTGAGCGTTTCAAAGAATTGGTTCGCCTTCGGCTTGCTTTGCAGTGCTGCCAAGAAATCCGCAGGCACTTCCAGCTCACTTGCCGTATTGGCGTTCTCCCAGCGGCCGTCCGCTTTGGCTGCACGAATATGCACGAGGCCTGACTCCGTCATTCGACCCTCGCTTATCAAACGCTCCGCATGCTCTCTGTTCCTTTTTGACCAGTTGCTTCGCGTCGTTCTTGGAGTGACGCGTTGGAGATAGGCTTGGTCATCGATTGACTTCTTGACACCGTCGATCCAGCCCCAGCACAGCGTCTCAATCACGACATCGTCCCAAGTCACGCTCAGAATGCCAGTCTTTTTCTTGAATATCTTCACCCAGAGCTCACTTTCGGTGGCATGATTCACCATGAGCCACTGGCCGAGATATTTCGGCTTTGCAAATGTCATAATTCTATCTGGATCGGGTTCAGGCATGAAACTAGATTCTCCTCGGTATAACGCTCTACGCTTTTGTTATGCGCATCACTGTTTAGTGCCTTCTCGCTACAATAAAGCTGATAGTTATGCCATGAAATATTTTTTCAGCTTTTAGCAGACTAAAATTCTGGCTGGTGACTAGTTTCTCTACATCAGAAGTTGTAAATAGATTTAAATGTAAAGGAAATATCCCAAGTTTCTTAATTACAGAATACGCGGAAAACTCTATTCTGTTTTTGAAAGCCATTTTATCTCCCAGGCAAGCTGTTGTGGAAATAAACAAACCGTCTGGTTTCAGCAATTCATGAATTCTTCGAATTACTTTTTCACTATCATCCAATAAATGAATTACTCCATACGAAACAATTTTGTCGAATGAAGCTTCCTCTAGATCACTATTGAAAATATTCCCTTGTGAGAAGGAAACCTTCTTAGCCTCTTTTTCGCTTATCTTTTTTATTGCTTCGTTAATCATCTCAATCGAGATGTCAAGTCCATGAATGTGATGAACCCCATCAACAAGTTCTAATGTTTTAGTACCTGTTGCACATCCGAAGTCTAGAACATTATCATTTGTATTGAGGTATTCCTTTGTTTTAGTAATTACCTCCTTAAAGACAGCTTCGAATTGTCTTTCACTATAGTCATATTTTTTTGCCTGTTTATCCCAAAATTTTTGTGTTTTATTCATTAGAATACCTGTATCTCAGTATTTTGAACCCTGTATGTAGAATTCCACATTTCTTCGTATGCGTATGGCGTCCCACGCTTAAGCTGCCTCGCAGAGAAGCATCGCTTTGTATAACTTGTGTATCCGTAGACATCATCATCGTTGAGCACTCCCTTTGTGTGGGTCAGCTTGAAGCAGCATGTTAGACACTAAATTTGGTGATTGGCATCTATTGATCTTTCACGGCCGTAGATATTAGTCTATTGCTTGTCTGTTTATCATAAGCTGAAAAATCATAGTCTCCATAAAATCGAATATCTTTAAACCCACTAGCTCCGAGCAAATTCTTATGATCATCCTGAAGAAATACTTTCTTGTAAGTAATGCTCCATGACTGCAGTGAATTCTGTCCCTTTGGATGGTGAAGATCTAACATGTTATAGGTGGCACCTTCGCCATCGTAATCAATGACAAAAACTCTTGAAGCATTATCATGACTTGGTCCTAATATGAACCGTGGTTTCTCATTCCACTGCTTATCTGTTGTGCCTTGCGTTAATATTAACAAACCACCCTTGTTAAGTATCTTTTTCATGCTGTGTAAAGCACTTAGAAATTCAGCATCATTGGGCATATGGAGTATTGAACTTGTTAGACATACTAACGCATCAAATTTTCTATTAAAGTGTTCGGAAAGATTGCGGTAATCAGCCTCAATTACTTCAATTTTAGAACCAAATCTGTTAAGGTTAACTCGGGCTTGATTGAGCATCCCAGGCGAAATATCGGACCCAATCACTTCGCAGTCTAATGATTGAAAAAGTGGTAAATATTGACCAGTCCCACAAGCACAATCAAGGACACTTGTGATATTATGATTTTGAAACATCCTTTTATAGAATTCATATGTTTGTGAATCATATTTTCCAAATTCACCATGAAAGTGATCATATCGGTATGCGATTTCACTATAGGGGTCTTGTTTAGTCATAGCATTCCCGTTTTTATGTGCCTAGCGCTTTAGGCTTTACCTGCTTCTCAAGGAAGCATCGCTATGTAAGTTCACTGTATCCATCCACATCAGTTTAGCACTCCAGACCACTGCGTGTGAGTCAGCTTGAAGCCTTTGTTAGCCTGGCATTATTTGTTTGCCATATGTCATATCTGACATATCTTAGTCCCGATGAACATGAATGACAAACCTCTCGTCTGGTTACATGGTGAAGTCAAAACACCACCTTTCTCTTCTGAAGCTAGAATTGAAGCTGGTTACCTTTTGAGATCGCTCCAGATGGGTGAGAATTTGAGTATGCCTCAATCTCGACCAATGCCAAGTATTGAATCCAGGTGTCACGAATTGAGAATAAACGATGAGGCTGCAACTTGGAGACTGATTTATCGGATTGATGATGATGCCATCGTCATTCTTGAGGTTTTTAGCAAAAAGACTCAACAAACTTCCAAAAAAGTGATAGATGTCTGTAAGAAAAGAATAAAGGAATATGACAATGCGTAAAGAGAAAGCTAAAAGATTAGAAAACAAGGGCTGGAAGATTGGCTCAGCAGAAGATTTTCTCGGTCTCTCTCCTGAGGAATCAGCATACATAGACCTGAAACTCAACTTAAGTGCAAAGCTCCGTAAATTGAGGGCAGAGCAAAATCTCACACAGACTGAACTTGCCAAACTGATCCATTCTAGCCAATCAAGAGTAGCTAAGATTGAAACTGGTGATCCTACTGTCTCAATTGATCTCATCATTAAATCTCTTCTCGCTCTCGGTGCCTCCAAGAAGCAACTCGCTCGGGCAATTTCATCCTGATTACCTAGCTCAGGCTAACGCCTTAGGCTTGAGCTGCTTCATGGGAACCACTTAAAACAATTCGGTAATCTTGTGTACGTGATTTCAATCTTAATTTCCCCCAAGATGAGTGTGAGTCGGCTTTAAGCCTTTGTTATACTGCTGCGAACTCCAGTTTTTCCACACCTGTTAAGTCAACTTTTTGTCTAGCTACCCATAGCGAATAGCTATCCTGCATCGCAAGCCAACTCTCAGGACTGCGACCCAGAACTTGAGACAAGCGTAATGCCATCTCAGGTGAAACATTGCTTTCACCCTTTAAAAGACGAATGAATGTCGAAGGAGCAACATCAAGATTCTTTGCAACCTTTCTTGAGCTAATACCAAAAGGCTCTATGTATATCTCACGGATGAATTCACCAGGATGGGGCGGATTGTGCATACTCATTAGCGATAATCCTCATAATTTACAATTTGCGCATTGCCTTCCTCAAACTTGAAGGTTACCCGCCAATTGCCACTTATGGATATTGACCAGATTCCACTTCTTTCCCCCTTCAGGGGGTGAAGACTAAATCCTGGCAAATCCATGTCATCAATAATTCGAGCTGAATCCAAAGCTGCTAACATGAGTCTAAGCTTCTTGGCATGCTTTGCTTGAATACCAGCCGTTGATCCCATCTCATAATATTTCTTAAGTCCTTTATGCTTAAATGACAGAATCATGGCTTAATATAGCGTATTGCGCATCACGCAACAACCCTTTTTACAGTCAATGTATAACGCCTTAGGCTTGAGCTGCTTCCCAAGAAAGCATCGATTTGTAAGTTCCGTATATCCGACCACATCATTTTTGTATTCCATCTCCCCTGCATAACTATTCTATCCCTAACACATACTTGTCAGAGCTTGAATTGGCATATGCGTAAATAAAATGATTATTGTACCCGATTGCACCACCCGCCCAGCCACCTGATGGCAATTCAATGTTCCACAAAGCAGTACCTGTAGAAGACTCTATTGCTTGAAATTCACGTCCAGGAATATATAAAACGCCTGCACCATCCATTGCAATCACGGAATATTGATAAGTTAGAAGTGAACTTCGATATATTTCTACCCCATCATAGCCCAGCGCTAACAATTCATCGCCGGCACAAATGTAAAGATGCCCATTAGGCCCAAGACTGTATTTATCTGAACCAGTGTCGACGTTATATCTCCACCTGAGAGATCCATCGGGATTAAGCGCATGTAATCCATTGGCTTCTGAGGCGACACCATCCACCCAACCACCTACGGCAACATAGATATTACTTTGATTATCGACCATTGGCTGTCCCATGGTATGTTCGTCTCCACCGAGATTGAATTCCCAGAGGACTTGTCCATTCAAGTCTAATGCGTAAAGCTCGGCATAATTTTTCGCACCTGGAACATAAAGAGTATTACCATCAGGTGCGATTGCAAGGGTCCAGTGTTCATTGGCCCTGAAACTCTGATTACTTTCTTTTATCCAAGAAAGATTGCCATCTTCTTGTAGCGCCACAAGGTTTCCTGATGAGTCGATAAAATAAATGGTCCCATCCATACCGATATTAAGATTATCAGGGATCCAGTTGCCACCACTGTGAGTGTATTTCCAACTAAGGACACCGTCGGAATCCAAAGCGTATATATTCGCGTAAAGGCTACTTTTTCCGAAAAACACTATCTCGTTATTAGCTGTTATTATAGGACCACCCGATGCAATGTCATGAGGGTGGTTATTGTCTGAGAACACCCATTTCTGTTCACCATTTGGATGTAAAGCATACAGAACCCATCTATGCTGACCGCTCCCCACGAGTGTATCGTTATTTGAGATGAAATAGATAGATGAATCGGCCCCAATAGCTATTGAAGAGTTCCCATAATTGTCACCCACACCACCAAGCTCTGTGCGCCAACTAACGGTACCAGCTACAGGTCCTTCATAGGTAGTTCTTCTGGTGCCTTGAGGATCGTGGGAATACATGGGCCATGGACTATCAGCGAGACTTGGCCACGGAACATGCTCCTGAGTCATTGTCGCAGGAATTGTGTCTTGGACGATAGGAACGTCGTCTTGTTTGGTTGGAGAATCCTCTGTACAACCCATCAGAAATAGTACTATACTCGCCAGTACTAATGTGATGTTGGTTGTTCGCTTTTTCATAATTCCCACCCCCTATAACATATTCCCTCTAACGTCCCGCGCTTGAGCGGCTCCCGTATGATTTATCCTTTTGCAAAAAAAAACTGTATCCTGAGACATGATTTTGGTTAACCAATCCATTTTGGTGAGTCCGCTCGAAGCAGCAAGTTATGTGTTTCAACAGACTCAAAGAAGTCCATTATTGACTCTTTTGGTAGTCTCCATTTCTAAAGTGACAGGTTTATAAATAAATAAGTCGCGCAATATTTTGTGATCATTTGGAACATTGTCAGCTAAATCAGAAGGGAAATTATTTAGCATTTTTAGGCTTTTATACAAAAACCTTACAAATGGGGCAAAGGGTAAGAGGCAAAATGAAACTATATTGATGACTAATAATGGTATTGCCATATGATTGATAGTTTTTCCACTGATAGATGCAATTCTTTCTGCCGCTTTCGGGAAGGTAAATGCTTCAGGTCCAGTCAGTTTTAATCGTTGCCCATTTAAATCATCCCGCAAAGCTGCTTGTGCTGTAATTTCTCCAACATCATCAGCAGAAATACATGGAATAGCATTCAGCCCTCCACCTGGCACAGCCATTTTACCGTTCCGGATAAATGCAAAGAATATTTCAAATGCTGGAGCATCACCCAGTATTGTCCAATTAAAGTCTGATTCGGATATTTGCTTTTCAATCTTGATTTTGATTTCACCAAATTCAGGTATTTTTAAGTCGTTTAGTAGCTGTTCTCTCATTTCATACCCAGACATGTAGATTAATCTTGAGATATTTAATCTTTTTGCCTCGGCCATGATTGTGATTACCGCATCATGTTCAATCTGTTCCATCTTTCGGATTAGTTTGTTACTCATCGCCGAGAGACAAATGATAACAGTGCTGACATTTTGTAAAGATTTTACTATGGTTTGATGATTGGTAACATCACCCTGAAATATATCGACATTTTCTCCCAGAATTTCTACCGCGTTTTCTCGGTTTCGACTTACAACTCTGACAGCTTCACCTTTTTGAGTGAGCCTTTGGACTACCTTTCGCCCATAATATCCTGTGCCCCCGTATACTATGATGATGTTACTTTTAGTACTCACAATAGCACTCCCAACTTCTATTCACTCTAACGTTTTAAGCTTAAGCTGCTTCCCAAAACAGACTCGCTTTGTTTGATAACTGTATCCATCCAGGTCATTATTGTCATGCACATCCTTGCGTGTGAGTCAGCTTGAAGCTTTTGTTAGGGCACTTTTCAGAGTAAGAATTATCTAGATTTTAGTTCCTGAATTTTTAGCTCTAGCTCTTTTATCTCAGCCCCTTGTTCGGCATCATCAACATCATCTGTTTTCAGAACATATAAAGCTTCATAGTATTGATCTAGTGCTTTGCTATACTGTTCTTTGAATTCAAATTTTTTAGCTTTTTCAATAAAATACGAATACAGGATTTTATTTGATTGACTATTCAGCTTATCAATTGCCTTGAAAACTGAATCTTCATCGCCAACAATTTCAGATAGATTTTCTAGTTTTGTGATACCCTTATTTATTGCTGCTGTGGTGGAACTATCTGTTTTAGCTAATTTTGCCTTTGAAATAGAATCCTTCAATATCAATTCGATTTGTTCAGCGAGAATTTCTTCTTTTACTTCCTCAAGATTAGCAATAACAGTCGATGGAGAAGGATCACTTACAGAAATATCCATTTGTTCATATCTTTGAAGTTGGCGTGCATGATCTAGAACTAATTCGCAACGCTCCCATCTAGTTTTAAAAACTTTGCCATCATTGACAATCTTTAAGGAAGACTCAATTACTCTAGCCCTCTGCTGTAATTCAAACGATACTTTTGGAGCACAGGATTTGCAAAGCCCTCTGTAATCGACTTTTACAAACATCCCACTATTTTTGCACCATTTGCATGAAGCCATGCTATTCCCCCTTTCTTAAAGTTGCCCTAACGCTTTAGGCTTGAGCTGCTTTTCAATTCAGACTCGCTTGTAAATTCATTTTATCCGCCCACTTCATTTCTGTCATCCACTTCTTTCATTTGAGTCAGCTCTAAGCCTTTGTTAGTTGGCTGATATTTTTTTGTGAATCATTAATTTAATCCAACGTCTGATACATTACTTCGTATCCATGTTTAGCAGGGTCGTATTGGAATTCAGGTCTAGTCGATTCCAAATACTCGTTCTTCAGATCAAGAAACTGTTTTAGAAGAATTTCTTCTCTGGTACCTGGGTTCTCTGGGTAACTTCCTCTATACCAACGTAATTTCATCCTGCGAACTTCATGTCGGAAAGTTAGAGTGTCGAGATCATCCGTAGATAAGCAGTCTTTAAGAGCCAGCATGTCAGCTATATGATCCTCTAATTCAATCACTCTTTTAGAAGGCGTTCCAACTACTGAAAGAAAATAGGAACTACCTGAGCTTCCTTTCGGAGTCTGTGCAACGGCGGCCACCTTAAAAGGGCGTTTTTTATGAGCAATTACATCACCCTGGATTGAAATTAGCGTATTTGCGGGGAGGTCTCCTGTGAATGTCTTATTCTCTCCTCTGATCTCAGCGTAATCTGTATGCGAATAGTAAACTACTAGCATGAGCTCTAAATCAGGGACGGCTTTCGAGGAAATAAAGTCTGCACGAGCCGAAACACTTCCCCCACTATCAACTTCCAAAGCTGAAAACATAAGTGTAGGAATTGCGCCTAACCCATGACTAGACCTATTTAACTCTCCCCATATTAAATAAGGGTAATCGGGATCGATAGGATCGCCAAAGTCGCCTTGTACATAAAAGTGCCCGTCCGCTAGGCAAAGATTGACAATAACGAATAGATTAATGATTATCTTCAATAACACTCCAGACCAACTAACGCTTTAGGCTTGAGCTGCTTCCTGAAACAGACTCGCTTTGTTCGATAATTGTATCCATCCACATCATTTTCGTTTGGTAATCCCCCTCGTGTGAGTCCGCTCTAAGCCTTTGTTAGACAACGAATTAAATCACCCCA
>JABIFG010000283.1 GCA_018650795.1 Fidelibacterota bacterium
AAACGGGAGTAGATGCCATCGGTCTTCATCACCTCCAACCGCCACAGCAGCTCGTCCTCAGAGATCCCCACCTTATTGGCAATCTCCTGATAAGGGTTTTCTGAAATGGGAAAGCCGCCCTGCAGCATATTGATCAGGTTATGGTTGATAGAGTCCAGTACAGGAACAGGAGAGGCGTTTCTCATAAGGGTAGATCGGTTTAAGGGGCTGGATGGTGCTGGGTTGCACCATCATTTTGAGTAGTAGTGGTGCGTTGTTGATTAAAGTAACGCGCCCCTTGCTGTTTGAAACGGCGACTGCTGAACAGTACCTTGTAATCGGTCTGCTGTTTCAGTGGGGAGAGCTCAACCAGAGTCTCTACACGCTGTAGTACGCTCTCTCGATCTTTACCGTGGATCATGGTGTATAGGGTGTAAGGCCAGCGTGGCAGATCTGCTCTGCGTTGGTAACAGAGGGTGACAAAATCGAGTGGTGAGACCGCGTTGCCAAATGCCTCAATCTGCTCTTCAGGCAGGTTCCACACCACCATCGCATTGGCTTGATAGCCGAGTGGGCGGTGGTGAACAATGATCCCCATGCGACGGATAACCCCGCTCTGCTGCAGGATACGAATACGCTCGATCACCTCCTCCTCATCCATCTGAATAGAGAGACCAATCTCAGCGTAGGGGTGGGGTACCAGAGGTAACCCGCCTTGAATAGCCTCTAACACCCTGCGGTCAGCATCGGTGATTGCATCAAGATCGATTTGTGAATTCATGAAAAAGCTGCCGGGTGAACTTGGTTAGAGGAGGAGTTGTAAGGGTGTTTCCAATCCAGTGAAAAGCCGAGATCGATATGGAAATCACGCACCATCGGGAAGGAGTGGACGGGGTAACCGCTGTCATCTTCTAGTTGTGCAAGAATCTGCCCAAGGTCAGCCTCATCCTCTGCCGTGACCACAAACCAGAGATTCATCTCATCTTCACGTTCATAGTTGTGGTTGACCTGAGGCAGTCGGTTGATAACCTTTACGGCGGCCTCTATTTCTTCAGTAGGAACAGCCATCGCAGCCAGCGTGCTATAACCGATCGTGTGGGGCTGAATCACAGCGCCCACCCGGCTGATTAGCCCAGCCTTCTTGATACGTTTGATCTGACCGATCACCTCCTCTTCGCTACTACCTAAACGCTCTGCCAGTTCGGCATAAGGAGCAGAGGAGAGTGGGAAGTGGTGCTGAAACTCATTCAACACCCTTCGATCTTGTAGTGATAGCTCGGTCGTTTCCATGTATTTAGAGGTGGTTCTCATCCCGTTGAGTATGGCGGCGGATTATCCCAGTTTCTGAGAGTGCTGAAATTGACTCAAGGCAACTCAATGTTGATATTTTCTTAAGGCATATTTTGATTCTACTGTCTGATAAGATGCTGATATTTTACCCTGTTGCCGCCCCCTTGGTTGGATCTGAAATGGCATTGGTGGTGGGGTAATTTTCAGAAATCTGCTATTTTAAAGGGATTGATTTTGATGCTCCAGAAAGTGATTGTTGTCGATGAGAACAATAAAAAAGTATCTCTGAAAGAGAAGAACGCAGTGCATATCGATGGTGACCTGCATAGAGCCTTCTCTATCTTTGTATTTAATCAGGGGGGTGAGCTACTGCTGCAGCAGAGAAGTCTTGAAAAGTATCACTCCGCCGGGTTGTGGACCAACAGCTGTTGTAGCCATCCGTTGCTTGATGGCGCGGGGAGTGAAGAGGCTGAAAGCAGGCTGCGGGATGAGATGGGGTTCAGTTGTGAGCTGAAAAAAGTGACCCGTATAAAGTATAACCTTCGCCTAAAGTGCGGGATGATCGAGCATGAATCCAATGATATCTATCAAGGAGTCTATGATGGTGAGGTGCTGATTAATCCAGAAGAGGCGTGTGATTATAAGTGGGTGAACTTTTCAGAGGTATTGGACGATCTGAGTCGGAACCCGCAGACCTATACCGAATGGTTTAAATACCTGTTGCTTGAGACTCCACTGGGCAGTGCGCTCTCTGCATCAATCACAGTCCAATCTGCCCAGCGCGATGGCTAAAGAAGATTCCGCTGGGGGTCTCAGCAGGCAGGCTTTTGATTAACTCAAAGGTCTCCGTGTTGTAGATATCGATGCGGTTTTTATCGCGTATCGAGACCCAGACCTCTTCACCGCGAGGGGTGAACTCCATGTGCAGTATCCCTTTTCCTGGCTGTATCTGATGAATAATCTCCAGTGTTTGAGTATCAATGACCTGCAGGGTATCGTTGTGAGGGAAGGCAAAGTTGACCCAAATCTGACGACCATCGGGACGGCTTATCGCGAATACCGGTTGGCTGTGGACTGGAATGCGACCGATCTCGTTCCATTTGCCGCTGTT
>JABIFG010000284.1 GCA_018650795.1 Fidelibacterota bacterium
CCAGTGGTTACTGTTTGGCCTGCATATGGGGAGGGGTAGGTTCCATCGCCGGCAGAAGTTGTGAATTGAATATCATAAATGCTCACATCTGCCAGCATGAATAGGGGCAGGAGCAAGGCGAATATACTTTTGAGGGATTTCATGACTTATTGCTTCTCAACTCTCTTTTCATTGCGGCCAAAGAGGCTTTAGATTTAGGAAAAAAAGTTAGACAAACCCAATGGTGCTGCAATAATAATCGTAAGCTAAAACTATTATAATTATGATCCCGAGCGTACCTCATCAATGTGAAAGAGATGCGAGATATATATCAAAAAAAGATGTTGACATTCTTGCCCCCATATAGAATGTTAACAACCCCAAAAAAGGCGGTATAATTTAGGGATTAGGGATATAAAAGGTAATAAATTGCAGCTTATCCAGAGAGTAAATAAAACCCTTGTATACAAACAGGGAAAGGGGTCTTTGAGCTGATACGATTTATTGTCGGTTTCGTTTTTTCTACCCTTTTGCTGAGTAATTCGGCCATCGCACAATTCGCCACAGATGTTAATAATAAATTCACAAATGTAGGACAACTCGGGTTAACGGTCACTAATTTTGGTCTGATTGGAAATCAGTTCAACAAAATAGATGGCAAAATTCAACCTTCTTGCTTATACGGACAACATTCAGAAATACTTCTGTCTCTTTTAACCTCAGATCAAATTGTTGCAAGATACTTTGGAAACAAACAAGCAAGAATTCAACCATGAAAGGCTTAAAACGTTTACAAATGATGGTTTTGAATTTCAGATTAATTTGGGTTTTAGTTTTTGTGTTTTTGATGCCCTGTTTTTTGTTGTCCCAAAGTAATAGATCGGATTCGAGATCGCTTGGAAAAGCAAGCATTCGTGATTACGATAATTACACATTCGCAGGTCAGATTGGAATGACCGTTACCAATTATGGAATATTAGGAGAAGGTTATAATTCTTGTGAGCAGCCCTCGTGTCGTTATAAATTATATTCTGAGTATCTACAAGAGCAAATTGAACATTTTTCATATGCAGGACTTTGGATTGGGGGAATTAAAAATAATCTGCCCATTGTTTCATCTGCAATCATAGATGGTTTTGTTTCTGATGAATACGGAAGTCGGCCTGCCGGTAGAGAATTTACAAGTAGTGCTGATTCAACAGATGTAATCAGAATGAAATCCACATTTAGTAGCGCTGTTGTAGATCCTGTTATTCGAGAACTCGCAAGTTACTATGATAGTTCTGCAGTGTCACATCAGGATATGATTGCTGAATTTACTGACACGTCTCAGGTAATACCGGGAACTGACATACATGTTCCGCACATACCTCTTGGTGTAAAAGTTCATCTTGAAACCTATTGTTGGAATTATCCTTATGCCAATTCCTTTATTATCCTTAATTATACAGTCGAAAATATTTCAGGTGAACAAATCAGGAATCCTTATGTTGGAATTTGGGTTGATAATTCTGTAGGGAATATGAATTATACTAGTATTTGTGAACCCGGCGGGGGATGGAATTGGTATGATAACCGTAACGATTATTCAGACTCGCTTTCTTTAGCTATTCAAAGTGATCTGGATGGGGATCAGGGCTGGGCTCAGAGTTATTTTGGATTGAAATATCTGGGTTCCGAGAACGCCGTTAGTGAAGAAGACTTTGATGTATATTATGATCAGTGGCCCTGGAATGGGGGACAACTTTCCGGAGTTAATCATCATTTGACACCTTCCGGTGACAGTGAAATATATGATAGGATGCATCTCTATCCCGGTTCAGAGTACAATACAATTTCAGAATCAGCCAGCTGGATGTCATTATTAACAGCAGGTCCATTAGGAAACTCTGTTGATCTTCAATTTCGTGAAGTAGTCTGGGAACCGGGAGAAACAATTAATTTTGCTTTTGCTGTTGTAGCCGGTTTATGGGCAACAGATGAAATGTCTGATACGGAAGCAAGAAGAGAAATATTATATGAAAATGCCAATTGGGCACAACGAGCTTATGAACTGGGATATGCACTACCCGGCCCACCTCCACCGCCAAATGTATATCTTGTTCCTGATGATCAGCAAATAACTATTTACTGGGATAATTCTCCGGAAGATTCCCTAAATGCTGATGCATATGACCCGGTCTCAAATAAAATAGATTTTGAAGGATATAGAATCTACAGTGGACGCAAAACAGGCGTTGGTTATGGACAAACGTTACTCGCCCAATATGATATAATTGATGAATTTGAGGTTCCTCCCGTAGGGTTTGTTAATTATAACACAGGGCTTGATCAGGTAAGAATATATGACGAAAATGGAAATCCATCGACGGAGGAGTTTGTAATTGAAGGGGACACGATGGTTTTTCATTATAAATATGTGGATTATGATTTAAAAAATGGTTGGCCTGGACGGAATTGGTATTCTGTTGTTGCGTATGATTATGGTAATGCAGAAAAAGAGATTCCCAGTGCTGAAAGTGCAGCAATTCAGTCATATGCTATCCCGGGTACAGTGGAGAATCCGGGTCTAAAACGTGAGGTCGGAGTATACCCCAACCCTTATCGTGCAAGTGCTGATTGGGACGGATTCGGTCAAAAAGATCGTATGATCTGGTTTACTAATTTACCACCCAGAGCCGAAATTCGA
>JABIFG010000285.1 GCA_018650795.1 Fidelibacterota bacterium
AAAGGGGCAATGATGTTTGCCCGTATACGCAGCTATCTCTCCACCTGCCAGAAGAATGGAGTATCCTCTTCCGATGCTTTGAGACTGCTCTATGAGAGACGGTGGCCTGAGTTTATGGAAATGACCCCTGAATAGTTACCTTTTTAATTCTTTAAAATGCAGTCCCGCTACAAATATAGGGCCAATCCCAGGTAGGTTTATCCCACCTTCACGATTAACCTGGAGGCTGTATTCTTCGTTTTGTTTTCCATACAGGAGAATCTGTACGGAATCACCTGGCCCAACTACGTATTCTGATGGTATCGGCACACCCATAGCCGGTGCAAAAGTTGTAGAATCTCTTAAAAAAAGTTCATACCCAAACTGTTCCAACAGCTTTTTTGGGGCGGTCTTGTCATCAAAGAACTGCTTGTCCTCGTAAGATCTCTTGTCCTCGTAAGATCTCTTGTCCTCGTAAGGCTTCTTGCCTTCAAGAAGCCTCCGCTGCCCCAAAGGCTCCTCTGGTTCATGCGACACGTCATATTGACTGTCTGTATCTGTTACTTTTCCAGAACCTGACAAAGTACGTTTTACGCTCTCCTGCCGTTCTGGAGATAGACTATAAAACTGACGCAACTGCTCCGCAGTAGGCCCCGCAGACTCTCCAAGCAGAGGAACCAACATCAATAGAGACAACAACCGATACATTTTCGACCACTTCCTTATACGACTAAAATACATAACTTACACCCACTCCCACATATCCATACATCTTATCAAAGAAGCGGCTTGTTACTGTATTGTTGTAGTGTGGAACTATTCCCAAAAATTGGTTGCTCATCACCTTTCCAGTAAGAGACAAATTGAGGCGCGATGTCATCCAGATACCGATTTTACCCGTTACAATATGGTTCGATGTTTCAGCCGCCAGATTTTCAGGGTTTGTAAATTTTGCAAGGGTCGAACTATTGATTGGCTGGTCTCCGCCCCTCTCTTCTCTGTCAATTTTGCGAAACTCATAAAACAGCTGAAGAGGAATGTCTCTCCTAATCTGCCAATTCAACCCCACTCCAGCCTGAATTTGGTCCTCCTGTATATCAAATTTACGATCAAAGTTGGTGCGTATTGGCGCATAAGTAATATCGGTCGAGACCTCTGATTTAGCCGAATAGGAGGCCATACCAATCCAGCCGTTGATGAATGAGTGCCTACTCAGCATATGATCCATTAGCAGCCGCGCCTGCCAACCACTATCCTCCAAGCCGGAGATTCGAATCTCTTTTGGGCTTGAGAAAGTTAACATCATCTCTCCAGCATCTACTTGATTAAAACGGAGCACAAAATCATCAGAGCTATTCTGCTGCCACAGAGCCTCCAGACTCACCACCAGCCTTTGGTTATTGAGTTTAGGTATACGCCAACGAGCGCCAAGCTGTGAACTTAAGGTACTCAAATGCTTATCCGAGTCTAACTCCCCAAATAGGGCTGCAGAGCCCAGTTCAGTATCCAAGTCTATCGCTGAGCTGCGAGCAAATAACATCAGCCCTGACTCTATCCCCCAATTTACGCCGCCACTCACCCCTGAGAGATCACCCACGTCACCGGAAAGAAGGGCACTCTCTCCTATCATTTTTTCTCTAATATCCAGAAAGTCAACCGTATCATTGACCAACAGATAATTCCCACTCACCTCGATCTCATCCACAGCAAGGGTATGGGCAATGGGCGCATCCTGAAGCATCCATCCAGGTAGGGCATCGCCAGCCTCATAAGAGAGCGCATGAGACGCATAGCTTGATAGCAATACAGTACAAAATGCTCTCATGGGTATTTTATAGTCAAACATACAAAAGTCCTGTTTTATCGCACATTCTACTTTTCTGCCTTCTTTATTAACTGGTCACCCGTGCGCCCAAAACGGCGCTGGCGTTCAGCAAAAGAGTTGACAGCCTTATCCAGTGCATTTCGATCAAATTCTGGCCAATAAAGGTCGGTAAAGTATAGTTCACAGTAAGCCATCTGCCACAATAAAAAATTGCTAATACGTTGCTCCCTGAGGTGCCCCCCAATCGTTGGACAGAAATAGGGGGAAGTTAAGACAATTATTCATGCGGTTTTTCAGTGAAAAATTGATCCCATAAAATATAGTTGTAGTGCTGTTTTTTGTCAACCATTTTATCCGATATTTGACCT
>JABIFG010000286.1 GCA_018650795.1 Fidelibacterota bacterium
AAACGGGAGTAGATGCCATCGGTCTTCATCACCTCCAACCGCCACAGCAGCTCGTCCTCAGAGATCCCCACCTTATTGGCAATCTCCTGATAAGGGTTTTCTGAAATGGGAAAGCCGCCCTGCAGCATATTGATCAGGTTACGGTTGATAGAGTCCAGTACAGGAACAGGAGAGGCGTTTCTCATAAGGGTAGATCGGTTTAAGGGGCTGGATGGTGCTGGGTTGCACCATCATTTTGAGTAGTAGTGGTGCGTTGTTGGTTAAAGTAACGCGCCCCTTGTTGCTTGAAACGGCGACTGCTGAACAGCACCTTGTAATCGGTCTGCTGTTTCAGTGGGGAGAGTTCAACCAGTGTCTGTACGCGCTGTAGTACGCTCTCTCGATCTTTGCCGTGGATCATAGTGTAGAGGGTGTAGGGCCAGCGTGGTAGGTCTGCCCTGCGTTGGTAACAGAGAGTGACAAAATCGAGTGGTGAGACTGCGTTGCCAAAGGCCTCAATCTGCTCTTCAGGCAGGTTCCACACCACCATCGCATTGGCCTGATAGCCGAGTGGACGGTGGTGAACAATGATGCCCATGCGGCGGATAACGCCACTCTGTTGTAGCGTACGAATCCGCTCGATCACCTCCTCCTCATCCATCTGAATAGAGAGACCAATCTCAGCGTAGGGGTGGGGTACCAGAGGTAACCCGCCTTGAATGGCTTCTAGCACCCTGCGGTCAGCATCGGTGATTGCATCAAGATCGATTTGTGAATTCATGAAAAAGCTGCCGGGTGAACTTGGTTAGAGGAAGAGTAGGGGTGCTTCCAATCCAGCGAAAAGCCGAGATCGATATGGAAATCACGTACCATCGGGAAGGAGTGGACGGGGTAACCGCTGTCACTCTCTAGCTGTGTGAGAATCTGCTCAAGGTCAGCTTCATCCTCTGCGGTGACTACAAACCAGAGGTTCATCTCATCTTCACGTTCATAGTTGTGGTTGACCTGAGGCAGTCGGTTGATAACCTTTACGGCGGCCTCTATTTTTTCAGCAGGAACAGCCATCGCAGCCAGCGTGCTATAACCGATCGTGTGGGGTTGAATCACAGCGCCCACTCGGCTGATCAGTCCAGCCTTCTTGAGGCGTTTGATCTGACCGATCACCTCCTCTTCGCTACTACCTAAACGCTCTGCCAGCTCGGCATAGGGGCTAGAGGAGAGCGGGAAGTGGTGCTGAAACTCATTCAATACCCTTCGATCTTGTAGTGATAGCTCGGTCGTTTCCATATGTTGAAGCGGCTCCCGTCCCGTTAGAATGGAGACGAATTATCCCAGTTTCTGAGAGTGCTGAAATTGACTCAAGGCAATTCAATATTGATATTTATCAAGGCATATTTTGATGTTACTGTCTGATAAGATGCTGATATTTTACCCTCTTGTCGATACCTTACTGGTCTCTTGGTTGGGCCTGAAATGGCATCGGTAGTGAAGGGGGTTTTTAGAAATCTTCTATTTTAAAGGGATTGATTTTTATGGTCCAGAAAGTGATCGTTGTTGATGAGAACAATAAAAAAGTATGCCTGAAAGAGAAGAACGCAGTGCATATCGATGGTGACCTGCATAGAGCCTTCTCTATCTTTATATTTAATAAGAGGGGTGAACTACTGCTGCAACAGAGAAGTCTTGAAAAATACCACTCCGCTGGGTTGTGGACCAATAGCTGCTGTAGCCATCCGCTGCTCAGTGAAGAGGGGAGTGAAGAGGCAGAAAGCAGACTGCGGGATGAGATGGGCTTCAGTTGTGTACTGAAAAAAGTAACCCGTATAAAATATAACCTTCACCTACAATGCGGGATGATTGAGCATGAATCCAATGACATCTATCAAGGTGTTTATGATGGCGAGGTCGTGATTAACCCAGAAGAGGCGTGTGATTATAAGTGGGTCAGTTTTTCAGAGATATTGGATGAGCTGACTCAGAACCCGCAGGCCTATACTGAATGGTTTAAATATCTACTGCTTGAGACTCCACTGGGTAGTGAGCTCTCTGTATCAATTACAGCCCAATCTGTCCAGCGCGATGGCTAAAGAAGATTCCACTGGGGGTCTCAGCAGGTAGGCTTTTGATTAGCTCAAAGGTCTCCGTGTTGTAGATATCGATGCGGTTTTTGTCGCGTATCGAGACCCAAACCTCTTCGCCCCGAGGGGTGAACTCCATATGTAGAATTCCTTTCCCCGGCTGTATCTGATGAATAATCTCCAGTGTTTGAGTATCAATGACCTGCAGGGTATCGTTGTGAGGGAAGGCAAAGTTGACCCAAATCTGACGACCATCGGGACGGCTTATCGCAAACACCGGTTGGCTGTGGACTGGGATGCGACCGATCTCACTCCACTCGCC
>JABIFG010000038.1 GCA_018650795.1 Fidelibacterota bacterium
CGCCCGGCAACACTGGGGATGGCGGGGCGCATCTCTGGAGTGACCCCGGCAGCGCTCTCACTGCTGCGTATTCATCTGAAGAAACATACATTGAATGGTGGTAACTAAAACAGCAGTAGATTGAGTTGCCCTCTACATCAAATCATGGATGCAGGGACCTGGATGATTCGATCACTTAACATCCGTACCTCGTCAGCCTTGTTGATGGTTGTGCCAGAGAGGTTGGCCAGCATCGATCACTCCCCTCAGCTCCCTGAATAACTGGGGAGACTCTTGTGCTTCATCAATGATCAGGTTGTGTGGGTACTCTTTGAAGAAAAAGTCAAAGTCCTGAGTGATGAAGTCGTAGTCGCTGCCTTTTTCCAGATCAAAGCATTTCCAATCCGGGCGGCACTGTCTGGATAGTGTTGTCTTGCCAACTTGTCGGGCACCAATGATCAGCACAGCGGGGAAGATGCTGAGGAAGTGTTCCAGTTTTTGTAGTTAATTTCTGTTTAATGAAGTCATATCCATATTCTGCGATAGGAAATTACTTGTGTAAAGAGGGGTGTAGGCTGTATAAGGTTGAAATTGGTAGAGGCGCGGGTGATTGCTATCAGATTAATTTGTAATATTTTGTAACACAATAATTTAGAAAAAAAGTGTAGACTCAGCCCAACTAACTTACTGCTATATGTGATGTGACTTATAGTATGTTTATTAATAGTTGCAAAAGTAAATTCAGAACCTTAACTCATAATGCGCTGAATTCTATAGAAAGTGATTGTACGGACTTATGAAGCTATTAATACATAACACAAATTGAATCGAGATAAGGAAGTTGTAATGGCTATCGGTACAGGCGGAAGAGTCGTTGATCCTGCATTAAAGCATGAGCTTCATGTGGCTTTGAGAGAAGACGGAAAAAACTTAAAGGATTGGCTGATTGAGAATGCCAATATGTATCTACAGGCACGTCAACAGCCATCGCTTGCACTATTTGATGAAGGGGTAACCGTGGAGGCAAGACAATGAAGTTCGACCCAAAAAAAGTGGCCTTTGGTCGCCATGAGACATTTGCTCTGCGTTATAGCTGGCTCACTAAAGGGTATGAAGCAATCGTTGAGGATCCAACGGTTCTTGGTAGTGAGGATGCGACAGTGATTCTTGGTGTGGGCAAAAATATGGTCTCAGCGATTCGATACTGGTTGCTTGCGACCAGGATAGCGGAAGTGGATAGTGGTCATGGATTAGTACCAACCCCCCTTGGGCAAATGATCTTTGGCAAGAGTGGTTTCGACCCATATCTAGAAGACGAGGGAACGATCTGGCTCATCCATTGGCTGCTTGCATCAAACCCTCAGCTGGCTACCAGTTGGTATTGGTTTTTTAACCGTTACCATAAACAAGAATTCACATCTGAGGAGTGTGCCGCAGCAATGACAAATTTTGCAGATCAACACATCCAGTCAAAATTCTCAAAGCGGACAGTACAACAAGATATCAAAGTAATGTTGAGAATGTATGCGAAGTCAAAGGCTGTAGGCGGAACAGCTTTAGAAGATGCATTGGATTCGCCTCTAACACTACTGAATCTTGTGAGCAGAGATACAAAAGCAAAAAATTATAGAACAGCGCCCCAAGAGCGGGATGGGCTACCATTAGGAATCTTTGGCTATGCAGTTGTAGAGACAATGAACGTTGTTGGTTCTGGACAGATGCCGATTACAGAGATGATGTATATCCAGGGCGATACGGTCTCTCCAGGCGCCGTCTTTAGATTGACTGAGAATGCACTGATTACAAGATTAGAGTCTTTGGTTCAACAGATGCCAGAGTATTTTGAGTTACGTGAAACCGCAGGTATCCATCAGTTTTATCTGCTTCAAGAGATCAGTCCGGTAGATCTGCTCCGATACCATTATAGCAATCAGCTAGAGGGGAGGTTGGCGGCATGAGTATCGAGAACAAAATTAGTGTTAATACTCATTACACACGATCAACTAACCTGAAGCGTGATTCAAAGTCAGAGGTAGTAACAAGATCCTACATTCCTACTTCAAGGGCGCTTCGAACTCTTGATCAAATGGTTGATGCTTTGAGTAAAGATGAGGCCCCGCGTGCTTGGTCATTGGTTGGCCCATATGGCTCGGGGAAATCTACCTTTGCTGTCTTTGCAGCAAACCTACTGGGTAATGTAGAAGACTCATCCACTCAAATTGCTAGTGATGTTTTGAGCCAATCAAGTACAGAGGTAGCTGAACGCTATCAATTGTTAACGGCAAAAACTGAAGGATACTGTACGGTTTTGATGACAGGGTCACCTGCACCGTTAGGTAAGAGTTTGGTGATTGCGCTAAACGAAAGTGTTCAGCAGATTTGGAGTAAAAGAAGGGGGAAGAACCCTG
This sequence comes from Fidelibacterota bacterium, assembly GCA_018650795.1. Classification (GTDB taxonomy): domain Bacteria; phylum Fidelibacterota; class UBA8477; order UBA8477; family JABMPR01; genus JABMPR01. The sequence continues at coordinate 2,388 of JABIFG010000038.1, forward strand.
AAGTCGTGGAGATGCTTGAATGGGAAGCAACCTCATCTGCAGAGACAACTGTTGCTGAGGCAGTTGAGATTGTAAAAGGTGTACAAGATGCTCTAGCAAGAATCGGATATGCAGGGCTTTTGATTGTGATTGATGAGCTTGGAAAGTTTCTTGAGTACGAAGCCCGCCATTATGGTGCAAATGAAATCTATCTTTTGCAGGAGTTAGCAGAGCATGCGTACTCCAAGCATAAAACAAAATTAGCACTCATGGTCATGTTGCATCAGTCAATCGATCAGTATGCGCGAGGATTGGGTGAAAGCCTTAAAAATGAGTGGGCAAAGGTGCAGGGACGTTTTGAAAATGTTTCATTCATTGAGTCTACCGAGCAGACACTTCGTATTGTTGCTGCTGCTGTTCAGCAGGATTTGACCGCGACGGAACAAAAGAGGATTGAGAAAGAATCCAGGAAATTGGCGGTAGTGCTGTCTAAAGAGAAAGCAGTTTCGTCAGGGATGGATAAAGAGGTGGCTGCGGAGGTTTTTGGTGACTGCTATCCACTGCATCCTGTCAGCGCACTTCTCCTTCCTATACTTTGCCAGAAGGTTGCACAGAATGAGCGTACTCTATTCAGCTATTTAGGAAGCAAAGAGGCGCATGGGTTTCTTGATAGTGTAAAGCGATGTGAGGCAGTCGGTGATTGGATTTATCCATGGGAAATATTTGAGTATTTTATTAGAAACCAGCCAGCATCGATCAGTGATCACTATACCCATCGGCGCTGGGCAGAGGTGCTTACTGCACTAGAAAGGGTTGGTGACGTAGAAGAGCCTGTCGAGTATATCTTGAAGGTTATAGGGCTACTTAATATTGTGGGGGGGCATGGCGGGTTGAAGGCTTCGGAGCAGATATTGAAGCACTGTTTGCCTCACTCTGCTGATGTAGATCGTGCGATAAATGAGTTGAAATCAAAATCAGTAATTCAATATCGAAAATTCAGTTCAGAGTACCGGGTGTGGCAAGGGAGCGACTTTGATCTTGAAGAACGTTTGATTGAAGAACGGGACAAACTAGGATATTTTTCTGTTGCTGAGAAGATCAATGAACGACATAACATCCTTCCGGTTGTTGCTCGAAAGTATACGATTCAGAGCGGAACATTGCGTTCGTTTGCCCCATTGTTTGCAGATAGAACATCAATTGGTCAACTTGATTTAGCTGCGAGAATCCCAAGAATCATTTTTTTCTTATCTGAGTCAAAAGAGGATGAGCAGCTATTTATAGATAGTGTGGTTGGCAGCTTTTCTAATCAGGATCTAGTGGTGCTTGTACCCAATGGTGAGCAGACGAGAGAAGTGGTTGGTGAGGCGCTTGCGCTAGAGCAAGTTGAGTGTACATCGCAGGAGTTGAACACGGATCCTGTAGCACTACGTGAGTATAGAGATACCTATGAGGTCGCACTGTCTCATGAGAGCAATATATTGTCCTTAATGCTTGAGAACCCTCAGTGTAACCAGTGGTTTTGGCGTGATGAAAAGCTTGAAATTGATACTAAACGTAAATTGCAGGAAGCACTCTCCCTTGTGTTGAGTAATGTTTACCATGCAACACCGGTATTCAAAAATGAGCTTATAAATCGTGATAAGACATCAGCACAGGCAAATTCTGCCCGGAACAAGCTGATTTTTGCTTTGGTAAATCACCAGAATGAAGAAGATCTAGGTATTGAGAAGTTTCCGGCAGAAAAGTCAATTTATCGAGCGGTGCTCAAAGCAACAGGGCTTCATGCGAAAAATAATCAGGGTAACTGGGAACTGGCAAAATCTGAAGATTTTGAGCAGGGTGAAGATCCGTATAATCTAACCCCTTTATGGAGGCGAATAGATAGCTTCCTAACTGAGACAGAGCACTCCCCCTGTTCAATGGTGGAGTTGAATAAAGAGCTATTTGCGCCACCATATGGGATTAAGGAGGGAATGCTGCCTCTGCTGTATTCCGTGGCAATGCTTGCGTACTCAGATGAGTTGGCTATCACTGAAGATGGAGCATATGTCCCTTATGTCACATTTGAGCACCTAGAGCGTTTTATCAAGAGGCCCGATAAATTTACTGTTCAACGCGTAAAAATTGAGGGTGTAAATCGTAAAATTATCATGGAGTACTCAAAGGCCCTTTTTGCAGATGGTGGTCAGCGCACTATGCTGGAGATTGCAAAGCCGATAGCAAAATTTATTGATGACCTTCCTGCGTATACAAAGCAGACGGACTCATTGCAGGTGGCGACAAAAGCAGTGAGAGATGCATTCAAGTTATCCAAGTCACCAGTAAAGTTGTTACTTGAAGATCTACCAAAAGCGTTAGGTATGAAACTTACGGAGGTTTCAGATCTATCGGTATTGCTTACCAACGCTTTACGAGAATTGAAATATGCACATGCCGAAATGGTACAGCAGATGGTTGAATTGATTGCTGAGTCTGTTAGTGCAAAAGGAAAAGATCTTAAGTCTGCTAAAGAAGCCATTTGTTCACGCTCATATGGCCTAGAAAATTACACTGTAGATGAGCATGGCTTGAAAGGCTTTGTGATGCGGCTACATCGGGACCAAGTAGAAGATGAAGTCTGGCTTGAGAGTGTATTGATGTTCCTTGGTGGTAGGCCATCAGCAAAATGGACAGATGCAAATCGTATTGCAGCTGAATATAAGTTTACTTCATTGATGAAGAAGATGCGTGACTTGGAAAAGTTGCGTATTGGTTTTGATGGATACAAAAGTGGTGACCAGCAGAGTGACGTTGATGTGTACTTGCTTAAGAGTACAAAGATTGGGGCTACTGAAAATGATGAGGTTGTTGTGGTTGACAAAGGGCTGAGAGCGACTGCATCTGTGGTGAAACAGGATCTTCTTCAGATCCTTCAAGATAGTGCTGTTGATCAGAAAGTTGCGATTGCTGCATTAGCAGAGCTTGTAGATGATGTTCTTCTTGAGCGAAGTGGAGTAGGTTCAAAGAAAAAAAGTGGAGAGGTTGAAAAGTTAAAAGCAGTTGCTGGTGGAGAAAAATAAGAATGAAATGGTATGAGATAGCGAGAGCTGCTGAAGAAGGAACAAGACATGTGCTTGGAATATCTGGAGGCAAAGACAGTGCTGCACTAGCAATTCACCTGAAGCAGCACTATCCAGATCTTCATGAGAAAGTAGAGTATTTTTTTACAGATACAGGAGCGGAACTTGAAGAGGTCTACGACTTTCTCGATAAACTGGAAGTAGAACTAGGCAAAGAGGTCAAGAGAATCAATAGCGGGAAAGATTTCAAGCACTGGCTGAGAATGCATAACAATATGCTTCCGTCCCCCCAGAGAAGATGGTGTACTCAGATGATGAAAATCAAGCCATTTGAAGCCTTTGTTGGAGATGGTTCGGTAATAAGCTATGTAGGTATACGTGCTGATGAGGATCGAGAGGGATATATCAGCCGCAAAGAGTCGATCAAGGCACTGTTTCCATTTATAGGTGATGGAATTGTTAGAGAGGATGTTTTCCAAATCTTAGAGGAGAATGTGGGAATACCTGCCTACTATGAGTGGCGATCACGCTCAGGATGTTTTTTTTGCTTCTTCCAGCGACAAGACGAGTGGTTAGGGCTTAAAGAGAAGCATCCTGATCTCTATGAGGAGGCTAGGAAGATGGAAGATGAAGTATCTGAGAAAGGGTTCGACTGGGGCAAGGTAGAGGCTATTGAGTGTGGTGAGGGGTATACATGGTCTCAAAGTGGAACACTTGATGAGATCACAAAGAAAGCAGCAGAAAATCGTGAGAAGGGAATTAAATTTGAGCCCAAAGCCTCTGCGCGGTGGCAGGATGCTTTAAAGGATGGTTGTGATGATGAACCAGAAGACCAGGCTTGTACTATTTGTAGCCTATAATTCTAGATATGAGCTTTAAGACGATAAAATTTCCAACAGACTTTACCTACAGTTCGGATGGTAATGCCCTACCTTTAGAGTTCTACTTAAGCACTGTTCCAAGATCGAAAGAGATCTATCTTAAACTCGGTTATTTCAGCTCTAAAGCAATTCAGGTTCTATCATACAGCTTTGCGCAGTTTATCTATAAGGGTGGTGTAATCAAAATTATTACCAACCATTACCTATACAACGAAGATACTGATCTGCTTAATGTGGGTGAGAATACAGTTGTGTTAGAAGCACATTATCTGAATGACTTGCAGTGGATTCAGAATAGTCTTTCAGATTATTCACAGCACTTCATTAACTGTCTGAAGTATTTAGTGCTTAATAAACGATTGGAAATCGTCCCTGTGATTATGCGGCCAGGCAAGATGGCACATTACAAAGAAGGGGTGTTTGTCGATGAGGATGACAATCAGATTTTTATGGATGGGAGCTGTAATTTTACTGCAAGTGGTTTAGTAGAAAATGCTGAAAGTATGAAAGTGTGTAGATCATGGGGTGGTGATTACGAGAAGAATATACTTGATGGAAAGCTTGAAGATATTATCAAGATACTTGATAAGAAGAATGACAAATACGATTATTTAGATCGTGACGCAATCATTAATGCAGTTATTGAACATGGAGAAGATCAAGGCATAGAGGAGCTGCTAACTGATGAGGCTGAACTTCTTGATAGTGATGATTATGCAAAACGTATCGATGTCCTGTTGAGCAAGCAGGTAGAAGAGTATAAAAATACGTTAACCGAGATACTTGAGAAACCTCGTTTTCCCTTTAGTTCACAGCCCAGAGAATACCAAATTAAGGCGTATGAGGCATGGGTAGAGGCAGATCGTCAGGGATTGTTTGCAATGGCGACAGGTACAGGCAAAACAATCACTTCTTTAAACTGTTTGCTTAATGAATATCAGCGCACAGGAAATTATCAAGCAATAATTCTGGTTCCCTCAAAAGTATTACTGAATCAATGGGTTGATGAAGTTAATCTGTTTAATTTTAGAAATATAATGCCTGCATCATCTGATTATAAGTGGAGAGAGAAATTACGTGAACTTTCTGTGCGGTCAATGTTTGATGCTGATATGGATTTCATTATTATTGCGACTTATCTGACATTTACGTCAGCTGATTTTCAGAAATTCACCAATAATCTGCCGCCTGAGTTGGTTCTAATTGCAGATGAGGCGCACAATTTAGGTGCGAATAATTTTAGAAAATTACTTGATAATATTCGTTATCAGAAAAGGATAGGTTTATCTGCTACTCCAAAAAGAAATTATGATGAAGAGGGTAATCTTGCAATAGAAGGCTTCTTTAACTCCAGAGAGCCATATACATATTCCTTTACGATGGATCGGGCGATCAAAGAGGGGTTCCTGTGTCGTTACAAATACTACCCACATATTATCCGACTCACTGAAGATGAGATGGAGAAGTATGCAGAACTTACAGTTAGATTAGTTCAGTTTTTCAACAATGATAAGCTTAAGAAAAATGATGCGGTTGAACGGATACTTTTAGAGCGTAAGAGGATCATCCATAAGGCTGAGAATAAAATCCCATCCTTTATTAGTATATTGAAAAAATATCAAAGGGATCATGGTGGACTTAAATACACGTTCGTTTATGCTCCTGAAGGTAATGATGAGAGTGGAGATAGTATCTTAGGTCATTATATGAGAGAGTTCAGGTCAATATTTCCATCACTTATAGCTTATCCATACACTTCGAACTTTGAGCAGAAAGAATTAGTTTTGGAGAATTTTGAGCAAGGGATCACCGACGTGCTTTTTGCTATGAAATGCCTTGATGAAGGTGTTGATGTGCCTCGTGCTGAATTGGCAATTTTCTGTTCTAGTACAGGAAATCCACGGCAATTTATTCAGCGAAGAGGCCGTGTTCTCCGAAAACATCCAGATAAAGATATCGCAATTATCCATGATCTAGTTGTTGTGCCAGAGAGAAGAGTTGAATCTGATTCAAGTAAGATGGAAAGGAATATTCTTAAGAGTGAGTTTTCGCGCGTTATTTATTTTGCCTCACTTTCTAATAATTACTATGAGGCGATGGAAGTATGTCAGGAAGTCGCGGATGAATATGACGTAAATATTTATGCGCTTGAAGATGAGTTAAGGAGTTGACTATGAAGAAATGTGAACGAAATGATGTTTTACAAAAAATCTTAGCACTTGATGTGCTTAGGAAGGAAACTGAACTATCTCCAGAGCAGCTTGCAGAAGTTAATTTTGAAGTAGACACTGATGATGTTTTAGTTAATGCGTTAAAGAAAATGATCTTTATATATTGTCAAGATGGCAGTGAGATTTCCACCTTGCGAACTGTTAATAGTTATCTTCAAAACGAGGTTAAGTGATGATTATAAATAGCTTATCAATGAAAGATTTCCAGTGTTACTATGGAGAACACGAAGATAATCATTTTGACTTTACTTCTGGGCTTAATTTGATAATAGGAGCAAACGGTGCTGGAAAATCAAAATTATATGACGCATTTTACTGGGTGCTAAACGACCAAATTTTTCTATCTGATAGACGTGAATTTGTTTTTACTAAGAGCTATACTCATAAGTTGGTATCCGATAAAGCAAAAAGAGAATGTAGTATCGGTGAAACTGTGTCCGCAGAAGTTACAATACGAGCAACTTCAGCTTATGATAAAGAGTATAGGGTCACCAGAATTTTCCGGGTCATGAAAACAGGTGGTAATGAATGGGAATGCGGTAGTAAGTCAATGCTTATTATAGAAGAAATGAATATTGTGCACTGGAGCCCAATCAATGCTTCTGAGCATAATAAGATCCTTGAGAGAATAATTCCTTCGTCAATCAAGCCATATATGTGGTTTCAAGGGGAGCAAGTTGATGGATTATTAAATCTTTCTGACAAAGCGACTTTAACAACCGTAATCAATATCATATCTAATATTCAGAATTATGATGACCTTATATCAATTACAGAGAAAGGGCACAAAAAATCCGCAGCTGCTCTACGTAAAGCTGAGGCAAAGCAGATAAAAGATCAAACTCAGTCTAAGCGGTTGACTGATCAGATAGATGAACTCACAAAGAGTGTTTCTTCTGAAGAGAATACAATTTCTTCTATTGAAAAAAATATAGCGATTGCTATTGATAAGATTGACTCATTAATTAATAAGCTTGATGATGCGGAAGCAAGGAGTGAAACTAAAGCAGAGCTTGTAAAACTGACGGAGCAGTCTGAAGGTGATAAGAAGAAGTTAGAGGATAGGTATAATGGATTTCACAAGAAGATGTTTACAGATTCTTGGGTTCTTATTCACGCTAGGTCTGTATTTGATGAGTATTCTGAGCAGTACTCTATTTTCAATAACAAATATATGCAAGCTCTTAGCGCTTCTAGATCCCAAGAAATGCGTTTACCAATCAATGTGCCTCAGCCAATCTATGTGAATAGTATGCTTCATGATGAAAAGTGTTTTGTTTGTGGTAGAGGTGCAGCTAAAGGATCTGATGCCTACAACCATATTGAAGGCCTTCTTTCACGCAATGAGGAGGAAGAGGAAGAGCTGTTTGTTAATGACTGTTCTGGCTTCTTTAAAAGGTTATATGATAATGGAGTTGGTTATGCACGATTGATTGATAATATACGTGGGTCAATAGCATCAGAATTTAGAACAATTTCATCTCTTACGGACAGGTTGAAAGATGCTGCTCGCAAGATATCAGAGATTAATTCAAAATTTTCGAATTTACTCGAAGACAATGCGTCGGAAGGTGTTGCAAGGTCTTACCGAGTCCATGAAAGTAACCTCAATTCGTACAGATCAGAGCTTTATGCTTCTAATCAAAGGCTGCAACAAAAAAAGGAAAGCCTAGAGAAAACTGAAGCTGACCTTAAGAATTTAGTTGATGGTCCTATCCCAAAAAATAAAACTCGTTCGGAGGAGATATTTAGAAAACTTGCTGGCATTGCAAAGCATGCAAGGTCTTCTGTGTTCAATGAATTAATTCATGAGCTTCAGGATTCAGCTAATGAACTCTTCCAGTCAATGACACAGAACAATAATTCGATTACCGGAAAGATTGTCTTGAAAGAGTTATCTCATGGGCACTATATTCCAGAAATTATTGCATCAGATGGCATAGCAATGAGTTCCTCTAATGATTCAAATATCGTTCTGGTTAAATTGTCGTTAATTATGGCAATTATCAGGTCGCGTGGAAAATCGGCTACTAACTACTCATTTATATCCGATGCGCCAACCTCAAAGATGGATGCAGAGTACTCCTTTGGATTTTACAACACGCTGAGTAATAACTTTCAGCAGAGTATTGTGACTACTTATGACTTTAATGATGAATCAGAATGGGACAAGTTAAAGAGATTTAATATTGGAAAAGCTTACTATCTTCAGTCAATATATGAGGGAGGTGATCGAAATGATCGCGCAGATTTACAGATTCTCAGAAGAGAGATACAGTTATGAGTGTGTTGGAATCAAGAGTTTATAAAATTAAACCGGTATATAGAGCAGATTTCAGAGATTTGATTGAAAGGCATGCACAGTTTGGAGGTGGATCGAAAGATGATAAGTTTGTTGAGGGACGATCTTTCTCTAGTGTTTATGAGTTCTATATCTATGCGTTTTTCTTAGGGCTTCAGACTAGCTCGATGGTCCCAATAATTTCTACAGATGATGCTTCTTCATTTATGGAAATTGAACATTGGAAGCCGCGCTCGTTAGTTGATTATTTATTGCCCTGTGCTATTGCTCGCACTGATATTGATATGTTTGAACTACAAAACCTCAATGAAGCAGATGTGGTGTCTAAAGTCAAAAATATTAAATATACAATAGAATCTTATGCGAATGGTGGATTTAAATATATTCAAGATCTTCTAATAGATGATCCAGATTTAATTGATGATGATATGTTTTTTGTCAGTCTCCTATCTAAGAAATGATCAATAATGAGTTGCAAGTATCAGTACCATCTAAAATAGTCGCAGGATCACAATATATACATTTGGATTATGTTGAGTCACTGCCTAAAGCTTTGCGACAGACTATTGCTTCGGTAGCTGGTAACGGTACCATCGAATTTAATATAGTAAGGGTAGACAAGAACTCAACAGTTGCTCTGCTAAATTATAGTAATATTGAACAAGATGCTTTTCCTCAGCTGATTTCGAGTTGTCTGATAAATATTGAATCTCAAGATTTTGTGCTGAGAGATTTTAGTAATTCAATTAATCCACCGATCCTTCATAGGAAAGAGCTATTGCTTGATCCTGCTCATAATTATTATGAGAAATATTACAGACTAACGAAGGCTTGCGAAGAAATCGGCCTGTTTGATAACCCTACAAAGATTGGTTTTCAAAAGCAGTGGTTGCGACTGATTTATGATGCGGGTTACCAGCTAGATGGTCATGATCTTATCCCATTGGCTAATAGTGACTCACTTACTATTGAGGGTGGCTTTGAAGAGGTTATACATGAGTGGAAGGCTGCACGGCATCTAACAGCTCTTACTCGTTACGGTTTCTCAGCACCAGTACAATCATTGATGCGATATGGTTTTTTAAGTGGGAAGTACACGCTCTTTGATTATGGATGTGGGCGCGGTAGTGATGTGAAAGGACTTAGTGATAACGACTTATCGGTATCAGGCTGGGATCCTTACTATGCACCAGATGCCCCAAAGACCTGTGCTGATATTGTAAATTTAGGCTTTGTGATCAATGTGATTGAATCTGTTGACGAACGCGCTGAGGCACTTATTGATGCCTATTCGTTTGCAGATAAACTGCTTGTGGTTTCTGTGATGCTTGAAAATTCTAATAGAGCAAGCGGTGAGTCATTTAATGATGGTGTTATTACTAAGCGTGGAACTTTCCAGAAGTATTTTACTCAAGGTGAGATAAAATATTTTATTGAGACTGCTCTTGCTGTTGAGGCAATTGCGGTAGCTCCAGGTATTCACTATGTCTTTAGTAACAAAGATGAGGAGCAGCGTTTTCTTTCGAGTCGATATCGAGGGCGCAGCGCCCGTCTGAGGTCACCATCTCCTTTAACTAAAGAGAAAAAGGCCCAAAATGAGCTTGCGAAGGACAATGAGAGATATGAACGACATAAAGAGCCTTTAGATCGCCTGTGGCTGCAATGGCTTTCTCTAGGACGCAGACCGGATAAGTCTGAATGTACAGATCTGTTGGTGCTTGCTGAAGGCTTTGGTACATTCAATAAAGCGTTAAGGTTTATCGAAGGTAGAAATGATCCTAAGCTGATTGAAGCCGTAGAGCAATCACGTATTGAGGACATTCAAGTCTATTTTGCACTTAACCAGTTTCAGCAGCGAGCTGCGTATAAGCATATGGAGGCTGGGCTTCAAAGAGATATTAAGATCTTCTTTGGTAGCTATAGAGAGGCTCAAAATGAAGCACGTGACCTACTTTTCAATATTGCTAATGTAGAGCTGGTTCAAGCCGCGTGTAAGTATGCCGCTGAGCATGGGCTAGGTTGGCTGGAAGAGGGTGAATCACTCCAAATGCATACCAGCCTAGTAGAGCAGTTGCCCCCGATTTTACGTGTCTACATTGGTTGTGCCAGTGTGCTCTACGGAGATTATCGCAATGCGGATATTGTCAAAGTGCATATATGTTCAGGAAAGCTCACATTAATATCCTATGACGATTTTGATGGATCGCCATTGCCGAAGATGATTAAGAGGGTCAAGATCTTGCTCAGAGATCAGGATCTTGAGTACTTTGAATATGGTGAAGAGTACCCGGAGCCTTACCTCTATCACAAGTCGAGATACATCAATGAAGAGTATCTGTGTTATCCAGAGCAGCTTGTATTTGAAGAGCAGTTAGCGATGTTAGGTGAGCTGGACCTCTCTGGTTTTGGTCTGTCTGTTGTTGAGTTTGATTCGATATTAAGAAAGAGAAGGTTTGCTATCAGTGGGTATGACCTGAAACCTTCTTGTGAAGTTCCTGATTTAGATGATTCGTGTGGAAAATATCTGACTTTTCGTGACTTGATCGAGTGCGGCGAGACTCAAAGTGAGTTGTGCATGGACAATCTTCCAAAGCAGGTTGAGACATACAATGCATTGTATGCTCTTGCGTATCGAGTAATCGACCCTGTTATCGATTACTTTGGCATGGTAAAGCTGACCTATGGTTTTTGTTCGCCAGAGCTATCAAGGAAGATACCTGCTCGTATTGATCCCAAAAGAGATCAACACGCATCACATGAGGTTAATCGGCTAGGTAACCTGGTATGTGATCGGCTTGGTGCTGCTTGTGACTTTATTGTAGAGGATGAATCTATGCTTGAAGTTGCTCAGTGGGTTGTTGAAAACACGGAGTTTGATCGCCTCTACTACTATGGTGACAAGCTCCCCATACATGTCAGCTATGGCCCAAATTTTGATCGCCAAATTGTAGTCATGCTTCCATCTAAGGCGAAAAGGTTAGTTCCAAAAGTGGTAAATGTGGAGAAATTTATGAGGTTTGTGAGGTCATGAAACTCAAGTTTCGGAGTTCAAAATCATGCATTCAGCCCCCTCAAGCCGCATCAGGCAAGGCTTCAAGCTCCATTGTAAATGCATCAAGTTGTAGTGCTTGCACAAAGAACCTGTTTACGCTTTGTTCAATGGCAACCATGA
>JABIFG010000287.1 GCA_018650795.1 Fidelibacterota bacterium
GAGCTGTGGTAGGGATGGTATTGACTGTACAATAATTTGAAGTGTAATCCACTCTACCTGTTGTAGCTACTTGCGGCAAACCTAAGCGGCCCCAGACGTGGCTCTGAAGACAGCTCCTCTCTTAGTCGGTCATGACTCATAACTGCCGCTGGAATATTAGTCAAAGTAATGAGCGATGTAGGTGGCTATTGTAGGAGAAGGCTCCAGAAAGTGTGTGTGTTACATTCGCTTACAAAAAAGCGTTTCACAGACATACGCCATTTACATTCGGGCGGTATCCTTATCGCCTTGATAGTAACGGCTCAAGGATTTTTTGATGGTATCAAGGCGACGACTGCTACAAGCAGCACTATTAACAGCGCTGTTACCGGCTTCTCTGGTTCAGGCCGTTGCGCGAGCACAGTCTCGGAATACATTTCAAGTTCCTCCACTCTATACTGGTCGAAAAGAGGGAAAAGATCGCTATTTTGATCTACAGGTTCAGAGTGGCAGTGCCGAGATCATTCCGGGGTATCAAACCCCCACGTTGGGAATCAATCAGCCCTTTTTGGGGGTCACGTTGCGGGCCAATCGTGGTGAGCGGCTTTACTTTACGGTCGAAAACCGGCTTCCTAAAGAGACAACTCTGCACTGGCACGGCATGAAACTGCCTGCCAGGGCTGATGGTGGCCCTCATCAGCCCATTGCTCCTGGTGCGGTATGGAATAGTGAATTTACCATTCAGCAACCGGCAGCAACACTCTGGTACCACTCGCACCAGCTCCACCAGACCGGGGTACAGGTCTATCATGGATTGGCTGGACTCTTCCTGATTGATGATGAGGAGAGTCAGCGACTGAACCTGCCGTCCACCTATGGCATAGATGATTTTCCGGTCATCATCCAGGATCGTGATTTCAACCGGGATGGAACACTGCAGTATCTGACCACAATGCGGGATCGCATGATGGGAAAGAGGGGCGGTACCATATTGGTTAATGGTGTAGTTAGTCCGCTACTGAAAGTAGAGAAGCCGCTGATTCGCCTGCGCCTATTGAATGGTGCCAATGCAAGAATCTACCGACTGGAATTTGATGACCATCGCCCATTTAAGGTGATTGGGAGTGATGGAGGGCTATTGGAGCAGTCACGGGATGCCCGTTCTGTCATCCTGGCTCCTGGAGAACGTGCAGAGATTCTGGTGGATCTATCTGCTGGTGGGGTGCCGATCTTGAGGCACCGGCCACATAACCAGAGATCACCACAGCGTGAGATGTCGATGATGCAGCGGATGATGGGAGAGCAGGATCAATTTGACATCTTCCAGATTGATGCAACCGGGGTGGAGTCAAAACCGGTTGCACTACCAACGTATCTGGTGAAATCTTCCGTTGATAGGAGTCTTCCCGTTCAGGCAGAACGTACAATGAATTTACAGATGATGATGAATCCTGCACGGTTTCTGATGCGTGATCAGTTTGCTATCAATGGCAAATCGATGAAGATGAGTCGGATTGATGAGGTGGTCAATGCAGGAGCGGTTGAGATCTGGAAGATCAACAACCATACGATGATGCCGCATCCATTCCATATCCATAATGTCCAGTTTCAGATCATCAAGCGTGATGGTCAGCGAGAGCCCCATGAATTTGGTTTCAAGGATACGGTTCTGGTTCATCCGAAAGAGAGCGTCATATTGAGAATACAGTTCCCGAAACATCGTGACCCCCATACCCCCTATATGTACCATTGTCATATTCTGGAGCATGAAGATCAGGGGATGATGGGGCAATTTGTGGTGGTGTGAACAGGAACCCCCCTATTAAAAATAGCAGTGGAGAGAAAATTATGCAGAAGACCGTAACCGTAGCCAATATGATGTGTGGTGGATGTGCAGGCACCATTGAGAGCAACCTCTCTGCGATGGAGGGGGTGGATCAGGTATCCGTCAATGTGGAAGAGAAAAGGGTAACGCTTGAGTTGGATGAGGTATTCATGCCACAGATTGCAGAGAAGCTGACCGAGCTGGGATACCCTATTCAGGAGTAACCGTAATGCAATCCAAACCGTCTAGCTTGCTGGTGGTCGATGATGACCCGGAGATTCGTCGCCTGCTCAAAGAGTATCTGCAGAAGAGTGAATTCCGGGTTGAGGTGGCCGCTGATGGTGTACAGATGTTTGCCGCGTTGGATCAACGGCCATTCGACCTGATTGTGCTGGATCTGATGATGCCGGGAGAGGATGGCCTCTCACTACTAAGGCGGTTGCGTGTTGACTCCAATATCCCTGTTGTGATGTTGACCGCGATGGGGGAGGAGACCGACCGTATCCTGGGTCTGGAGATGGGCGCAGATGACTATCTGCCCAAACCGTTTAGCCCGCGAGAGCTGCTGGCACGCATCAAGAGTGTGTTACGCAGAGTGACCACGCTGCCGGATACTTCAGACCACTCAGGCAGTTTACAGGCCCACTTTCTTGGCTGGTCGCTCGATCTCCAGCAGCGCCATCTCATCTCTGAAGATGATGTAGTGATCCCGCTCAGTGGTGGCGAGTTTCGCCTGTTGCATGTCTTTGTAGAGCACAGCGGGCGGGTATTGAGCCGTGATCAGTTGCTGGAGTTCACCCAGGGACGTGAGTCCAACCCTTTTGACCGCAGTGTCGATGTGCTGGTAGGGCGGCTGCGCAAGCGGCTGATGGAGGAGCCGAAGAATCCGCAGATCCTCCACACAGTACGGGGAGAGGGGTACCTGTTCTCAGCCGATGTTGAATTCAGCGGTTAAGCCATGAAGCTGATGCCGCACTCCCTCTATGGCCGACTGTTGGCGATCCTGCTGGTCGGACTGATGGTGCCACAACTTCTGAGCGCACTGGTTCATCTCTATGATCGGGATACACTGCTGCACCAGACCATGGGGGCGGATAGTGCCGAGAAGATCAGCTCGATTGTCGAGCTGTTGGACGGGGTGGATCCAGCCATGCGTAGCAGTATGGTGGAGGCGATCAGTGGTTATCCACTGGAGGTGGTGTTGAACGATGCTAAAGAGTCTACCAAACACCCGGTTATGGAGCGTGATGCAGAGAATGAACAGTTGGTATTGCTGTTTCAGGAGTATCTGCAACGGCGTCTTCCAGGAGGATACGAGGCCCATGTAGAGGTTGTTGAGTCTCAGAGATCTTCTGAATGGATGCAGCGAATGCAACTTCTCCCCGGAATGCAGCGGATGCATGAGCAGATGCAGCAGCGGATGGGGCCACCACTGCGGGTGAAATCATTCCATGTTCAGGTGCGGCTGAAGGGTGGTGTCTGGGTTGATTTTCACTATTTCCTGCCAAAGAAGATCTTTGCCTGGCCCACCCGCATGGTGATTGCGCTCTCACTGCTGATGGTGGCGGTGCTGCTACTGACCTGGGTTGCGGTGCGCTGGGTAACCCGACCGCTTTCGACACTCTCTGCAGCGGCCGAGGCACTGGGAAAGGATATCCGCCACCCTCCGCTGAGTCTGGAGGGGCCGACAGAGGTGCGTCGAGCGGCAGAGGCGTTCAATACCATGCAGCAGCGCCTCAGCCGCTATATCGGTGACCGGGCACGGATACTCTCTGCGGTCTCTCATGACCTCAAGACTCCGATCACCCGATTGCGCCTGCGTACCGAGTTGCTGGAAGATCAACAGCTGCGCAGTGAACTGGAGAGTGATCTGAACCATATGGAGGAGATGGTTCATGCCACACTCGACTTCATGAGAGGTACCGAGAAGCCGGAACTGCGCCAGAAGATTGACCTAGAGGCATTGCTGGAGAGTCTGCAGGAGGATCTGTATCCGCTCGGTATCCAGTTTCAACTGCATGGCACGCTATCGACCCCGGTGGATGCACAACTGCTCTCCCTCAAGCGGTGTCTCACGAATTTGCTGGAGAATGCGGCACGTTATGGCGAAGGGAATATTGCGGTAACGCTTGATAAAGATGAACAGAGTATCCGTATCACCATCCATAATGAGGGTGAGCCGATTGCAGAGGAGGAGCTCAAGAAGGTCTTTGATCCCTTCTACCGTGTAGAGCACTCTAGAAACCGGGAGTCAGGCGGTACCGGACTGGGGTTGAGCATTGCACGCAATATTGTGCATGCCCATGGTGGTGAGCTTCTTCTGGAGAATGCCCCTCAAGGCGGGGTTTCGGCGATTGTCGAGTTGCCCCGTTAGAGTCACTACTTAACCGCTGATATCCCCCTTCTTCTGTAGATAGGTCTCCCGGTCCAGTTCACCATTGGCATAAGCGGCATTCAAGATGTCGATTGCACTTCGCTCATTGGTGTGCCTGGAACCTCCGGCTCCTGGTGTGGGCCTGCGATCCACAATAAGCCAGATCACCAACCCCAGAATAATTAGCCAGAAGAGTCCACCGAATCCACCACCAATCATCATCGTCTCCATGATTATGCTCCTTATTTTGGAGGCTTGTTACAGCAGGGGGCGGGACGTGCCGAAGCATTCTCCCTGCCAATCAGGTCGCTGGACTGGTACATTTTGCCAAGCCAGCGAGACCAGAAGCCCCGTTTAACCACTACACCCGCATCGAACAACTGCTGCAGAACGGTCTCATAGTCTATAGTGCGAATATCGTAAATGATGCTGATCCGGTCTCCTCTGGTGTTCCAGCTCACATCCGCTGCACCCGTCAAGGAGTGGATCTGCTGAGAGGTGTTGGTCACCCTGAATCGCCGTCTTACCTGCCATGCATTCTGTATCTTGTTCATGACTTGATCATAGCCTGTTATTTTTCGGTTTCTGCTGTTTTTTGTAAGCCAATGTAAGTGGAGGACTCCCTGTTACATTGGCTTACAAAAAGATAGATTTCAGATAATCTGCTGTTACATTGAAGGTGTATTGTGCTGTCATGATAATGACAAAGACGGATCTACTCCGTAACTTTCTATGGTTCTTTTTTATTGCACTCTCCATGGTCTATACCTATATCTTGCTGGATGAGTATGGGGCTCTGGATCTGCTAACAAACCCGAATAGACTGAAAA
>JABIFG010000002.1 GCA_018650795.1 Fidelibacterota bacterium
CCATCTCCATTATCATTCTCCAGATAGAGGCTATATGAATTGTAGGAAAGTCTGGGGTAGATACTATGAGCCAAAGCATTATATATATTCACTCGACCTGAGCCCAATTGTCCTACAAAGTTGGGATTTATATCATCGATGGGGTCTGCTGTCGAGAGTATACCATCGATTAACCACTCTTTACTTTGATCAGGATTTCTAGATTTTAATAGACCGATACATGAGGCTACAATGGGACCAGCCATAGAGGTTCCAGGCCAGCTCTGGTAGCCATTATTAAATACTGTGCTGTGAATATTTACACCGGGAGAGCTAATATCAACGGTGGATCCGTAGTTGGAGAAATCAGCCTTGTTATCAGCTGAGGTAGTAGCTGCCACGGAAATAACATTATTATAAGCGGAGGGATAAAAATTTGAACTACTATTATCATTACCTGCCGATGTAACCATAATGGCGCCGTATGTATCATACACCAAGTTGATAATCGCCTCTTCAGAGCTACTAAACCCTGGCCCCCCCCAGGAGCAATTAATTATGTCTGCACCGGCTTTTGCGGCATACAGTATTCCAGAATAACCTGCGCTAATATTCAAGGGACTGCCTTGATCGTATTGGCATTTGACTGGCATGATGGAGCCGTTGAACACCACACTTGCGATACCCACCGAATTGTTAGTTGTAGCTCCGAGAAGACCGGCGACATGGGTGCCATGATCACTCATACTACCCGAGGTCATGGGATCATTGTCAGGATCATTTCCAGAGGTTACTCCAGAGGGGTCCCAGCCTAACAAATCGTCAATAAAGGTAGTGGGATCAGCATCCCAGTCATCGTCATCGACTCCATCCATATAGGGTGAACTCGAGTGGAGCGCATCTTGAAGGTTGGTGCTACCACTCGAATTGAAATCAGAGATGGAAGCCACTACTTCCTCTGCAGTTATATAGCCATCTGAATCTGTGTCAGCTGCTATAAGCAGGCTATCAGGAATCTCAGCCTGATTCACCCAGATACTTTTCCAGAGATCTGCATGAATATATTGGACGCCTGAGTCGACGGAGGCCAGAACAACCCGGTTACTACCAGGCTCATTTCCACCAGCAATATCCCAGAGATCCCAGGCCTCATTGGCCTTGACCTTGTTCAAAAACCATTGTTGATCATAGCGACTGTCATTAGGTATGTATTCTATCCTTCGAATAGGTTCGTATTCAGCGTAGAGGATGTTTGGATCCTTGGAAAAATCTAAAACGATCTGAGCTAGATCCTGACGACCCTTTTTAATTCGCAGTCTATAGATATTTGCCAGGATTATATCACCGTCCATATCGTCGTAGGTCGCCCCAGGAACGAATGGTTCCATGGAAATGACTTCCCTTAAACTTAAAAGTGCATCCAAACTCTCAAGACCACTTACCGGAAATTCAGTTTCAGTTGAAACCTTTTGAATGACTATATCCGGTTGCAAACAGATCAGGAAACTATCATCATGGTAGTTTGCAGGATCAGGAGATGAGGCATAAGCGAGAGATGCCATCAATGTTAAACTAATAAGTATATATTTTTTCATGCTTTTCCTTATCCCCCGTTAAACCAAACGAGCTGAAAACCTGGCTAGGCTTTCAGCTCGAGTAGATTTCAACATATTAATACTATTTGAGCAAAATCATCTTTCTCGTGAGATTCACACTGCCACTGCTCAAGGTATAAATATAAATACCAGAACTCATGTGTGAGCCATCGAGACGAAGTCTATATGAACCTGCGCTCTGGTGTTCCTGTACCAGAACATCCACTTGCCTACCACTGAGATCAAATACCTTTATCTCAACGTTACCTGATTCAGGTAAGGTATAAGTAATCTCGGTACTGGGGTTGAAGGGGTTCGGGTAGTTTTGCTCTAAACTATATGCAGTAGGTAAAACTTCCTGATTAAACTCATCAATACCAACCTGGACAAAGGCGGTATCGACATCAACTCTGAACATAATGTTATAATTAAGACCTAAACCTGACATGTTGTCCCAGGTAATGCTACCATCGGTTTCGGTAAGACCATAATAGGAATTTCCACTATACCCACCATCAGTATCAGCTCCAATTGAAGAGGTTCCCGGTAATTCTTTGATACCAAAATAAACGGAACCGCCAGTAACCCAGATTGAATCACTGGTCATGTCCTTCACATTCCAACCGGGTACATTGAAAGCCCAGCCATCAATATCCAACTGAGTGAGTGGTGTTCCGCCAGGACCATTGTCATCCCAGACAAGAGCAATAAATGGAGTAGCCTGCGTGTCGTGGATATAAACCTTAACACGCTTAATAAGCGTAGGATATCCCGCGGGTGTGAACTTCACAGCCTGATAGTTTCCAGCATTAACATTAAAGCCAAATTCTGCTGAACCATCATCGTAGGCGATTTCCACGACACTCTGAGATTCTGGTTCGGCCATGGCCTCTAAAGAAAGGGGGCTTTCGCCATTGGGGTAGTTGGCTGAAACCGCATAATAATAGGCCTGACCATTCTCAGCGCCTGTATCGAGATAACTTACAGCATCAAGATCAGAAATGAGGGCGGCACTATATGAACCGGCAGCAAGACGGCGGTAAACATTGTATGATTCAGGAGAGAACTCTGGATCCGGGATAATGATTTCGGCCCGGATAGCAAGATTTGCAATATCTGTGTAGGCGTCTGTAATAGTCACCCAATCAGCACCACTCCAGACTACGGAGTTACCTGAAGCTGGATTCGCTACAGAAATTGAGTCTGCCAATAAGCCCTGATCTCCGCCTGTACCACTTGAAAAGTTGCCAACACAGAGGGCAAATTTTTCGCCAAGGCTAAATGACAAGCCAGTACCACTGAGATCAACGGAGGTTGCTGATGGATATTCCTGAACTTCTACACCTTCTCTAGTGTACAATAATTCATCTGGAAGATTGTCAGGACCAACCGAATAGACAAAGGCATCAGCAGTACCTGAGAATCCTGTACCTACTGAAATCATGTGTAGTTTCATTGCTCCCAAGAAACTATTGTCCTCCGTGGCCTCGAACATGACACCATAGGGTTGTGTGTCATTAAGAAAAAATCTCCAGGCAGCTGAATTATCATGGACAATTTCAGTCACATCACCAGAAATAGGTGGCGTCCAGGTCACATTAACCTGAGCATCACCTGCTTCAGCAGCTACGCTGGCAGGAATAGGTAATGCACCCGTAAAGGCTAGATGCCATAAATCGCCAGCAATTGGAACGTTGGAGGCCGCAGTCCAACCTTCACTGGTTTCACCATCATTGGTGAGCACACCGGCAATATTGATATCATCAATAATCCAACCAAACATGGCTGGGTCATCAGCTGTGTTATAGCCAGGATCTGATGCAAAGGCAAAACGAATAATCACTTCATGATTCTGGTAATTTGGTGGAATCGTAATGGTCACGGCTTCCCATCCAGCCGATGCTCCACCCCAACCACCAATACCAAGTCCTTCTTCGAATTCGAAACCAAAGCTATATAGTGAGGTCGAATTATAAGCAGGAGAGGCATCGTTTAATACCTCCCATGAGGCACCACTATTTGTGGAAATACGTACATTCATGCCATCCCAACCATCATACCCAGCGGGTTCGTCACCTGGGGTTTCCACATTTCTATTTTGTTGGAATGTAATAGTATTGGTCACTTCAACTGGGAGAGTCACTGGCGGTGAATCCAAAACTTGATACCAATGGTCATAGTAACCACCAGCTGTACCCATATCCGGGTCATTCATGGCCCAGGACTGCCCATCGTAGGCTCCCACTGTGGTCTGATGGAAATGAGCTGGTTCCGCAGTACCATCAACTGATACCCAGCCTGTAAGATCGCCATCTTCAAAATCTGCAAAGAGAGCTGAGCTACCATCAACGGTCAGGCTGATGTCATCAATAAATAAGCCTTCGCCAATTGGGGTATCGGAGTCAGTTTGAAAATACCAGCGAAGCTGGATTGATGTCCCTGCATAATCGCTCAGATTCCCAGAAGGATACCCATTCGCATCCTGGTAAGATCCGATGAATGATGACCATTCCGCAGGAGCATCTGAATATACATAATTTGGAACTGGGTCGGGTTGTCCATAGGGATTTGAGATAGCATTCCAGGTTGAGCCACCATCTGGAGAGACCTCACAACCCCAATAATCAACTTCGGGAAATTCGTTGGGATCCGAAAAATTACCGCGAACGAAAAAGTCAAAGAGGACTGAGTTTCCAGCGGGCAGTGATATAACTGGAGAATATATATAATTCAACATACCTGCAAGATAGGTAAAATCATCGGTCTGACAGGCTAAGGCGAAGTTGCCATTGCGAAGGTCTCTTGTCATACCTGGTTCAGAGACTTGTGCCGCATGACTGGCAGTCTGGTTCAGGCCCGTAATCGTGATCTGATTTTGTGTGTAGTTCAGTCCATCGACTGAATTAGCGAAAGCCGATACGGCTATAAGCGTGACCAATAAAACTTTAAATAGCGACTTCATCTTCTTTTCCTTATTTCCATTATTTCTGATCTCATCAATTGTCAACAATCTCTGAAATTCCCTCTAAAAAGCAAATCCAACAGATACCTGCTGAACCATCCCTAAAATACCATAATTTGAGTAGGCATAGTCAAATAACAATTTCGTACCATACAGATTATAATTTATACCTGCACCCATTGAAAAACGTCGGAGTGAGTAATTATCTGAACCATAGTAACTATCCCAACTTGTGGTGGTAAACTCATCCGTTTTTACGGCAAGTCCATCCTCATAGTCCTCATTGGCATCACGTACCCCATTGTCATTCCAATCGATATAACTTTCTCCCAGATCGTACTCACCATTGGTTTCATAGGTGTATACATCGTACTCTACTGGCCATTCGTACTTCAACTTATAACCACCTCTGACAAAGAGCATATCATTCCAGCTATATTCAAAGCCAAGTGCACCCCTTAAAACCGAATCAAAAGGATCATTGGCATCAACCAGAAA
>JABIFG010000288.1 GCA_018650795.1 Fidelibacterota bacterium
CTGCTTTTCCATTTATGAGGAAGCGGTGCTGGTGGGTGCTCAAATCAGACAACTCATCAAGGATAATGTTGCACCAGCTGATATTCGTATAGCGGTATCTTCAATGGAGCGCTATGTCCCTGCTATCAAACGTGTCTTTGACCAACAGGGTATTTCGGTGCGTCTGAGTAAACGGGAACCTGTCATGGAACGACCGGTGACCCAGCTCGCTTTTGCTCTCATTCAGGGTAGGCTCCGTAAACAGGTTTCCTGGGATGTGGCCATGTCAGTCTGGCTCCATCCGCTGGTTATTCCAAGTGGTGCAGAGGGTTATGCGAGATTGAAGCTCGATATCGAAATGCGAAAACTTGGAGTCACCCAGGTCAGTGAAACCCTACCCGAGATAGTTTCACATCCAAAACTCCAGGAAACAGCCAAAGAACTTATTCAGTTTCTATCTGAGACCTGGCAAACCGGACAACCACTGGGTCTCGTAGATGCCGCTGATTGGCTCATTGAGACACTTAAGCATTTTAAGTTCGCCCACCGTCTGGATACAGGTAGCGTGGCATCAAAATCATATACTTCCCTTAAGAATGCCATCCATGGTATACGTAATGATTGGGCTAGATATTTAAGTCGCAAAGGGAGCCTGGGAGACCTGAATCGTGAGCTGCGGGAGCGAATACGGAGTGTTGAAGTAGCTTCGTCCAGTCAGGGCTTTGGAATAGATGTCATCTCTCTATTAGACACTTTGAACCTGAGATCTGGCCATTTATTTGTCATGGGTCTTACGGAGGGTCAATTCCCTTTGACGATGAATACCAATCCATATTTAAAACCTGCAATCCTCAATCCATGGTTTCTGAATCTGTACTTATTCAAGCGGTGGCTCAGTTTTCCAGGTGGCCAGCTTCATCTAACAGCACCCTCCAGGAACTCAGATGGGGCGGCGCTTCAGGAGAGCACTTTCTGCCAATATTTAGAGAAACTGGAATATCCCAAACTCGCCGTATTAACTCAAGATCAGCAATACATCAAGCTTTCGGGAGGAGTCTTTACTAACCCTGATACTGAAAGACGTATCCGACACAATCAGCTACAAGGGCTTCTGAGTAATGGGGAGTGGCAGGGAAAATTGTATGAGCATGATATCAGCGAGTTTGATCACATCTCGGCTTCTGCATTTGATGAACTGATAAAATGTCCCCAACGTTATTGGTACAGTCGTAAGCTTCGATTGGAAACGGCAGAAACGAATATTGCCGAGCGTGATGAAATTGAAGTGGGCAATCTTGTCCATAAGGTCCTGGAGCGTTTTGGTCAGGATGGTGGGTTTTTATTGGCTAGTGAGAACTTTCCAGCCGCACTGCAAAAATTGGAGAAAATCGCGACCACCTTGCTGACAGAAAAGGAAATCGATCTAGATGCCGATTTGCTACATAATAAGTGGGGCGAATTATATTTTAAAAATTTTCAGGATGTGGAGCAGAACCTGATTGCTGCCATGTTGAAGATAGAGCTTGATGTCCTACCAGCCTTTCGCGAGCTTGGACTGCATGAGCAGGCCTTTGGGGATTTAGATGACAATGCATCCTGGCCCGCCTATGAGATTGAGGGGAGCTCCTTAAAACTTTCTTTGCGAGGAAAAATTGATCGTGTCCTGGTGTCAGGTAATAATGTCTGGGCAACTGATTATAAAACTGGAAAAGTTGATCTTAAAGATAGTCGGGATCTCTGGACCAGTCAGATGCTGTTTTATTATCTGGTGCTTAAAACTCAATATCCAGATCAGGATGTGGTGTTGACTTATGAGCAGATCAAGGGATATAGAGACAACGCCATAGGCATAAAAGGCTACATCGGTGATGTAGAGTCTGACCATCCCCTGATGGAGACACTTCCGTCCCGTTCCAAAGTAAGCCTGGCTATTGGTGGTGAAGCAGAGTGGAGCGTTGATCGAATTAAAGCTGAAACGCTCAGCTATGCTCAGGCACTTGCTGATAACCACTTCCCACTAACAAATCGCGATGAGAAAAAGGCCTGTGCCTATTGTCCCTATGACCGAATTTGCAGAAAAACTGCCTTACCGAGATAAATATCAGAATTAGACATTGATCTGTCATCCTGAGCGGAGTCGAAGGACGAAATGACCAATTACCCGGTGTTACCCCAATGGAGATTTCGACAAGCTCAACCTCCGTTAACCTTCCAGCTCAGCTATATCGCTACCCAGGGATTCCCAATTTTGAAGAAGAGACTCAAGTTCGTCGTCTAGCTTTTGGATGGCCTTAGAAAGCTCGGCAAGTTTGCCAGGGTCGGTGGCATTTTCAGGATTATGAAGCGCTGTATCTAATTCTGATTTATGCAATTCAGCTTTATCAATGTCGCGTTCAGTTTTATTAAAAGATTTTCGCAAAGTTTTAAGTTGTTGGTGTCGGAGCTTGTTGTTGCTGGGGCTGCGAATTTCAGCTTGATCAGAAATGACCTCAACAGACTTTTGATAGTTTGTCAGCTGGTAGGTGTCAGCAAAGACCTTCACAGTTCCATCACCGGCCAGGTAGATGATCGAATCACAAACCTGATCCATTAAATATCGATCATGGGTAATCAAGAGGAGTGCGCCGTTAAATTCCAGCAGGCTCTCTTCGAGCACTTCCAGGGTGGGAATATCCAGATCATTGGTGGGTTCATCCAGAATGAGAATCTCAGCTGTCTCCAGCATGATTTTGGCTAACAAAACACGAGCCCTTTCACCACCTGACAATTGGGAGACAGGAAGTTCAAGCTGCTCCTTCAGGAACAGAAACTTCTTAGCCCAGGCGCTTATATGCAGGGGGCTCCCATGAAATATTACTGTATCACCATCAGGAGCTAAGGCACGTTTAAGAGACACATTCTCATCGGGGAGATGACGTGATTGATCCAGGGTAACTAAATTCACTCCTTGTGCTATTTCAACTTCTCCAGAATCCGTATCCAGCTTACCCCTGAGAATATCTATGAGACTACTTTTACCACTGCCATTGACACCCATAATACCAATTTTCATACGCGGCGAAAGGAAGAGCTCAAGATCTTTGAACAGTAATTGTCCGCCTCTTGTTTTGCTGATTCCCCGAGCATGGAGGAGTTTCTTTGAACGCCGATCGCCAGCTTCAAATTTGAGTCCGGCTTCAGTCTGGAGGTTGTTACGTTGTTTCAATTCAGTAAGATCATCAATCATTTCATGGGCTTTGTCAACCCGATATTGAGCTTTGGTGGTGCGTGCTTTGGGTCCATGACGCAGCCAGTCGATTTCCCTTCTCACCTTGTTTGATAGGGCTACCTCTTCCAGGCGTTGGTCGTTAAGGTATTTTTCCTGGTCTTGAAGAAATTGGGAATAGTTACCTCGGACTTTGAGGTAACCCTGTTTGTAACGACGATCCAGATCCATGATGCGGTTGCACGTGTTTTCCAGAATAAAGCGATCATGGCTTATAATGATAAAGGCGAACCTGGCTCTCTGAAGGAAGGCTTCCAGCCATAAGATACCCTGAAGGTCCAGATGGTTTGTTGGTTCATCCAATAGGACAAGGTCATTATCCTGGGCCAGGATACAGGCCAGGGCCACGCGTTTTTTCCAACCCCCTGACAAAGTATCAGCTACAATGTCCAGGTTAGAAAACTGCATTTGCTCCTGAATATCATTGAGCTGTTTCTGGATTTCCCAGTCTTGGAGGTGGTCAGGAAAATGCTCAAGAATGATATCTCGAATAGAAAGTTGCTCATCAAATATATCGATCTGGGGCAGGTAGGAAACGCGGATA
>JABIFG010000289.1 GCA_018650795.1 Fidelibacterota bacterium
AAAAAATGTGTAAATAAAAAAAGGGCTGTCCAAACGGATAGCCCTTTTTTTATGGAAGATTCTAGCCGGGGAGATCCCCTGGAGTCATGAGTAAATCCTCCATTAATTTCAATTCTTTGATACCAGATACTAAAACATCAGAATCTGTTTTGAAGTTTTCCTTGCTCAGTTTTCCATCATAATCCATCTTTCTCAGGATGTATTTGATAGTATTCAAACGGGCCAATTTCTTATTATCAGATCGAATAATAGTCCAAGGGGCAATAGTCCGGTTGGTTTCCGATAACATTTGAAATTTCTTCACAGAATACTGATCCCATAAATTTTGAGCTTCCATATCAACTGGAGAAATTTTGTATTGCTTGAGAGGATCTGTCTCTCGCGCTTTGAATCGGGCGAGTTGTTCTTCTTTGGAGACAGAAAAATAGAATTTAAAAAGCTTAATTCCATCCTTTACCAGCATTTGTTCAAACAATGGGACATCTTTGATAAAGCGCTTATTCTGTTCATCTGTGCAGAAACCCATGATTGGTTCTACCATGGCTCGGTTGTACCAACTACGATCAAACAGTACAATTTCACCACCCGCAGGTAGATGTTGGATATATCTTTGAAAGTACCATTGTCTTGTTTCAACATCACTGGGTTTCTCCAGAGCAACTACTCGGGCACCACGTGGGTTCAGGTGTTCTGTAATTCTCTTTATCGTGCCACCTTTGCCAGCTGCATCTCTTCCTTCAAAGATCATCAGGACTCTGAGGTCATGTTCTTTCACATGGTTTTGCAGCTTGAGTAATTCTATCTGCAGTCGTTTGAGTTCAAGCTCATAATCCAGGGTTTTCTTTTTGACATAAACAGCCACACGCCCTTTAGATTTAGCGGCGTCCCTGTTCTTTGTGGCGGTGCCTTCATGCAGATGAATCTTTTTTGGTTTGTCAATCGCAGCGGGAGTTGGTTTTATCTCCACCTTAACCGGGGCAACTGGTTTAGCATCTACCGGAGATGGAGCCTGTTTGACAGGGGGTCTTGGGGTTTTTCTACTGCCCGTGGGGACTGGTTTTTGGGGTGGCGTTTTGTTGTCCATATTCTTAACCCTTCTTATTATCCAATAAATCGACCGTGTCTGCGTCGTTGACGTTCCATTAATTTCAATTCGCGATCTCCGGAAATGACAACATCATCATTGGGCTGGAAATCTAAGCTTCTACTTCTCCCACGATAGGGCATTGAATTTAAAATTAATTTCATTGTCTCCAATCTGGCAGAATGCTTACTGTCAGAACGAATAATATACCATGGTGCCTCTTTGGAGTTAGTCTTTTGAAGCAATTTGAATTTTTTTGCTGTAAACTCATCCCATAGATCCTGAGCTTGTAAATCCACCTCGCTCAATTTCCATTGACGTAGCGGATCGTTCATACGTCTCTCAAAGCGACGGTTCTGTTCTTCCTTGGATACTGAAAAATAGAGCTTGAGTAGTGTGGTCTTTGAATCATGGATAAAATTATTCTCATATGAATTAACGGTATCAAGAAATTCGCGATACTGTTTTTCCGTACAAAATCCCATAACAGGTTCTACCAGGGCACGGTTATACCAACTGCGATCGAAAAGGACAATCTCACCCACTGAAGGAAATCGCTCAATATATCGCTTAAGATGGAGTTCGGTTTGTTGTCGGTGAGAGGGTTTCCCAGGAACTTCAACACGATAGCGTTTCTCGTTCATATACCGGGTAAGACGACGAATCGTACCTCCTTTTCCTGAGGCGTCTCGACCATCAAAGAGAATAATCATCTTTTTCCCGACTCGTTCGATGTGTTGTTGAAGCTTGATAAGTTCTGCCTGATAGGGTTTCAACTCTTCATTCTGTTGGTATTTCCCCAGAGCGGCATTGACGATACGCTCTTTCTGTTTCTTTTTGAGAACATCCTTGATCTCATCCATACCAGCTTTACCTGAGGTAGGATCAATTTTTTTCTCAGCCTTGCTAATGACCGAACGAATGGTATGTTGGGGTTTTGGATCAGAAACAATACCTTGATCTTTTTGCTCAATATTTTCTTCTTGGGTCATTCCATTCTCCCGGGAAATTGTATATCTAAATTATTTGCTTACCCAAAAATTGATCTGAGAAAGTCTCGCTTGGCTGCAGCGCAATGGATTGGAGGGATTACACGTTAATTCAGGTCGGAAAAATAATATCAATCAATTATATTTCTTTTTATTCGGACAATACGAATAATTCCCCAGTCCGATGTCAAATTCCCCCGAATTTTTAAATTGCTCGAGCCTTTCAGTCAAATCATTCTAATTGAATTCGTCGAACAACACCTTGTAGGTCACATAGGAAATTGTTTTTGCTTCAACTCCAGGAGGTAATTTTACCTCAACCCTAAATAGTGAAGATTCTCCAGCAGAGAGTGAACTCTCACTGATCACCCCTGAATAGAAGGAATATGGTTCACCACTGATGTAGGAGGAATCCTGGGCAATAATCGTAGTACGCTTATCATGCAGGCGAAAGCGAACTCTGACGAAATCTGCACGCCGCATACCTTTATTGGTAACCTGTCCGATAAATACTCGGCTATCAGCATGGCGTTGATCCTCAAACTCACCTTTTAACACTACATCTCCATGGAGACGGTCAAATGGTTTCAGCTCTTTTATATTTTCCTGAACAATGGAAAGGGTTCCAATATTGGTCTGGACGATAATTTTGTCTAAATCTTCTGAGAGAATTTTACCTTGAACAACCGTCCCGTTTTTTAGAGTAATCTCGCTGATTTTTTCAGGAAAATTCACAAGGCGTTTGATCTCTTTACGAATTCTGGGTGCACTCAAATCATCATACTCACGAAGCTGAAGACGCATACGATCCATATCGCTCTGGATTTGGCGGACCTCGTTACGAAGCTCCTTGACGAGACTATCAGATCCACGGACTTCCACGCTAGGTTGGAAAAATTCCCGTTTGTCGGATCCCTCACTGGTTCCAGATGTCTTATTCTTTTTCTGGGCGAGACCCACGATTGGAAGCATGATTATCAAGATGAATATCAGGATTGTTGATTTATGTCTTTGTACAGTCATTATTCACGCTCCCATTCGCTTTGGGTTGTGCGAGCAACATGCTGCATTTTTTGCTGAAGTTTCGGGTCGTCAATATTTGCAACCATATCCTTAATATCGTCATAGAATATAAAATTATCAGGATTACTCAGGATGTCGATTAATTGAGTCGTTATCACCGGATCTTTATAAACTGAAAGTGATGTAAGCGCTCTTTTGCGAAATCTACTCGGCATTTGATCATCACGGGCAACCTTTACCAAGGCCATCTTTAGCTCTGGATCATCGAAATTGCCCAGGGCTGAAGTGATGGCATCCAGCATCCCATAATAAGTAGCCTGTTCATCGTGTAAGGCATTAATCAGACTCGAGAGCAGACGCTCATCTTTCATCTCATCCATAAGTGAGATAGCATAAGTCTTGACTTCATTCTGGGTGGCTGGATTGTTCAACATTTCTGCAAGGAGTCGAGCGACAGCAGGGTCATTTTTAGTCGCCAGGATTTCCACAGCTAGATTTCTAATTGAAATATCAATTTTTTTATTTTTAGCAATGGACATGAGGATAGGCACAACACGTGCGTCATCCATTTTGCCCAGAGTGAGGGTTAAATTCTGTAAAAATGAGGCATAATCTTCCGTAGCATCAGCATATAATTTTAATATGAGTGCCACAGAACGAGCATCAACCTGATCCTCAACTATACTGAACATTTCATCGCGAACTGTTACATAACCCGCGCGACTAACAGCCATAGCTTGAAGAATGGTTTTGGTGTTTTCAGTGTCTTTGGTTTTACCCAGTGCCTGGAGACCGGTTTGAAATAGGGTGTAGTCCAGATCGCTTCCATCTTTGAGTGAGTTCCTGATGGCTTGTAAACCAACTGGGTCATTTGATTCAATAACTTTCAGCATGGCCTCTTTACGAATATCGACAGTCAGAGTTGGGTCTCTATACATACTAATTAAATTGTTCAGAGCCTTTTTATTCCCATCTCTATAGTCACTGTATGCCTCATCAATTCCAGCTTTCGTTGCTTCTCCACCTGAGCTACAATTGGTAAAAGATCCAATGGCGAGTCCAAGCATCAGGATCAATAGTACTTGTTTGGATAAATTCTTCATGTTGAAATCCATCAATTTCTATTCAATAATGTCGTGAAAAGTATCAAATCAGTTTATCGATAATACGGCTTGAAGTCAAGGTAATTCCCTTTGTTCCAATTGCTTAACAGGCCATTGCTTAAGTGATAGATTCACTCCATCAAAATGCCCATAACTGAAATAATTGAGGAAATCTCCAATAGTGAGAAAGGTGTTTTTATCGAACATTTTCAATTTTGGATAATGAATATGACCGGTAATGACAAAGTCAGCACCCTCTGCAAACCTATCCTCTGCAAAGCCATAATTCTTGCGTATGAGGTTCAAATGGTCAAGACTGGTTTCTTTATGGTATTTTTTACGACTGCCTCGGGATAGCCAAGTAGCAATCCAATGGGTGGCATTAGGATGTATCAGCCACCTGAAACCCCATATGAATAGGGGGTGCTGAATAATACTACGCAAACGATGATATCCGGTATCTTCGGGATCAAGACCGTCACCATGGTTGAAATAAAATTTCTTGTCAGCAAATTCAAGCGTAGCCGCTTTCGGATAAATCTTCACACCAATGTTATCTGATAAAAATGATCCAATCCAATAGTCATGGTTACCACCAAAATAATGAATTTTTATACCAGCATCCACGAGCTCCTTCATTTTTGAAAAGACATCGATATAGGCCTGGGAAACCACCTGGCCGTATTCAAAATAGAAATCGAACCAATCACCAACGATAAATAGAGTTGCATTTTCAGATTTGATCTGGTCTAAAAGCAGAAAGAGTTCTTTGCGACGTTCCCGCTCAACATCATCAAGCTGAATACGTAAATGGACGTCTGAAAGGAAGTAAGCTGTGTTTTTCATGTGGTCAAAATAACCAACATCGAGTAAAGTACTATGCGAATTGTCGGCTATTCATGATCACTTAAACGTTATAAGTTGGTTGTAATCAGGCTACCTGAGCGTTTGACAAGTATGAGGACAGGGCTTATCTTGATTAGAATTATTGGAACCCAAAGGAGCTCCCGGCATACACCATAATATGAAGAATATAAATTCCATAAAGAACTTCCTGCTGACTGCTGCTCTGGCGTTGATTATTTTGGTCAACCCGGTTGAAGCGAAATACGGGAAAAATAAAGTGCAATATCGCGGGATGGATTGGTCGTATATCCAGACACCCCATTTTGATGTCTATTTCTATGAAGGTGGTGAATCCATTGCGTATTTTGCTGCTGATGTTGCAGAAAAATCCTACGAACAGATATCCTATCAATTGGATTGGCGCTTAAGTAAACGCATTTCCGTACTGGT